>NZ_CP151802.1:3630486-3933026 GCF_038446665.1 Lysobacter sp. FW306-1B-D06B | reverse complement strand
GCAGCTGCCGCCCGGCGACTACCGGCTCGAAGTGATCGCACGCGGCGCGGACCAGGTGTGGTCGCAGCCGCAGTCGGTGTCGTTCGCGGTGTCGCCGCCGTGGTGGCAGACGTGGACGGCGACGGCGGGATTCGCGGGATTGGCGTTGCTGGTGGGTTGGTGGACGGCGGATGTGTACCGCCGGCGCCTGAAGCGTCGCCATGCCTGGCAGTGGTCGGAACACGAACGCGAAGTCGCCGAGCAGGCGTCGCTGGCCAAGACGCGTTTCCTCGCCACGCTGGGCCACGAAGTGCGCACGCCGATGACCGGCGTGCTGGGCATGAGCGAGTTGCTGATGGACACGCCGCTGGATCAGCAGCAACGCGGTTACGTCGATTCGATCCGCCGCGCCGGCCGCCATCTGCTGCGCCTGGTCAACGACGCGCTCGACCTGGCGCGCATCGAGTCGGGCCGCCTGGAACTGGCCGACGCACCGTTCGACCTGCGCACGGTCGTGGACGAAGCCGCCACGCTGATGGCGCCGCTGGCACGACAGCGCGGGCTGTCGTTCCTGATCACGGTCGATCCGGACGCGCCGCGCGGCCTGCGCGGCGATGTGAATCGCGTGTGCCAGATCCTGCTGAATTTGCTGGCGAACGCGATCAAGTTCACCGAGCAGGGATCGGTGTCGCTGCGGGTGTCGGCGTTGTCGCCGCAGGGCGTGCGGTTCGAGATCGCCGACACCGGCCCGGGCCTGAGCGAGGAGCAGCAGGCGCGGCTGTTCCGCCGGTTCGAACAGGCCGAGGGCGCACGCACGGCGGCGCGTTACGGCGGCAGCGGCCTGGGCCTGGCGATCTGCCAGGAACTCACGGCGGAGATGGGCGGCACGATCGGAGTGGAGAGTGCGCCGGGCGAAGGCGCGCGGTTCCTGGTCGAACTGCCGTTGCCGTCGGTGGCGGCGCCGGACGCGCACGACGGCGCCGAAGCGCTGCTGGCCGCGCGCGGCGGGCCGCTGTCGCTGCTGCTGGTGGAAGACGATCCGACGGTGGCGGAGGTGATCTGCGGCCTGCTGCGTGTGCAGGGCCATCGCGTGGTGCACGTCGCGCACGCGCTGGCGGCGCTGGCGGAGGCGACGACGGGCGGGTTCGATGCGGCGCTGCTGGACCTGGACCTGCCGGGGATGGACGGCTTCGCGCTGGCGCAACAGTTGCGCCTGCAGGGCTTCACGCGCCCGCTGCTGGCGATCACCGCGCGTGCGGATGCGGAGGTGGAACCGCAGGCGACGGCCGCGGGATTCCAGGGCTTCCTGCGCAAGCCGGTGACGGGCGGGATGCTGGCGGGGTTGCTGGCGAGCGTGCCGCGACGCTAACCCGATTCGCCTAACCTCGCCGTTGGACCCCGTCGAAATGACGGACGCAGCCCCCTTTCGAAACCTCCATCGCCATCCGGACTGTGCGTCTGCAGCGGCCAACCTGCGCGACATGATGGCTGCGCTCGCGTGCGGTTCTGGGTTTCGCAGGCGTGTTCCCGCGATATCGCTTTGGCCGCGGCGACGGCATCGCGCTGCAGTGGACGACATTTTCTAAATGATTGCGTGCCGTTGCTTGTGCAATTCATAGCGCAGTCACGCAGTTTGTGGCTGGGCAGGGGAACAAGCACGACCAGAATGCAAGCACCGCATGCGGTGCCGCTGTTTGCGGCGCGATGGCGGCGGCATTCCCGTACGTCATGCGATTCGATCACCGATTCGCTCCTTCGAACGCCCGGCCGCGGCTGTGGAAGTCCACGGTTCCGCCATTACCTGCCGGAGTATCAGAAGAGATGATCCCGAACACCTCCAAGCTGCGCGACGCGATCGTTCTTTCACTTGCGTTGACCACCCCCATTCTCGTCATTCCCACCAACGCGCAGGCGCAGGAAACCTCGCCGTCGGGGCAGGCGGCCACCGACCTCGATGCCGTCACCGTTACGGGTACTCGCATCCAGAGTCAGACCGTCACTGCTTCCAGTCCGGTTGCCGAGATCGACAGGGAAGAGTTCAAGGTCACTGGCACCACACGCGTCGAGGATCTGGTAAATCAGATGCCGCAGTTGACGCCGTACTTCGATTCCTTCGCCAACAATGGGGCCACCGGCTATCCGACCGCGAGCCTGCGCGGGCTCGGTAACGACCGGACGCTGACGCTGATCAACGGACAGCGCGCTCAGGCCGGCGGGACGAGCGGAGGCGTGGACCTGAGCCAGGTTCCCGCCGGCCTCATCAAACGCGTGGACATCCTCACCGGCGGCGCCTCCGCGGTATACGGCGCGGATGCCGTCGCGGGCGTGGTCAATTTCGTGATCGATGATGCGTTCGAGGGGTTCCAGGTCAACCTCGGCTATTCGGGGTTCCAGCACGACAACGACAACGGCTACATCCAGGGCCTGATGGATAAGCGGGGCTTCCGCTATCCCACGGGCAATTCCGGCTTGGACGGCAAGTCGAGGAACATCGACCTGATCTGGGGAAGCAGCCTCGCCGAAGGGTTGGGCCATGCCAGTGCATGGCTGACGTGGCGGCGAAACGATGCCCTGTTCCAAGGTGAACGCGACTACTCCTCGTGTGCGCTGAATGCGTCGGGAAAGGCGTGCGGAGGCTCGGGCACCGCGGGGCGCCCCAACTTCTATGTCTTCGACGCGGCCGACACGCTCGCGCAGTACGGCTTCGGTGCGCATCTCAATCCGAACGGTTCCTGGGCGCCAGGTACCGACGACGTCTACAACTACGCCCCGATCAACTATTACCAGCGGCCGGAGGACCGGTTGAACTTTGGCGCGTCGTTGAAGCTGGAAGTGAACCAGCATTTTCGTCCGTTCGTCGATCTGATGTTCACCCATCGCACCACCTCGACCCAGATCGCCGAGTCCGGCACGTTCTTCGCCCAGGACCTGTCGTTGCGTTGCAGCGACCCGCTTTTGGGCACGATGTGCGCGGACCTTGGCCTCGACGCCAGCGAACCCCTGACGATCAACGTCGGAAAGCGAAATGTGGAGGGCGGCCCGCGCTTCTGGGACGCCAAGGACGACGCATACCGTGTGGTGACCGGCGCCGAAGGCGCGATCAACGGCAACTGGTCGTACAACGTGTCAGGCGTTTTCGGGCGCACCGACCGCACTGCGGTCGGCGTCAACGATTTCCTCTCTGATCGTGTCGAGGAGGCGTTGCTTGGTTGTCCGGCTGGATCCTTTCGGGGATGCGTTCCGTACAACGTCTGGTCGCCCGGCGGCGTCACCCGGGCGGCGGCGGACACGCTGGCGGGCGTGAGCACCGAGGTGACGGAAACCAGTCTGACCGGCGTCAACGGCTACGTGTCCGGCGACCTTGGCGTGGGTTTGCCGTGGGCCGGGGGCGACACCATATCGCTGGTCTCGGGCGCCGAATGGCGCAGGGAGGAGCTGCACTATCGCGCGGACAGCAACTCCGAAGCCGGGAACTTCGCCGGCTCGGGCGGTACTTCGCCGCCGATTTCCGGGCAGATCGAAGTGAAGGAACTCTTCGCTGAGGCCGCGCTGCCCGTCCTCAAGGAGGTGGGTATCGTCGATCGCCTCAACCTCGACCTGGGCTATCGGTACTCCGATTACGACCGTTCGGGTTCGGCGAGCACCTACAAGCTTGGATTCGGTGGCGACTTCCTCGAGCACTACAAGGTCCGCGGCGGGTACAACCGGGCTATTCGCGCACCGGGCATCGTTGAGCTGTTCTCGCCGCTGTCGCTGGGTCTGTTCAGCGGCACGGACGGATGCGCAGGGACCTCGCCCGTATTCTCCCTGGTCGAATGCCAGCGGACGGGCGTGACTACGGCGCAGTACGGGAAGATTCCGGACAGCCCGGCCGGCCAGTACAACAATTTCACCGGTGGGGACCCCACACTCACCCCGGAGGAAGCCGACACCTACACGCTCGGTTTCGTCGCGAGCCCGCTCAAGGGGCTGGACATCGCGCTGGACTACTTCGACATCCGGATCGACAACCGCATCGATTCCGTGGGCGCGCAGAACATTCTCAACGGCTGTGCGACTTCGGGTACGCCGTTCCTGTGCGATCGCATCCATCGCAATCCCGCTTCCGGCGACTTGTGGCTGGGTTCGACCGGCTACATCGATAACCAGCGCGCCAACATCGGCCATCAGCAGGTCCGTGGTCTCGATCTCAATGCCAGTTACCGCTGGGAGATGTTCGGCGGGCGCGCCATGGCGTCCATCGTGGGCACGCGCGAACTCGAATCCACCGTCAAGCCGCTGCCGGGCGTGGACGCTTTCGATTACGACTGCACAGGCTTGATCAGCATCGCCTGCCAGAACCCGAAGTGGCGGCACATCGCCAACTTCCGTTACTCGCGTGACGCGTGGAGCGTCAACCTGCGCTGGCGCTACTACGGTTCGCTGGACTACAGGGACGAGCTGACCGGAAAGGACCTGACCACGGACCAGCTGCTCGTTTCCCGCGGGAACGGAATCGATGCCTACAGCTGGTTCGACCTTTCCGGCACGTTCCAGCTCGGCTCTATGGCGGAGTGGACCGTCGGCATCAACAACCTCTTCGACAGGGCGCCGCCGATGGTGGGCAACACGTTGGCAGAGAATGCCAATGCGCCGCGCGGCTACGACCAGGCCGGGCGGTACCTGTTCACCAGCGTCAATCTCAAGTTCTGAGGCAAGCCGTCACGAGGCGGACGGAGCGGGCAGGCTGCGGCCTCGTCGCTCCGTCGCGTCGCGCAGTGGAGCGCGTGTATCAGCGCGCGCTCAACTCATGCACCGCCTGCACCAGCGCGGCGACGTGGTCCGGGCTCATGTCGGGCGACATGCCGTGGCCGAGGTTGAAAACGTGGCCTTCGCGCGAGTCGCCGTTGCCCGCGGCGTAGTCGTCCAGGGCGCGGCCGACTTCGCGGCGGATCGCGTCCGGCTGCGCGTACAGCGTCACCGGATCAAGGTTGCCCTGCAGGGCAACCTTGCCGCCCGTGCGACGCGCGGCATCGCCCAGGCCGACGGTCCAGTCGACGCCGACGCCTTCGGCGCCGGTGGCGGCGAGTTCTTCCAGGTACGCGCCGTTGCCCTTGCCGAACAGGATCAGCGGCGTCTTCTCATCACCGCGCGGCAGCGCCTGCGCGATCTTGTGCAGGTAACGCAGCGAGAACTCGCGGTACATCGACGGCGACAGCACGCCGCCCCAGGTGTCGAACACCTGCAGCGCCTGCGCGCCGGCCTGGCGCTGCGCGTCGAGGTAGGCGATGACGGCGTCGGTCACCACGTCCAGCAGGCGGTGCATCGCCGCCGGGTCGTTGAGCGCCAGCGCCTTCACCTTCGAGAAGTTCTCGCTGCCGCCGCCTTCGATCATGTAGCAGGCCAGCGTCCACGGGCTGCCGGAGAAACCGATCAGCGGCACGGCGCCGTCGAGTTCGCGGCGGATCGTGCGCACCGCGTCGGTGACGTAGCGCAGCTCGCGGTCCATGTCGGGCACGGCGAGCTTGGCGATGTCCTCGTGCGTGCGCACCGGGCGCTCGAACTTCGGGCCTTCGCCTTCGACGAAGTACAAGCCCAGGCCCATCGCATCGGGCACGGTCAGGATGTCGGAGAACAGGATCGCCGCGTCCAGCGGAAAGCGGCGCAGCGGCTGCAGCGTCACTTCGCAGGCCAGTTCCGGATTCTTCGCCATGCCCAGGAAGCTGCCGGCCGCGGCGCGGGTGGCGCGGTACTCCGGCAGGTAGCGGCCGGCCTGGCGCATCAGCCACACCGGGGTGTGGTCGACGGGCTCGCGCCGCAGGGCGCGCAGGAAACGGTCGTTCTTCAGGGGCGAGGCGGTCATCGGGGATCCTTCGGCGCGGGGGCGCGGCTACGGCGCGAGGGCGGCATTATCGCGGTTCGCGCCGCGCGGGGGCGGTGCGGCTGTGCGCACCGGACTGTTGCGGGCGCCCGGCTTTACCGGACGGGCTACTTCGGAGCGTCGGCGCCCTGCACGAACATCAGCTGGAAACCGCGCTTGAGCTGCTGATCGCGGGCGGCTTCCAGTGCGGCCAGGGCGCTGGCCTGGTCGAGGAACTGCTCGCGCCGCAACGTACTGCGTCCGCCGATCTGCCCGCTTTCGCGCACCAGTGTCCAGCCGCCCAGCAGGTCGGGCTGCAGCATCAGTTGCACGAAGCGGGGCGCTTCGCGGCCGTCGGGCCGTTGTTGCAGGAGCAGGCGCATGGTGGGGGATTGTACTTCCCGCTCCCCGGTCGCAGGCCGCCTTCGGCGGGCCGTCCCGCTACCGCAAGGGGAGGGGAAGTCTCACGCGAAGCGCCTCAGCGCGCCCGCAGCACGTCCAGCACGCGTTCGTCCGGCACGCCCGCGCACACCTTGGCCTGCCCCGCGCGCTCCCACAGCACGAAGCGCAGGCCCGCCGCGTCGGCCTTCTTGTCCAGGCGCATGCGCGCGACCAGCGCTTCCGGATCCAGCCCCGCGGGCACCACCGTCGGCAGCCCCAGGCGTTGCAGCAAGGCCTGCAGGCGCGCCGTATCCGACGACGGCGCCCGGCCCAGTGCAGCCGACAGTCGCGCCGCCAGCACCATGCCCACGGCCACCGCCTCGCCATGGTTCAGCGCCGCACTGCCGGCACCGGCATAACCCTGTTCGGCCTCGATCGCATGGCCGAAGGTGTGACCGAAGTTGAGCAGCGCCCGCTCGCCGTGTTCGTACGGATCGCGCGAGACCACTTCGGCCTTGTAACGGCACGAGCGCGCGATCGCCTCCGACAACGCCGCGTCGTCGCCCGACAGCAGCGCCTGCGCATGCGCTTCCAGCCAGGTCAGGAATTCCGCGTCGAAGATCGCCCCGTACTTCACCACTTCGGCCAGGCCCGCGCGCAGTTCGCGATCGGGCAGGGTACGCAGCGAGGACGTGTCGGCGATCACCGCACGCGGCGCGTGGAAGGCGCCGACGAGGTTCTTGCCGGCGGGCAGGTCCACCGCGGTCTTGCCGCCGACGGAGGAATCCACCATCGCCAGCAGCGTCGTCGGCAGCTGCACCACGTCGATGCCGCGCATCCAGCAGGCCGCGGCGAAGCCGGCCAGGTCGCCCACCACGCCGCCGCCCAGCGCGACCACCGTCGCATCGCGCGTGGCGCCCAGCGTGGCCAGGGCGTCCAGCGCCTGGCAGAAACGCGCCAATGTCTTTTCCTGCTCTCCGGCGGGAATGACGAAGCAGGCGATCTCCAGCGTCGGACGCCCCGCGCGCAGCGTGGCCTCCACGCGGTCGGCGTACAGCGGCGCGACGTTCTCGTCGCTCACGATCAGCGCATGACGACCGCGCAACGCGTGCGCGAACAGCGCCGAATCGCCCATCAGGTTCGGTCCGATGCAGATGTCGTAGCGCGCCTCGCCCTCGACCTTGACCGTGCGCATGGTGCTCATCGTGTTTCCGGATTGGGAGGGGAGGGGACGGTCGCCGGTCCGTCTTCGCATTGTCCCGCCGTGGCGGATGAAGCCCGCGTGTCGGCCGTCCGTTGCCACTGGGCCTCCAGCGCCCGCGTCAGCCATTCGGCGGCGGCGGTGCTGTCGTGGCGGTCGGTGTCGAAGACCAGGTCGGCGACCTCCGCGTACAGCGGCGCACGCCGTGTCGACAGGTCGCGCAGCACCTGCTCGCGGTCGCCGCTGGCGAGCAGCGGGCGGCTGCGGTCGCGCGCCAGCCGCGCCAGCTGCTGCTCAACGCTCACCATCAGGTGCACGACGAAGCCGCGTTCGCGCATGAGGCGGCGGTTGTCGGGATCGAGCACCGCGCCGCCGCCGGTGGACAGCACGATGCCGTCCTCGCCCAGCAGCGTCGCCAGCACCGCGCGCTCGCGGGCGCGGAAACCGGCCTCGCCTTCGATCTCGAAGATGGTGTTGATGCTCGTGCCGGCGATGCGTTCGATCTCGCGGTCGGCATCGACCAGCCGCAACCCGAACTGCTCCGCCACGCGTCGACCGACGCAGGTCTTGCCTGCGCCCATTGGGCCTACGAGAACGAGGTTGGGGGCGGGATTCATGGTTGGATTCTAACCTCGCGATTCCTTGGCGCCATCGCGCAGTGCGGCCGTACGCGCCTTCAATCCAGCGGACGTCGCTGCGCGTCCAGGCGCAGGGTCCAGTCGGCGATGCCCGGCAGCGTGCGCAGCGCCTGCCGGCTCACGCGTTCGAACAGCTGCACGAAGCGCTCCACACGCGGCCGGTCCATCGCGTGCGGGCCTACGCGGCGCGACTGCAACGCCTGCTCCTGTTGCCAGCGCCACTGCGGCACGGTCTCGAACCCCGGCGGCTGCAGGAACAGCAAACGGTCGATGCGCGACCACAGCGATGGGTAATCGCGCCCAAGTGCTTCGTTGCAGTAATGACGCCACACGCCGTCGCGATCCTCGTCGCGTTCGATCGCGTTGATCGGTTCGCGAAGGTCGTCGGGCGATTGCGGCGGCGTGGCCAGGAACCAGCCTTCGAACAGCACCAGGTCGACCGTGTCCACGCGACGCCAGCGCGACGGAGGCAGGCGCGTATCGGCCAGTTTGTCGAAGCGCGGCAATGGCACCGGCCTGCCTGCGCGCAGGGCATCGAGTGTCGTGCAAGCCAACGCGACATCGTGCGTGCCCGGCGGCCCGCGCGTGGCCAGCAGCGGGTGCACGCGGCGTGCCAGACGCTGGCGTTCGCCACGCCCGAGGTAGACGTCGTCCACCGACAGCACCGCCACGCGTTGCCCGCGCGAACGCGCCAATGCGGCGACCTGCGCGGCCAACGTCGATTTCCCCGAGCCCTGCAGGCCGCAGATGCCGTACACCTTCACCCCGGGCGCAAGCGCGTCGGCGAGCACGCGTTCCACCAGCGGCGCGTCGAATCCGGCGGCGGGGTGCAGACGGGGCGGCATCGGCCCACAATAGCGCAATGGATACCCCCGCCCTGCTCAAAGAAGCCCTCGCCACGTTCGATGTGCTGTTCGACGAAGCACAGCACGCCGGCGAGCCCGACCGCACCGCGATGACGCTCGCCACCGCCAGCCTCGATGCGCGCCCGTCGGCGCGCGTCGTGCTGCTCAAGGCGCACGACGCACGCGGTTTCGTCTTCTACACGCACCTGGACGGCCGCAAGGGTCGCGAACTCCAGGCCAATCCGCACGCGGCGCTGCTGTTCCACTGGCCGCGCGTGCGCAACGGCGTGCAGGTGCGGATCGAAGGGGCGGTGGAAATCGTCAGTGACGCGGAAGCCGACGCGTACTTCGCCTCGCGTCCGCGCGGCAGCCAGCTCGGCGCCTGGGCGTCGAAGCAGTCGGAAACGCTGGAATCGCGCGAGCAGTTCGAGCATCGCCTGGCCCATGCCGAGAGCGAGTTCGAAGGACGCGACGTGCCGCGCCCGCCGCGCTGGACGGGATTGCGCGTGAAGCCGGACGTGATCGAGTTCTGGTACGGCGCCGACTTCCGCCTGCACGAGCGCCAGGCCTACGAGCGCGACATCGCCGGCGAGTGGCATCGCCGGATGCTGTTCCCGTGATCGCGACGCGCGCGATCCAGGTGCGTCCTGCGCAGCCCGCCGACGCCGCGCACTTCTTCGATGAAGCCGAGCGCGTGGTGTGTTTCCGCAAGCAGGTGGCATCGTGACGCACGGGCCGCGCCGCATCGTCTGCCTCACCGAAGAGCCGACCGAAACGCTCTACGCGCTGGGCGAGCAGGACCGCATCGTCGGCATCAGCGGTTTCACCGTGCGGCCCGCCGTCGCGCGAAAGGAAAAGCCCAAGGTCAGCGCGTTCACCAGCGCGAAGATCGGCGAGATCCTCAAGTTGAAGCCCGATTTCGTGATCGGGTTTTCCGACATCCAGGCCGAGATCGCCGGCGAACTGATCCGTCATGGCGTGGAAGTGTGGATCAGCAACCATCGCAGCGTGGACGGCATCATCGACTACGTGCGGCGCCTGGGCGCGCTGGTCGGCGCGGCCGATCGCGCGAACGCGTACGCGGACGAGTTGCGGCGCGGGCTCGATGCGATCCAGGCGCAGGCCGCCGCGTTGCCGTGCCGGCCGAAGGTGTATTTCGAGGAATGGGACGAGCCGCTGATCAGCGGCATCCAGTGGGTCGCCGAGCTGGTGCGCATCGCCGGCGGCGACGACATCTTTCCCGAACGCGCGGCCGAGTCGCTGGCGAAGCAGCGCATCCTGGAAGATCCGTCCGAGGTGGTCCGGCGTGCGCCGGACATCGTGCTGGGTTCGTGGTGCGGGAAGAAATTCCGGCCCGAGAAGGTCGCCGCGCGCGAAGGTTGGGACGCGATTCCCGCGGTGCGCGATGGCGAGCTGCACGAGATCAAGTCGCCGATCATCCTGCAACCGGGCCCGGCGGCGCTGACGGATGGCGTGCGGGAGATTGCGCGGGTGATCGCGGCGTGGGGTGTGCGGCGGGGTTGAGGGTCCGCTCCGCCTCGACCGCCATCCCGGCGAGGGCCGGGATCCAGGCTGTCGCGTCATCTGCTGCATTTCGTCATTCCAGCGGAGGCTGGAATCCGTGAGGTGACGTGGTTCACCTGCGAGGGAGTGCCCGAGCGTTACGGGCCTGGGTCCCGGCCTTCGCCGGGATGACGGCTTCGGAGACGCTTTCCCGATTCCCGATTCCCGATTCCCGATTCCCGATTCCCGACCTCCCACTACCGCGGATAAAAATCCCGCGTGAACTGCATCTGCGACGTTGCGCCGCCTTCGCGCACCACCGTTACGTCGAAGCGCACCGTGTCCGGCGGCGAGATGTCGATCGTGCCGACGTAATCCAGCAAGTCGCCGCTGCGCAGCTCGCGCATCTCGATGGGGTGCTGACGTCCGCGCAGGTCGGTGGCAGTGGCGGTGATGCGTGCGGGCAGGGCGGTTTCCTGCGCGTCGCTGCCCTGGCGCACGCCGATCAGCAGCATCACCGTGTTGTCCGCGCGGGCGATGCCGTACTGCGTGGCGATCTGTTCGGACAAGGTGGCGGTGGGAATGGCGCTGGCGCGGATGGTCACGTCGCCGATGCGGCTGACGGCTTCCTGCGAGGCCGCCGCGCTGCCCGACGACGGTGCCGGCGGTGCGTTGCCGCCGCAGGCGACGAGCGTCGCGGCGCACATCAGGGAAAGGGCAAGGGCATGGCGCATGGGGTCGCTCCGTTCAATCGTTGGCGGCGGAGAGCTGGCGGCCGCGCTCGGTCGCGGCGGCAATCGCGCGTGCAACCAGATCGCGGAAACCGCCCGCTTCGAAGGTTTCGATCGCCGCCTGCGTGGTCCCGCCCGGCGAAGTGACGCGCGTGCGAAGCACGTCGGCGGGCTCGTCCTGGCGGGTGAGCATGGTCGCCGCACCGAGCAGCGTCTGTTGCACCAATGCGCGTGCGGCTTCGGGCGGAAGTCCCTGCGCGATGCCGGCGGCCTGCATCGCTTCGGCCAGCAGGAACACATAGGCCGGGCCGCTGCCGGACACCGCGGTGACGGCATCCATCAGGTGTTCGTCTTCGATCCACACCGTCGGGCCGACCGCCTCCAGCAGCGCGCTCGCGCCCGCACGTTGCGCCGCATCCGTCCTGGCATTGGCGAACAGCCCGGTGATGCCGGCGCCGAGCAGCGCGGGCGTGTTCGGCATCGCGCGCACGATCGGCAGTCCGCCGCCCAGCCAACGGTCGAGCTGGCCGGCCGTGATGCCGGCGGCGATGGAAATCACCAGCGGTCGCTGCGATTGCGCCAACCCGGCAAGCGCCGTGCAGACCTCGCGCATGACCTGCGGCTTGACCGCCAGCACCCACACGCCGGCGCCTTCGGCGGCACTGGTCGCATGGTCTGCGCACGCCACGCCGAAGTCGCGCTGGAGGGCGTCGCGCAGGGCCGGCACGGGTTCGGCGACGCGGATCGCGTCGGCAGGACGGCCGCGCGCGACCAGTCCGCCGATGAGGCTGCGGGCCATGTTGCCGCCGCCGATGAAGGCGATGCGGTCGGAAGAAGGCGAGGGGCTGGAGTGGCTCATGCGCGGCAGGATAGCAACCCGTCCGGCCGCGACTGTTGTGGCCGGGGAACCGGTCTGGTTCCCCGTCACGCCGGGTCGGGCGGGTCCTTGCGCGGACGCGCCCCGAACAGCGCCGTGCCGATGCGCACCATCGTCGCGCCCTCGGCGATGGCCACGGCGAAGTCGTCGCTCATGCCCATCGACAGCGTGTCCACGCCCGGATGCCCCGCGCGCAGCGCCTCGAACAGCGCACGGGTGCGGCGAAAGGCGCCGCGGCGCTGTTCGGGGTCGGGGTGCGGAGTGGGGATGACCATCAGCCCGCGCAGGCGCAGCCGCGATTGCGCGGCGATGGCCTGCGCCAGCGCCGGGACATCGTCCGGCTGGCAGCCGTGCTTGCTGGCCTCGTCGTCGATGTTGACCTGGATGAGCACGTTCAGCGGTGCGCGGTCGGTGGCGCGATGGCGGGCGAGCGCCTCCACCAGCTTGGGCCGGTCCACGGTCTGGACCCAGTCGAACTGGGCCGCCGCCTCGCGGGCCTTGTTCGACTGCAGGTGGCCGATCAGGTGCCATTCCAGGCCGCGGTCGGCCAGGGCCGCCTGTTTGGCGGCGGCTTCCTGGACGTAGTTCTCGCCGAAGGCCCGTTGGCCGGCATCGGCCAGTTCCGCGACGGCGGTCGCATCCTGGGTCTTGCTGACTGCGAGCAGGCGCGGCTCTGGCCTGCCGCTGGCATCGGCAGCGTTCTTCAGTTGGAGCAGGATGTCCTCAAGGGCGCGCGCGCGCACGTCTCAGTTCCCGTCGAAAGTGGTGGAAATAAGGCAAGGGGTGAGGGCTATACTGCGGTCCAGGGGTACTTCCGTTCCACCGTTTCACTCCAGCAGTGCAGGGGAGCACGCATGGATATCGCCGAACTTCTGGCGTTCTCAGTCAAGAACAAAGCTTCCGACCTGCACCTGTCCGCCGGCCTGCCGCCCATGATCCGCGTGGACGGCGACGTGCGACGCATCAACATCCCGGCACTGGACCACAAGCAGGTCCACGCGCTGGTGTACGACATCATGTCGGACAAGCAGCGCCGCGACTACGAGGAATTCCTCGAAGTCGACTTCTCGTTCGAGATTCCCGGCCTGGCCCGCTTCCGCGTCAACGCGTTCAACCAGAACCGCGGTGCCGGTGCGGTGTTCCGTACGATTCCCTCGGAAGTGCTGTCGCTGGACGACCTGGGCTGCCCGCCGATCTTCCGCGAGCTGATCGACCAGCCGCAGGGCCTGATCCTGGTGACCGGCCCGACGGGTTCGGGCAAGTCGACCACGCTGGCGGCAATGCTCGATCACATCAACAAGAACGAATACGGCCACATCCTCTCCGTCGAGGACCCGATCGAATTCGTCCACACCTCGCAGAAGTGCCTGATCAACCAGCGCGAGGTGCACCGCGACACGCACGGCTTCAACGAAGCGCTGCGCTCGGCACTGCGCGAAGACCCCGACTACATCCTCGTGGGCGAATTGCGCGACCTGGAAACCATCCGCCTGGCGCTGACCGCCGCGGAAACGGGCCACCTGGTGTTCGGCACGCTGCACACCTCCTCGGCCGCCAAGACGGTGGACCGCATCATCGACGTGTTCCCCGCCGGTGAGAAGCCGATGGTGCGCTCGATGCTGTCCGAATCGCTGCGCGCGGTCATCTCGCAGGCGCTGTTGAAGAAGGTCGGCGGCGGTCGTACCGCGGCGTGGGAAATCATGGTCGGCATCCCGGCCATCCGTAACCTGATCCGCGAGGACAAGGTCGCGCAGATGTACTCGGCGATCCAGACCGGCCAGAACTACGGAATGATGACCCTCGACCAGCACCTGCAGGACCTCGTCAAGCGCGGCCTGATCCTGCGTCCGCAGGCGAAGGAATACGCGAAGGACAAGCGGTTGTTCGAGTGATTCCGGGAGTGGGGATTCGGGATTCGGGATTCGTAAAAGCCGTGGAGCGTGATCGGGTCGGGAAGCACGAGCGTTTGCTCCTGCAAATCCCCTACCCCGAATCTCGAATCCCGGCCCAGGGGAGCAATGCATGAACACCAGCACCAACGGCACCGCGTCCGCCGCCACCGGCGGCAGCATCGACTTCACCTCGTTCCTGAAGCTGATGGCGCATCAGAAGGCTTCGGACCTGTTCATCACCGCCGGCATGCCGCCGTCGATGAAGGTCCACGGCAAGATCGCGCCGATCACGCAGAACCCGCTGACGCCGCAGCAGTCGCGCGACATGGTGCTCAACGTGATGAACCCGCAGCAGCGCGAGGAGTTCGAGAAGACGCACGAGTGCAACTTCGCCATCGGCGTGGCCGGTGTCGGCCGCTTCCGCGTGAGCTGCTTCTACCAGCGCAACCAGGTCGGCATGGTCCTGCGTCGCATCGAGACCAAGATCCCGACGGTCGAAGAACTCAACCTGCCGCCGGTGATCAAGACGCTGGCGATGACCAAGCGCGGCATCATCATCTTCGTCGGCGCGACGGGCACGGGTAAGTCGACCTCGCTCGCGGCGATGATCGGCTACCGCAACCTCAATTCGACCGGCCACATCATCACCATCGAAGACCCGATCGAGTTCGTGCACAAGCACGAGGGCTGCATCATCACGCAGCGCGAGGTCGGCATCGACACCGATAGCTGGGAAGCGGCGCTGAAGAACACGCTGCGCCAGGCGCCGGACGTGATCATGATCGGCGAGGTGCGCACGCGCGAGGGCATGGACCACGCCATCGCCTTCGCCGAAACCGGTCACCTGGTGCTGTGCACGCTGCACGCCAACAACGCCAACCAGGCGATGGACCGCATCATCAACTTCTTCCCGGAAGACCGCCGCCAGCAGCTGCTGATGGACTTGTCCTTGAACCTCAAGGGCGTGGTCGCGCAGCAGCTGATCCCGACGCCGGACGGCAAGGGCCGTCGCGTGGCGATGGAAATCCTGCTGGGCACGCCGCTGGTGCAGGACTACATCCGCGACGGCGAGATCCACAAGCTCAAGGAGCTGATGAAGGAATCCGTGCAGCTGGGCATGAAGACCTTCGACCAGGCCCTGTTCGAGCTGTACCAGGCCGGCGAGATCTCTTACGAGGACGCACTGCGCTACGCCGACTCGCAGAACGAAGTGCGCCTGCGCATCAAGCTCGCCCAGGGCGGCGACGCGAAGACGCTGGCCGCGGGTCTGGACGGCGTGGAAGTGGCGGAAGTGCGCTGAGCCGGACGTTCGCCGGCAGACAAAAAGCCCCGCGATTGCGGGGCTTTTTTGTGGCGCTGCCTCAGCGCGTGGTTTCTAGCGGCGGCCGTGTCCAGGTGCGGTCGATCACCTCGGGCTTGGGGCTGTAGTTGCGCAGGATCGCGTAGAACGGGCCGTCCGGTGCGGGCAGCCAGTTCGCTTCCTTGTCCTTGCCGGGCGATGCATGCTGCAGGTACAGCGTGATTCCGCCGTCGGCGTCGCGCTTGAGCGAACCCAGCATCGGTGAGTTGATGAGATACCGGTTCAACGGATTGTCCACCAGCAGCTTGGTCGGGCCGTCGTACATCGTGATCGACCAGAACGCGTTCGTCGGCGGCAGCCCGTCCTTGGGGAAGCGCAGCGCGTAGTCGTGCCTGGAAGCGTCCAGGGGCTGGCCCTTCGCGTCCACCAGATAGCCCTGGTAATCGGCCTCGGACGCCGAATTGCCATAGATGCCCTGCTTGGCACCGGCGAAGCGGTACAACGCGTTGCCCTTGAGGTGCGCGCGCGTACCGAACATGTCGGCGCTGCGCACCTTGTCGGTGCTCATCTGCGTGGCGGCGAAGTTCTCGAACTCCTTGTTCGCATCACCGATGCCATCCAGCAGGGCCTGGCGCATCGCGTGAGACAGCGCGTTTTCGTCGAACGGCTTGCCCGGCACCACGCCGATCTTCGCCAGCCGATCGCGCAACGCGGCCTCGCTGTCGTCCAGCGGCGCATACGGCAGCAGGAAGGAGAGGTAAGAGAAGAAGCCCACGTCGTTGGCCTTGCGCGCGTCGTACGGCGGGAACTGCACCGCCGGCGGCGCGGCCGGCGCGGGCGTGCCGGCGAAGGCGCTCAGCGGCTGCACCTTGTACTGCGATTGCAGGCGTTTGACGTTGTCCAGGTCCTTGGGATCGAACAGCTGCGTGCGGAACAGCGCGTAGGCGAACGGCGTCTCGGAGCGGATCACCTTGTCGACACCCTTGGGCGTTTCGCCTTTCCAGTCGGGGCCTGCGATGAGGAAGTTGCCCGCCTTGCCCTTCGTCAGCGCCTGGTTGATGTAGTCGAAGTTGAACGTGTACAGGTCGATCAGTTGCACGGAGAAATAGCGCTTGTCGCCCATCGCGGGAATCGACAGCACCAGCGGCTCGGCGCGCAGGTCCATCCACAGGAACGAGTACGGCGTGTCCGAATTCGGCGTGATGATCGCCGTGTCCTTGGGCGTGGCGACGTTGGCCGAATGGCCGATCTGGTTCAGCGGTGCATGGAAGTTGGGCCCGCCCTGGTCGAGGGCCTGCTGGTAGAGCGTCTTGTAGTTCTCCACCAGCGGGTAGCCCCAGATGTACGCGTCCTTGGCGATGGCGCGCGCTTCATCGGCGGTGGGTTCACCGGCTGCCGCCGGTGCGCTGGCCGGCGCGCCGGCAGCGGGCTCCGTCGGGGTCTGGCGGTTGCAGGCAACGAGGGCGAGGCACAACGCGGCGCTCGCGAGGAGCGGCATCGTCAGGCGGTTCATCGGACAACTCCCGGGACGTGGTCGGAGGCGAAACGCGCGGTCAGGACGCGGGCACCGCTTCCGGGAATTTCCACTGGCCGTTGAGCACCTCGGCCCGCGGGCGATACAGGCGAACCAGGTAATTCCAGCCCGGTGTGATCGGCAGGCAGTTGGGGACCTGTCCGTCGCAACCGCCGAACTGGATGCGCACGGAACCGTCGTCGGCCTTCTTCGCCGTGAGGTTGTTGAGCGAGTACGCGTTCTGCGGATTCGGGTCGAAGAATCCCTTGGCGTTGTAGACCGTCACCGACCAGAACCCATCCACTGGCACGTCCTTCACGTCGAGGTGGTAGACGGTGGAGCCGTCGTTCTTCGCCGGCACGAAGTTGAGGTAGGTGGCGTCCTTGGCGGGATTGCCGCCCCATGCTGTGGCCAGGCCGATCAGGCGGCGCACCGGATCCACATCCTTCTTGCTGCCGAACATGTTGTTCTTGTCGGGCAGCGTGTCGCCGAGCACGGTCAGCGCGTCGGTGAGTTTTCCAAGGCTCACGGTGTCCCACTTGGGAACGTCGAACGTGCCGGGACCGCCCGGCTGGCTGATCTTCACCGAATCCTGCAACGCGTGCACGGCCTTCAGGTCTTCCGGGTTGTTCGGATCGACCAGGATGCGCAACGCCGCGAGCGCGTAGCGCGTGCCGATATCGGACTTGCGCAACGTGTAGGTGCCCGGCTTGTAGGCAACCATGTGCGTGTACTGGTCTTCATCGAACACCTGCATGGACATGAAACGCTTGCCCGGGTCCGGCAGCGTGATTGTTACGGGCCCCGCGTCCAGGTCGAACACCGCCGGCGAGTAGAGCGTGTCGCGGTTCTGGCGGATGACGATCTGCTTGTCCAGCGGCGAGAGTTCGCGGAAATGGTTGAACTTGCCGAAGCCGTCCTTCACCACGCCTGCGAAGGCGAGGTCGGTGGCGGCGCGGCCGTAGTTGTCGACCGTGACGGGGACCGAACCGGGCGCGGGCGTCGCCGCCGGTTCGCTGGCCGGCGCTGCGGCCGGCGCGGGTGCCGGTGCGGCGGTATCGGCGGCGGGCGTCGGTGCGGTGGGCGGCTGCTCGCGCTGGCATGCGGCGAGCAGGGTCGAACCGATCAGCAACGCCGGAAGCGAAATGCGCATGGCCGTCCTCCGTGGAAACGAACAGCGGAAATGCGCCCGGCGACGTGGACGGGATGTGAAGGCCTCGCTCAGAGTTTGCGGCGCCAGGCCGGATCCAGCGGCGGCTTGAGCTTGAGGATCGTCTTCTGCGCCGGGCAATCGTCGCGGTGCGCGCCGGGCAGGTAGCCCAGGCTCATCAGGAATTCGTTGGTGATCTCGCCGCCGGTGAAGCGGAAGGTCTTCTTGAACAGCTTGATCCAGCCGGCCTTGTCGCGGCGCTTGCCGGATTCGTCGAGCAGGTGCGCATCGAGCCACTGCGCGAAGCTTCCGTGCGACTTGCGCAACTCGCGGATCACTTGTGCGTTGTGGATCGCCGCATCGACTTTCAGACGGTTGCGGATGATGCCGGCGTCGTTGAGCAGACGCTCGCGATCCTTGTCGCCGTATCGGGCCACCTTGTCGACGTCGAAGCCGTGGTACGCCTTCCGGAATCCGTCGCGCTTGCGCAGCATCGTTTCCCAGCTCAGGCCGGCCTGGTTGATTTCCAGGATCAGGCGCTCGAACAGCACCGCCTCATCGCGTTGCGGGAATCCGTACTCGGTGTCGTGGTACGGGCCGTGGAGCGGGTGGCCGGGGGCGTAGTCGCAGTAGCCGGACATGGCGTTCGGGTTGCCTTCTGGACGAAATGAGTTGCACCGTTCGCCACGAGCGTAGGTGCCAAGCACCGACGTCGAAGGGTGAACGGGCCGGACACCACGCGGGCCCGTTCACCCTTCGACTTCGCGCCTGCGGCGCTACGCTCAGGACGAACGGTGGTCGCGTCAGCGCGCTCGCGTGGAGCGATACTCCTGCAGCCCCAGCGTCTCCAAGCCCTGTTCGAAGCGGATGTCCACCGGAATCTTCGCGTCCTTCAACCGCGCAAGGTCCGCCGCCAGTTCCGGCTTGATCACGCCCATCGTCTCGGTCATGCGCTTGGCCTCGGCATAATCGCCGTCGCCCTGCACGGTGAGCAGCTTGGCGCTGAGCGCGTTCATCGCCTCGCGCATCTTGTCGAAGTCGACGCGGTAGCGGCCGTCGGCGTCGCGAGTGAATGCGCCATGCTCGGCGAAGAAGTTGAAGCGCACCATGTTCGCCTTGCCGTGCGCGTCGCTCGCACCGAAGCGCACCGAACGCAGGATGCCGGCGAGGAAGGTGACGTAGCCGTCCATCAGCTTGCTTTCGTCGAGTTCGCCCTGGCGGCTGAGCGCGTCGATCATGTACAGCCCGAGGATGTCGGCCTTGCCTTCCTCGAAGCTGGAGGCGTACTCCTTCAGCGCCTCGTCCACCGTGCCCTTGCCGTCGAGCGTCTTCTTGATGCCCAGGCCGTGCGCGACTTCATGGAACATCACGTCCTCGAAGAACGCATCGAACGTCACGTGCTTGAGCTGGTCCTTGGCGATGAGCTGGTTGGCGATCGGCACCAGGATGGTGTCGAACTTCGCCTTCATCACGTTCTCCAGCTGCAGGCGGCGCGTGCCCTTCTTCAGCTGCACTTCCTCGTCGTTGGGCAGGTTGATCGCGATGGTCTTGCCGCCGACGTTGGCGTTGCCGCCGTAGTAGACGACCTGGTAGGCGTTGAGGTCGGCGTCGGAGCCGGGCATCTCGGCCTTGTACTTCGCGTCCACCGGCAGGCCCTTCTGCAGCGCGGGCAGGAAGCTGGCGAAGCGCGCGAGCTTCTGGCTCCACTCCACGTCCTTGATCAGCACCAGGCCTTCGTAGGCGGCCTTGTAGCCGAACAACTGATCTTCGTACGTCTCGATCGGACCGATGACGATGTCGACCGGATTGGTCTTCATGTCCATCCAGGCCATGTCGCTGGGGCGGAAGTCGTCGCTCAGCAACGCCTCGGCGCGCATGTTCAGGTAGTTCGCGAACGATTTGTCGGCGCTGAGCGCGGCGGCTTCGCGCAGCAGTGCGGCGATGCGCTCCAGGTCCGCCTTGTAGGCGACGTGGTAGGGCACGGTGACGAGCTTGCCGTTCTCGCGGCGCAACAGCGTGTAGTTGGAGGTCTTGTCGGGCAGTTGCGCCGCTTCGAACTCGGCCTTGGTGATATCGGCCGGATAGAACGGGCCGCCCGGCGGACGCGGGCCTACGCCGTCGATGAAGGGCGTGTCCTCGTTGAGGCGATCCCACGGGCCGAAGTTGATTTCCGCCAGCTCGCGCGTGGCCGCATCGGGTGCGCGCGCCAGCAGCGCGGCGCGGTCGCCTTCCCAGGATTGCTTCCAGTACAGATCGTTGGTGAGCTCGCTGGCTTCCACCAGCTTGGCGATCATGCGCCGGGTGTTCTCGTCGAAGCGCGAGAGATCGGCCTTGAGCGGTACGACGGCGTAATCGCCGGCGTGCGCGGCGGCATACGAGGCCGCAGCGGGGGCGGGCGTGGCAGGCTGCGGGGCCGCTTCGGGCGGCGTGGCGGGCTGGCAGGCGGCGAGGGCGAGGACGGCGAGGCAGGCCAGCCCGAGCGGGCGCGATGGGAACGAGGGCATGGCGGCACGAGGGCAGGGGAAAGTCGCCATCCTACGCCCGCCCGGATGCGGCACGCATCACGCGGCCCGCGATAGAATGCGACCCATGTCCGTAACGCCCACACCTCTGGCCAACCAGCTGCTGATCGCGCTGCCGGCGCTCGCCGATTCCAACTTCGCGCGCAGCGTGGCGTTGATCTGCCAGCACGATTCGGACGGAGCGATGGGCATCGTGGTCAATCGCGCCTCGGAGTACACGCTGGGCGAAGTCCTCGGCCAGATGGGCCTGGAAGGTGGCGACGAGTCCATGCGCGCGCAGCCCGTGCTCGCCGGCGGCCCGGTGCATCCCGAGCGCGGTTTCGTGCTGCACGACGGCGGCATGCAGTGGGATTCCACGATGGCCATCACCGAGCACCTGTTCCTCACCACCTCGCGCGACATCCTGGAAGCGATGGCGCGCGGCGAAGGCCCCGACAACGCGATCGTCGCGCTGGGCTGCGCCGGGTGGGGCTCGGGGCAGCTCGAGCACGAGCTGACCGAGAACGACTGGCTCACCGCACCGGCCGACGCCGAGTTGCTGTTCGAGCTGCCGCTGGATGCGCGCTGGCAGGCTGCCGCCGGCCGCATCGGCGTGGATTTCGCGCACCTGGCCGACTACGCCGGTCACGCCTGATGGCTCCGAGCGACAAGTCCCACATCCGACGCGACGGCACCGTCCTGGGTTTCGACGTCGGCGCGCGTCGCATTGGCGTGGCGGTCGGAAGTGCATTCGGCCACGGCGCGCGCGCGCTGGCGGTGATCGACGTGCACGGCCATGGCCCGGACTGGGCGTCGATCGATCGCCTGCGCAGCGAATGGCGGCCCGACGGCCTGATCGTCGGCGACCCGATGGCGCTGGACGGCGGCGACCAGCCGATCCGCCTGCGTGCGCATGCCTTCGCGCGCGAACTGGCGCAGCGCTACAACCTGCCGGTGGTGCTCGTGGACGAACGCATGAGTTCGATCGAGGCGGCGCAGCGTTTCGCCTCCGATCGCGCCGAGGGCCGCAAACGCCGGCGCGATGCGGAAGCGCTCGATGCCGTCGCGGCCGCGGTCATCATCGAACGCTGGCTTGCCGCACCGGACGAAGCCCTCGACCTTTCCGACCTCAACACTCCGTCTTAGAACACCCGCGCACGCCGCCCACCGCATGAACGCACCGCATACGCATCTCCCGCGCCACCTGCTCACGCTCGACGGCCTCCCGTCCGACGCACTCAACGCGCTGCTGATCCGCGCGCAGGCCTTCGCGGAAGGCCATTACGACCGCCGCGCGCTGGACGGCATCGCCGTGTGCACGCTGTTCTTCGAACCGTCCACGCGCACACGCATGAGCTTCACGCTGGCTGCGCAGCGCCTGGGCGCGGACGTGCTGAACTTCGACGCCTCCACCTCGTCCACGCGCAAGGGCGAGACCGCGCTGGACACGCTGAAGAACCTGGAAGCGATGGGCGTGCGCGGCTTCGTCATCCGCCATCACGACG
This sequence comes from Lysobacter sp. FW306-1B-D06B, assembly GCF_038446665.1. NCBI lineage: Bacteria > Pseudomonadati > Pseudomonadota > Gammaproteobacteria > Lysobacterales > Lysobacteraceae > Lysobacter > Lysobacter sp. FW306-1B-D06B. Next base: position 3,911,171 of record NZ_CP151802.1, on the reverse strand, counting down.
ACGGCGCGGTCGCCGCGCTCTCGCAGCATGTCGACGACGGCACCGTGCTGGTGAACGCCGGCGACGGACGCAGTGCGCATCCCACGCAGGGGCTGCTGGACATGCTCACGCTGCGGCAGGCGAAGGGACGCGATTTCGGAAAGCTGAAAGTCGCCATCGTCGGCGACGTGAAGCATTCGCGCGTGGCGCGCTCGGACCTTCAGGCGCTGCGCACGCTGGGCACGGGCGAGATCCGCGTGTGCGGACCGGCGTCGCTGCTGCCGCAGGATGAAACGCTGTCCGGCTGCGTCGTGTCGCACGACCTCGACGATGCGCTGGACGGCGTGGATGCGGTGATGATGCTGCGCCTGCAACGCGAGCGCATGGAAGAAGGGCTGATCGCTTCGCTCGATGACTATCACCGCGACTACGGCCTGACGGCCACGCGCTTGAAGCGCGCGGCGGGCGATGCGGTGGTGATGCATCCGGGGCCGATCAACCGCGGCGTGGAGATCACCGACGACGTGGCCGATGGTCCGCAGTCGCTGATCCTGCGTCAGGTCACCAATGGCGTGGCGGTGCGGATGGCGGTGCTGGAGGCTTTGCTGAAGGGGTGAGGCGGTTGAGGATGGGCGGTGGGCCCGTCCGTCCTTCGACTTCGCTGCGCTACGCTCAGGACGAACGGTGATTTCGTTCTGCGCGAAAGCGCTCGTCGAATTCCAGCCCGCTCCGTGCCGCACGACAGCCACCGCTCACCGTTCGTCCTGAGCGTAGGCGCGAAGCGCCGAAGTCGAAGGATGGACGGTCCCGCATCCCTCGACTTCGCAGCGCCTCACCGCCGCTGCGCGAACGCCCAGCCCCACAGCTCCGGCGTCGCATACGCCGCATCCCACGCGTTGTGCCCCGCCTCGGCGAACTCGGTGTAACGCACGTTGCCGCCGACCTTGCGCAGCGCTTCGACCATGTGGCGCGACTGGTCCGGCGTCACCACATCGTCCTTCGCGCCGTGGAAGGCCCAGACCGGCATGCGCTGCAGCTTCTGCGCGGCAGCGGTAAACGGATCCGGCGCCAGCGCCACGCTCTCGACCTGCAGATGTTCCTTCAGCGCCGGTGGCTGGGTGACGCCGCCGCAGACGGGCACCAGGGCGGCGAACATCCGCGGCTCCATGATCGCCAGTTCGAACACGCCGTAGCCGCCGCGCGACATGCCGGTCAGCACGATGCGGTCGTCGTCGCCGTTGAACTCATCCACCGAGGCCTCGAGCGCGGCCAGCGCGACGCGCGCCTGCGTGCCGGTCCACGACGTGCCCTCCCGCGCCTGCGGGAAGACGGCGATCGCCGGGAAATCCGCCGCATGCGTGCGCACGTGCGGGCCCAGGCCGACCGCGACCTGCTTCTGGTTGTCGGTGCCGCGCTCGCCCGAACCGTGCAGGAACAGCACCACCGGCGGATGACGGCCGCCCGCCTTCCTGGAGGGCACGAACACCTGGTAGCGATGCGCCGCGCCGTCCACGACCACGCTGCGTTCGACGAAGTAGCCCGGCGGTTCCTCGCGCGGCGTCGTCGCGCAGGCGCCGAGCATCAGGGCCAGCGCCACGACGGCAAGGCGGAACAGGGCAGGGAAGGGGCGGCGGAAGGACGAAGGCATGCGGGACTCCTGGCGACGGCCGGCATGATTGGCGTTCGTCCGGCGCGCTGCAATGGCATGCGTCGCAGATCGCGCGAGTCGCCTGCGTTCAGCGCAGCAGGATGATCGTCGCCAATCCGAGGAAGGTGAAGAAACCCATCACGTCGGTCACCGTCGTCAGGAAGATGCCCGACGCCAGCGCGGGGTCGTAGCCGGCTCGCTTGATCGCCACCGGCACCAGCACGCCCGCCACCGCGGCGAAGAACAGGTTGGCGGTAAGCGCGACGCCGATGACCAGCGACAAGCCGAAGCTGTGGAACCAGATGAGCACGATCAGCGCCAGCAGGCTGCCCAGCACCAGCCCGTTGAGCAGGGCGACGCGGACTTCCTTCCAAAGCAACGTGCGCACGTTGGCCGCGCCCACCTGGCCCAGCGCCAGGCCGCGCACCATCAGCGCCAGCACCTGCGTGCCGGCGTTGCCGCCCATGCCGGCGACGATGGGCATCAGCACGGCCAGCGCCACGAGCTTATCGATGGTGTCGGCGAACTCGCCCACCACGCTGGCGGCGAGGAACGCGGTGCCCAGGTTGATCGACAGCCAGATCAGGCGACGGCGCATCGCGCGCCACACCGGGCTGAAGAGGTCTTCGTCCTCGTCCAGGCCGGCGGCGCTCAATGCCTGGTGCTCGGCCTGGCTGCGGATGATGTCGACGACGTCGTCGATGGTGATGCGGCCGAGCAGGATGTTGTTGTCGTCCACGACCGGCGCGCTGAGCCAGTCGTGGTCGGAGAACTTGCGCGCGACTTCGTTCGCCGACTCTTCCACGTCGATGGCCGGTTGCTCGTCGTCGATCAGCTTGTTGATCGGCGTGCCCGGCTCGTGCGTGAGCAGCGCGGCCAGCGCGATGCGCCCCAGGTACTGGTGGCGGCGGCTGACGACGTACAGGTGGTCGGTGTGCTCGGGCAGCTCGCCGCGCAGGCGCAGGTAGCGCAGGACGACGTCGATGGTGGTGTCGGCGCGAACCGTCACCACGTCGGGGTTCATCAGGCGGCCGGCGGTGTCCTCCGGGTACGACAGCACCTGTTCGAGCCGTTCGCGGTTCTCGCGGTCCATCGACTTGAGGACTTCGTCGATGACCGTGTCGGGCAGGTCCTCGACCAGGTCGGCGAGGTCGTCGATGTCCAGGTCTTCGACGGCCGCGACGATTTCGTCGGGGTCCATCTCGGCCAGCAGGCTTTCGCGCACTTCGTCGCCGACGTGCACCAGCACTTCGCCGTCGTCCTCGGCGTCGACCAGGCCCCAGACGATGGTGCGCTTGGCCGGCGGGAGCGATTCGAGGAGGTTGCCGATCTCGGCGGGCGAGAGCGTGTTGACCAGCCGGCGCACGGGCCCCAGACGACCGCTGTCGAGCGCGTCGGAAAGCAGGCGCAGCTGGCGTGCGGTCTTGTCGTGGCGGACGGCTTCGGCCATGCGGGGCTTCCGGTGGCGCGTCGAGCCGGACTGGCACGACAGGGTCAGGCGTTCATGGCGCGCATTATCGCCCTGATCGTTGGGGATGCCCACCCCTTTGGGTTGTGGGATTTCAGATTTGGGAATCGGGAATTGGGAATCGCAAAGGCGCGGAGGGTTGCCTTTAGCTGTCCATCCCCACGAAGGCGGGGATCCAGGCTTGCGTGCCTCACCGCTGACGTAGGCCGGAATGTCGTCGGATCCGTGGATTCCCGCCTACGCGGGAATGCCATGCTCTTGCGATTCCCGATTCCCGATTCCCGATTCCCGATTCCCGATTCCCGATCACGCCACCGTCGGCGCGTTCTCCGCGATCCACGCCTCGATCGCGGCGCGGTCACGCGCGCGCAGCAGGGTCGGCGCGCGCGCCTGCAATTGCGCGAGGTCGCAGTGGCGGATCGTGCGCCGCAGCTCCAGCAGCGTGGCGGGGTGCAGGCTGAACTCCGTCAGGCCCAGCGCGAGCAGCATCGGCGCGAAGTGCGGATCGCCGGCCATCTCGCCGCACACGGCCACCGGCTTGCCACGCTTCTGGCCCAGGTGGATCACGCTGCGGATCAGGCGGATCACCGCCGGATGCAGCGGCGTGTAGAGATCGATGAGCGCCTCGTTGTTGCGATCGGCGGCGAGCAGGTACTGGACGAGGTCGTTCGTGCCGATGGAGAGGAAATCCACGCTGCCGATGAAGGTGGGCAGTGCGACCGCCGCGGCGGGCACTTCGATCATCGCGCCCAGCGGAACGCTGTCGGCGATTTCGTGCCCCTGTTCGCGCAGCTGCGCCGTGACGCGCTTGAGCGTGGCACGGACCGAGCGGACTTCCTCGCGCGTGCTGATCATCGGCAGCAGGATGCGCACCGGCCCGTAACCCGATGCCCGCACCAGTGCGCGCAGCTGTGCTTCCAGCAGGCCCTCGCGCGCCAGCGACAGGCGCACGCCGCGCAGCCCCAGCGCCGGGTTGGGCTCGTCGCGCAGCGCAAGGCCGGTGCGGTCGGCCTTGTCGGCCCCCAGGTCCAGCGTGCGGATCGTCACCGTGCGACCGGTCATGCCGAGCACGACGTCGCGGTAGACGCGGAACTGCTCTTCCTCGTCCGGCAGCTCGTTGCGTTGCAGGAACAGGAACTCGGTGCGGTACAGGCCCACGCCGGCCGCGCCGAGCGCGTGGGCTTCGGCCACGTCCTCGCGCGATTCGGCGTTGGCGTAGAGCTTGATGTCGGCGCCGTCGAGCGTGCGCGTGGGCTCGCGGCGAAGGCGGTGCAGCTGTTTGCGCTCGCGCGCCAGTTCGCGCACGCGGGCGCGATGCGCGCGCAGGTCGGCGGCATCGGGTTCCAGGATCACGCGGCCGCTGGTGCCGTCGACCGCGAGCACATCGCCGTCGTTGATCTTCTGCATCGCCTGCGCCGCGCCGACCACCAGCGGCAGGTGCAGGCTGCGCGCGAGGATCGCGCTGTGCGAGAGCACGCTGCCGGAGGCGATGACGATGGCCATCACGCCCTGCGCCTGCAATTGGGCGATCTCGGCCGGAGCGACGTTGTCGGTCACCAGGATTTCGCCGGCCACGCCCGGCATGGCCGCGTCGCGACGATGCAGCGCGGCGTGGATGCGGCCGATGACCTGGTCGATGTCGTCCACACGGCTGCGGAAATAGGCGTCGTCCATGTTCTGGAACACGGAGGCGATGCGGTCGCGTTGCAGGCGCAGCGCGTAGTCGGCCGAATAACGGCCCTTGCGGATCAGTTCGTCCAGGCCCTGCAGCAGTTCCGGATCGTCCAGAAGCAGGCTGTGCAGGTCTAGGAATTCGCCGACCTCGTGCGCCAGTGCGCCGTGCAGGCGCTCGCGCAGGGCGAACATCTCCTCGCGCACGGTGGCGATGGCCGTGTGCAGGCGCTTGATCTCGCCTTCCACGCGCTTGGCCGGGATGTGCTCCTCGGCAACCTCCAGGGCATGGGGCAGGCGGACACGGGCGCGACCGAGTGCGCTTCCGCGCGATGCGCCATGTCCGGTGAACTCCTGCCTCATCCGCGCCTCAGCTGTCTTCGTCGAAACGCCGTTCGAACAGCGACACCACCGCCTGCGCGGCGTGGTCTTCGTCCTCGCCTTCCACGCGCAGCTTCACCTGCGTCCCCTGGCCGGCGGCGAGCAGCATCACGCCCATGATGCTCTTGGCGTTCACTTCGCGGCCCTTGGCGGTGAGCGTGGCGCTGCTGCGATAGGCGGACAGCGTCTGGACGAGTTTGGCCGTGGCCCGCGCGTGCAGGCCCAGACGATTGGTGACCGTCAGGTCGTGCTCGATCATCGCCGCATCCTCCGGGCCGACTGCCGCGTCCGCTTGTCCATTGCTCCACTCATGCTCTGTCCACTTCGGGCCGACCGCAGTCAGGCCTCATCCACGATCACGCCGTTGCGGGCCCCTGCGGCGGCGACCGCCGGCAGTTCGTCCAGGCCCAGGTCGGCGTAGTTCATTACCCGCAACAGCATCGGCAGGCTCACCGCCGATACGCGGCGCACCGGCGTGCCCAGCCGGGCGACCTTGGCCGCCAGGTTGCTGGGCGTGGCGCCGTACAGATCGGTCAGCACCAGTACGCCGTCACCGCGGTCCACCCTGCGCAGCGCCGCGCTGGCCTGCGGCAGCAGTGCGTCGGGATCTCCCTCGAACGGCACCTCGAATGCCTCGGTATGCAGCGGCAGCTGGCTCAACAGCCGACGCGCCACCGCGACCAGCGCGGTGCCGATGCCTTCGTGGGTGATGAGGAGGATGCCGACGGCCATGCCGCCAACTTAACAGGTCCGGGTGACGGCCCGGAAGCAGAAATCGAGCCCCGGGAGGCGAGTCGTGCGCGTGCCTGTGCGGTTGGCCGAGCGCGGTCACAGAATGCGGCTGCGCAAAGGAAACGGCCCGCTCGAGCGGGCCGTTTCGGGGAGTGGGTCAGGGCGCGAGGATCACGTACGCGGCGGGGTGGTTTGATCCTGCGGCGGGGGCTGCTCGCCTTCGGCCGGGGGCGGCGTGGTGGGCGGCGTCGTGGTGTCCGTCGGGGGCATGGTGGTCTCCGGCGGAGGCGGGGTCGGTTCCGGCGGCGGCGCGGTGTCGGCCGGCGGAGGCGGTGCGACCGTTTCGGTCTCCGTCTTCTGGCAGCCGGCCAGGGCCAGCGTCGAGGTGATCAGGACCAGCGCCAGCGCGGCGGTGAGTCGATGGATGCCGTGGTGGTTCATGGGGACTCCTCTGCTAGGGAAGGGTGAGGTGCGCGAACCGTCGTGGTCGCCGCGGATGGATCAGCGTGGCGGACTGGATTCGGAACTCGCGTGGCCCGCGGCGAACTCGGTCGCCGACAACTGGCCGTCGCCGTCGCGATCGACCTGGGCGAAGTGACTGGTGAGGCGTGCGTCCGCGGCGGCTTCGTCCTTGCTCACCTTGCCATCGGCATTGACGTCGAGGTCGGCGAAGCTGAGCGCGCGCGGTGTGGTGTCGGTGGTGCTGCCGGTGGGCGGCGGGGTCGGTGTCGGTCGTTCGGTCTTCTGCGCGAGGGCAGGTGACGCCGCGAGCACACCGGCCAGCGCGAGCATCAGGGTGGAAGTCGTTCGCATTGCACACTCCTGCGGATGGCGCATGAGGCAGCGCAACCCGACCGTAGCCGTCCAGGCGCAAGGCGTGTGCAAGCGTGGTGCAAAAATTTCGTGAGTCGGCGCGATATGGCCGGCCGAGTCAGGACGCGTTCACCGCGCGCGTCGCGATACCGTGAAGGCGCGGTGCCTCAGTCCAGTTCGCGATGATGCACGGCAACTTCATCCCAACCCTGCGAACGCGCGTGTTCGGCGAAGCGTTCGGCCAGGTACACCGAGCGATGTCGACCGCCCGTGCAACCGAAGGCGATGGTCGCGTAGCTGCGCGTGCTGTCCACGTGCAGGCGCGGCAGCCAGGTATCGAGGAACTGGCGGATCTGCTCGAAGAACAGATTCACGTCGGCCTGCGAACCCAGATAGTCGCGGATCGCCGCGTCGCGTCCGGAGAGCGGGCGCAGCACCGGATCCCAGTGCGGGTTCGGCAGCGCGCGTGCGTCGAACACGAAGTCGGCGTCGGCCGGCACGCCGCGGCGGTAGGCGAAGGATTCGAACAGCAGCGACATGCCGGTGTCGCCGCCGATGCCGAACTCGGTCAGCACCTGCCGACGCAGCTGATGCACGTTGAGGCTGCTGGTGTCGACGACGGCGTCGGCGATGGAGCGCAGCGGCTTGAGCACCTGGCGTTCCAGCGAGATCGCATCGGCCAGCGACAGGCCCAGGTGGCTCAACGGGTGACGGCGGCGCGTGTCGGCGTAGCGCTTGAGCAGGGTTTCATCGCCTGCGTCGAAGAACACCAGGCGCGGGTCCAGGCCCAGCGCGCCCACGGCCGACAGCCACTCGGGGATGTTGCTCAGATCGCTGTGGCGGTTGCGCACGTCGATGCTCACGGCCATCTTCGCCGGCACGCCGTCGTCGGCGCGCTGCACGCTGGCGACGAACTGCGGCAGCAGATCGGCCGGCAGGTTGTCGACGCAGAAGTAGCCCAGGTCCTCGAAGGTGCGCAGGGCCACCGACTTGCCGGAGCCGGACATGCCGCTGACGATGACGAGAGTGGAGTTGGACGGTTCGCTCATGGCGCGATGGGCGGAAGGTGGCGTGGGCGGCTTATGCGTCGCCGTGTTCGAGGAAATTGCTGTGACGCGCGATGAACGCCGCGGCCGGGTCGAGCCCCTTCATGCGCAGGCTGTGCAGGCGCGTGGCCGCTTCGGTCAGCACGGCCAGGTTGCGGCCGGGCATGACGGGCAGGGTGATCATCGGCACGTCCAGGTCCAGCACGCGACGCATCCCGCTGTCGCCGGTGAGCCGTTCCATGCCCATGGGCTTGGGCTCGGTCATCGGCTTGGCCAGATGCACGATCAGGCGCAGGTACTTGTTGTTCTTCACCGCCGTGTCACCAAACATCTGGCGGATGTTGAGCACGCCCAGGCCGCGCACTTCCAGCAGGTCCTGCAACATTTCCGGGCAGGTGCCGTCGAGCACGTCCGGCGCGATCTGGGTGAACTCCGGCGCGTCGTCGGCGACCAGGCGGTGGCCGCGCGTCACCAGCTCAAGTGCGAGTTCGCTCTTGCCCGAACCGGATTCGCCGGTGATGAGCACGCCGATGGAGTAGATCTCCATGAAGACGCCGTGCAACGTCACGCGCGGGGCCAGCGTGCGCGCGAGGTGGTATTGCAGGTGGTTGAGCAACTCGTGCCCGCGCCGCGGCGAGACCCATAACGGCGTGTAGCTTTCCTCGGCCGCGATGCGCAGATCCTCCGGGCAGGTCTGGTCCTTGCTGATGACCAGTGCCAGCGGGCGGAACTGCATGATCTTCTCGATCGTCTCCCAGCGCAGACGTGGTTCCAGCGCGTCGAGCCACGCCAGTTCCTCGGTGCCCAGGATCTGCACCTTGTTGGGATAGATCGCGTTGAGGTAACCGGCCAGCGACGGTCGGCGCGCGACCGTGTTCACCGATTCGAGGATGCGGCGGTCGCCCTTCTGTCCGGCCAGCCAGCGCAGGCCCAGACGATCGCGTTGTTGTTCGAACAGTTCCCCTGCGCTGATGCTGGTGCTCATCCAGGTCCTCAGGCGGCGCAGGGAAGGAAATCGGGGCCGGGGCCGGCCAGGGTGCGTCGGAGCTGGCCCGCATCGCGCGCCTCGCGCAGCGCCGCACGGTAGTCGGCATCGGCGAAGCGTTCGGCGATTTCGGCCAGGCGGCGCAGTTGCCCGTCGATGTCGTGCTCGGGCACCAGCAGCGCGAGGATCAGGTCGACCGGTCGGTCATCGGCGGCACCGAAATCAACCGGATGCTCCAACCGCAGGAACGCCGCGCGGCATTCGTCCAGATCGGCGACGCGGGCATGCGGAATCGCCACGCCGAAGCCGAATGCGGTGCTGGCGCGCGCCTCGCGCTCGCGCAGTGCGAGCGCGATGGCGGCGCTGTCGAAGCCGTCCGCCAACAGCCATGCCGCCGCATCGAGCGCGCGCGCGTGCGGCTTGCCGTCCTCATCGGACGCGCTCGCCTCTATCGCGTGACCATCGAGGATGGCGACACGCGCGCGGTTCAATAGATCGTGCAGCGGCATGGTGTTGTGGCGGGGTGGGGCGTGCGTCAGCCGAAGCTGTCGCTGCGTGCGGCGCTTTCGCCGCGATGGTGATCGACGACCTTGCTGCGATGCTCGCGCAGCAGGCGGTCGAGCTTGTCGGTGAGCAGGTCGATCGCGGCGTACATGTCGATCGCCTGGGCATCGGCCACGAGCGTGCGGCCTGCAAGGTTGACGGTGGCCTTGGCCCGGTGGTTCGGTTTCTCGAGGCTCAGCTGGGCGCGCACGTCGAAGGGTTGTTCACAATGACGTTCCAGTCGCGAGAGCTTGCTTTCCACGTAATCCCGCAGGGCGGGGGTTACCTCGATCTGCTGACCGTAGGTTTCGATACGCATCGGAGACCTCCTTTACGTCGCGACGGGAAGACAGGATGGCACGCCCGGTGCGTTGCGCAAGGGGCGAACGTCCGCAGTTTGGAGGATCCGGACAGAACGCATTGATCCGGCAAGGTTTCGTCCGCAACTTCTTCACGCAGGTGTTTCGTTTTCCTAACCGATTCTTACGCGGTCCTGCGAGGAGGGGATGCTCATCGCCTCGCGGTACTTGGCGACGGTGCGGCGCGCAACCGGCACGCCCGTGGCCTTGAGCGTTTCGGCCAGGCGGGCGTCGGAGAGCGGCTTGCGCGGGTTCTCCGCCTCGATCAGGCGCCGGATCATGGCCTGGATCGCCGTGCTGGAGGCCTCGCCGCCGGCGCCGGTGTCGATGCCCGACGCGAAGAACGCACGCATCGGCACGGTTCCACGCGGCGTTCGCGCGTATTTGCGGGCGATCGCGCGTGAAACGGTGGATTCGTGCAGGCCGACTTCGGCCGCCACCTCGCGCAGCGTCAGCGGGCGCAGCGCGCTGTCGCCGAACTCCAGGAACGCCGCCTGCTGCTTGATCAGGCAGCGCGCCACCTTGATGAGGGTTTCGCCCCGCGCTTCCAGGCTCTTGAGCAGCCAGCGCGCTTCCTGCAGGTGGCCGCGCAGGTAGCTGGCGTCGGTGCCGCTGGCGTGGCGGAGCATGTTCTCGTAGCCGCGGTGGATGGAGATGCGCGGGCGCATGCCGTCGGCGAGCGCGACGCGCCACAGCCCGTGCTGGCGCCAGATCACCAGGTCCGGGGCGATGTAGGTGTCGCTGGCGATCGCGCCGATCTGCGCGCCGGGGCGCGGATCGAGCGAACGCAGCAGCTGCACGGCCGTTTCGGCCTCGCCCAGATCGAGTTTGAGTTCCGCCGCAAGGCCCGCCACGCCGATGCGCGGCAGGCGTTCCAACGGGCCATTGGCCAGCTGATGGGCCAATGCCTTGCCCGGGGTCTCGGGCGTGAACTGGGCAAGCTGGAGGCGCAGGCATTCGCCCAGCGAGCGCGCGCCCACGCCGACGGGATCGAACTGCTGCACCTGGTGCAGCACGGTCGTGAGCTCCTCCACGGAGCAGTCGAACGTCTCCGCCAGCGAGGCGGCGATGGACTCCAGCGGCTCGCGCAGGTAGCCGTCGTCATCGATGGATTCGATCAGGGCGACGCCGAGCGAGCGATCGCGCGCGGAGAGCGGGCTCAGGTGCAACTGCCACAGCAGGTGATCGTGCAGGGTGTCCGACTCGGCGACCTGCTCGGCGATGGGCGTCTCTTCCTCGTTGTCGGACGGGCCCAGGCGTTCGTACCAGGGCTCGCCGTCGGTGGTCCATTCGGCCTCCGGCGGCAGGTGCTCGGTTTCGGCGCCGTTGCCGGGCTGTTCGCCGCCGGACTCGCCGTTGGAGACGCTGATCGCGGTCTCGGTCCAGTCCAGCAGTGGATTGCTCTCCACCGCTGCGGCCAGTTCAGCCTCAAGCTCCACAGCAGACAATTGCAGCAGGCGGATCGCCTGACGCAACTGCGGTGTCATCACCAGCTGTTGTCCAAGTGCGGCTTGAAGACGCGGTTTCATTGTCGAAGGCCAACGCGACCAGGGGGAACCGACGGCCGCTGCGCTCTGGACGTGCGGAATTTCCGCACCCTTCGACTACATCCTTACAGCCGGAAGGTCTCGCCCAGGTACACGCGGCGTACATCGGGGTTCGCTAGCAACGCATCCGGAGCACCCTGCGCCAGAACGCCGCCTTCGTTGAGGATATACGCCCGATCGCAAATGCCCAAGGTTTCGCGGACGTTGTGATCGGTAATGAGCACGCCGATTCCCCGATTCTTGAGGTGGCGCACGATCCGCTGGATCTCGCCGACCGAAATCGGGTCCACGCCGGCGAAGGGTTCGTCGAGCAGCATCAGGCGCGGACGCGCGGCCAGGGCGCGTGCGATTTCCACGCGACGGCGCTCGCCGCCGGACAGGCTCGCGCCGATCTGGTCGGCGACATGGCCGACCTGCAGTTCGTCGAGCAGGCTTTCCAGTTCGCGGTCGCGGCCGTGACGGTCCAGGTCCTCGCGCAGCTCCAGCACCAGGCGGATGTTGTCCGCCACGGAGAGCTTGCGGAAGACCGAGGGTTCCTGCGGCAGGTAGCCCACGCCGTACTTCGCGCGTGCGTACATGGGCTCGGAGGTGATGTCCTTGCCGTCCAGGACGATCTGGCCGGCGTCGGCCGGCACCAGGCCCACGATCATGTAGAAGCAGGTGGTCTTGCCGGCACCGTTGGGGCCGAGCAGGCCGACCACCTCGCCGGCGTCCAGGGTCAGTCCGAAGTCCTTGACCACCTCGCGCGCACGGTAAGCCTTGCGCAGGCCCTGGGCGACCAGCATCAGCCGCCCCCCTGGGTGTTCTTGGGAATGATGCGGATCTTCACGCGGCCCGCGTCCTGTCCGCCGCCCTGCACCTGGCCGGTCTTCATGTTGTACACCACGCGTTCGCCGGCGATGGAGCCGGAAGGCTGGCGGATGTTCACGCCGCCGGTGAAGACGACGATCTCGCTCTTGAGGTCGTAATCCACTTTCTTGGCGACCGCGTCCATCTGCTTGCCGTCGTCCAGTTCCTGCTTGAGCGTCACCGGCGCGCCGGTCAGCACCGCACGCACGGGCTCGCCGTCGCGCGAGGTGATCACGGCCTGGTTGGAGCGGATGTCGAGCGTGCCTTGCGTGATGATCACGCCGCCGCTGAGCGTGGTCGGGCGGCTGTCGTCCATCGAGTAGTCGCTGTGGCCGGCATCGATGTCCATCGGCTTGTTCCGGTCGGACGTGCGCGCCAGGGCCAGGGCCGGCGTCAGGGCGAGCACCAGTGCGAGACTGAGAAACATCCGGACGTGTATGGGCGTTTCGCGAACGCGGCGCCGCTGGATCGCGCGCGCATGCGCCAGACACTCGCTATGGAGCAGCACGTTCATATCGGGCCTTGACGTCGTTCTGAAGGATGATGCGCTTGGCATCGAGGTCGGCTTCGAGGCCACGGCCGTTCAGTATAAGGCCCGGCTGCGTGAGCGTTACCTGGGCGGACGACGTGGCCCGCCGGGCGTCGGGGAAAACGTTCAGTTCCTCGGTGACCACGCGGATCGGCTTGCCGTCGGCGTTGGTGCTTTCGGCCTTGACGCCGCCGCGCAGGCGCACTTCGTCGCCCTTCTCGCTGACCCAGCCGGTCTGCGAGCGGATGTCCCACGGCGAGGCCTGGCTGCCTTGCTTCGGCGGAAGGTGGAAGACCGGCGTGGCGATCTGCATCGTCCTCACATCCGGGTCGCGTTCCAGGCGCGGCGCGTTGAGCGTGAAGGCCTCGTGGCCTTCCTTGTCTAGCACGCTGACCTGGAAGTCGTGCAGCACGTAGTCCGGACGCTTGCCGACCGGGCCAGTCGGGCCACCGCGATCGCGCTGCTGCCACATGAGCCAGCCGCTAAGCAGCGCACCCACCATGAGCACGACCGTGAGCACGGCGCGCCAGTTCATCTGACCCCAGTTCATGCGTTGCCTTCCACGCGCACGCCTTCGACACGCAGCAGATCGGCGAGCAGCGGCTCGGCATGCCCCTGCGCGGCCAGCAGCAGATCGCAGAATTCGCGCACGGCGCCGTGGCCGGCGCGCGCGCTGGTGCGCCAGTGCACGCGTTCGGCGACCCAGCGGTGCGCATCGGCCGGCGCGACGGCGAAGCCGGTCTGCAGCATCACGCGCAGGTCGGCCAGGTCGTCGCCCATGAAGGAGACCTGGGAAATGTCAACGCCCATGCGTGTGGCGATCTCCTGCACGCAGGCGAGCTTGTCCTTCACGCCGACATGGACCTCGGTGATGCCCAGGTCCGCGCCACGGCGCTTGGCGATCGGCCCGCCGCGCGCGGTGATGAAGGCCACCGCGATGCCGACCTTGCCCAGCAGCGTGAGGCCTTGCCCGTCGTGGACGTGGAACGCCTTGAGTTCATTGCCCTCGCCATCGAAATACAGGCGACCGTCGGTCAGCGTGCCGTCCACGTCGAAGCAGGCCAGGCGGATGCGCGAGGCGCGTTCGCGGACATCGGCGGGATAGTCGTTGAGGTGGCTGTAGGGCATGGGATTGGGATTCGAGATTCGGGATTCGGGATTCGCAAGAACGGGTATCTCCTGGGGGATTGGAATCCCCGATCCCCAGTCCGAATCCCGGTCTTTAAACCACCCGCGCGCGCAACAGGTCATGAATGTTGAGGGCACCGACGAGGCGTCCCTCTCCATCCACGACCAGCAGGCCGCTGATCTTGTGCGCTTCCATCAACTGCGCCGCTTCCACCGCCATCGCATCGCAACCGATGGTCTTGGGCGAACGGGTCATCACTTCGGCGATGCGCGTGCCGCGCAGGTCGACGCGGTCGTCGTCGAGCGTGCGGCGCAGATCGCCGTCCGTGTACAGGCCGAGCAAGCGATCGTCCGCATCGACCACGGCGGTCATGCCCAGACGCTTGCGGCTCATTTCCACCAGCGCTTCGCTGACGCTGGCGTCGGCCGTCACGCGGGGAATGTCGTCGCCGGAATGCATGATGTCGGCGATGTGCAACAGCAGCCGGCGGCCCAGCGCGCCGGCCGGGTGCGAGCGGGCGAAGTCGTCGGCGGTGAAGCCGCGCGCGTCCAGCAGCGCGACGGCGAGGGCGTCGCCCATCGCCAGCGAAGCGGTGGTGCTGGACGTCGGCGCCAGCGCGAGCGGGCAGGCTTCGGCGGGCACGCTGACGTCCAGGTGCACGTCGGCTTCGCGCGCCAGCGAGGAGTTCGGCCGGCCCGTCATCGCGATCAGCTTGTTGCCCTGCCGCTTGAGGCCGGGCAGCAGCATGAGCACTTCATCGCTCTCGCCGGAGTAGGACAGGGCGAGCACGATGTCGACGTCGGTGATCATGCCCAGGTCGCCGTGGCCGGCTTCGCCCGGGTGCACGTAGAAGGCGGGCGTGCCGGTGGAGGCCAGCGTCGCGGCGATCTTGCGCGCGATATGGCCCGACTTGCCCATGCCGGTGCAGACCACGCGGCCCTGCGAGGCGAGGATCAGGCGGCAGGCCGCGCTGAAGTCGCCGTCGATGCGCGCGGCGACGGCGGAGAGCGCCTGTGCTTCGATCTCGAAGACGCGGCGGCCGCTCGCGGCCAGGGTGGCCGGGTCGTCGGCGTATGCCTGGGCGTGGACGGGCGAGGCGGGCGAGGTAAAGGGGATGCTTGCCATGGGGCGTGCCATTTCGGACCGGGGGCCTTTCCGTTAGGCTAATCCATCCATTTTAGGCGGTCTGGCCGGCAAAAGCCCGTCAACGACGGATCCCGCCACCGGCGTGCGGGGCGCAGGACGCGCGGCGCACGAATCAAGCCCCCATCTTCCCCCCCGAGTTCCGCGTCCCGAGGCTGTTTCCCCCGTGAACCCCGACATCATCCGCCAGCTGATCGAACAAGGCCTGCCCGGCGCGCACGCCGACGTGCGCGGCGACGACGGCGTGCATTTCGAAGCCACCGTCGTGGCCGACGCCTTCCGCGGCAAGCTGCCGCTGGCGCGCCACCGCCTGGTCTACGCCACGCTGGGCGAACGCATGGGCGGCGAGATCCACGCGCTGGCGCTGAAGACGTTGACGCCCGAAGAAGCCGGGATTCGGGATTCGTGATTCGGGATTCGCGCAAGCGATGCCCGTAGCCGAAGCCCACGAATTCCTTTCCCGAATCCCGAATCTCGAATCCCCAATCCCGAACATGCAAAAGATCGTTGTAGAAGGCGGCGCCGCGCTCAACGGCGAGGTGCAGATCTCCGGTGCGAAGAACGCCGTCCTGCCGATCCTGTGCGCGACGCTGCTCGCCGATGGCCCGGTGTCGATCACCAACGTGCCGCACCTGCACGACGTGGTCACCACGGCCAAGCTGCTGGGCGAACTCGGCGCGGGCATCACCGTGGACGAAGGCACGCTCGCCAGGGGCCGCGGCATCGTGGTCGATCCGACCACTGTGCACAGCCACGTTGCACCGTATGAACTGGTCAAGACGATGCGCGCCTCCGTGCTCGTGCTCGGCCCGCTGCTGGCCAAGTACGGTGCGGCGGAAGTCTCGTTGCCGGGCGGTTGCGCGATCGGTTCGCGTCCGGTCGACCAGCACATCAAGGGCCTGCAGGCGCTGGGTGCGGACATCACCGTCGAGAACGGCTACATCAAGGCCCGTCGCGACGGTCGCCTGAAGGGCGCGCGCTTCGTCTTCGACATGGTCACCGTCACCGGCACGGAGAACGTGCTGATGGCCGCCGCGCTCGCCGAAGGCACCAGCGTGCTGGAAAACGCCGCGATGGAGCCGGAGATCGTCGACCTGGCCGACTGCCTCAACGCGCTCGGCGCGAACATCGAGCACGCCGGCAGCGGCCGCATCGTCGTGCACGGCGTGGAGCGCCTGCATGGCGGCGCGCACGATGTGCTGCCGGACCGCATCGAGACGGGCACCTTCCTCGTCGCCGCAGCCATGACCGGCGGTCGCGTCACCGTGCGCCGCGCGCGTCCGGATACGTTGGACGCGGTGATCGACAAGCTCAAGCAGGCCGGCGCGGACATCACCGTCGAGGGCGATCGCATCACGCTGGATATGCAGGGCCGCCGCCCGCGTGCAGTGGATCTGACAACCGCGCCGCACCCGGCGTTCCCGACCGACATGCAGGCGCAGTTCATGGCGATGAACGCCATCGCCGACGGCGTCGGCGTGATGAACGAGACGATCTTCGAGAACCGCTTCATGCACGTCTCGGAACTGCAGCGATTGGGCGCGGACATCCGCGTGGAAGGCCACACCGCGATCGTGCGCGGCGTGGAACGCCTGAGCGGCGCTCCGGTGATGGCGACCGACCTGCGCGCTTCGGCATCGCTTGTCCTCGCTGGTCTGGTCGCCGAAGGCACCACGACCATCGACCGCATCTACCACCTGGATCGCGGCTACGAAAACATCGAGGAGAAGCTCTCCGGCCTCGGTGCCAAGATCCGCCGTATCTCGGCCTGATCCATGGCTGCGATCAAGCGCGCACCGTTCACGCCGCGTCGTCTTGCGACGCTGGGTTTCTTCGTCACGCTGCTGATCGTGGTGGGCTGGCTGCACTTCACCGGTGCGGCCGGCACGCGCGGCATGGACCGCAAGGACATGGACTGGAACGGCGACGGCAACGTCTCCATGCAGGAGATGCTGCAGTCGTTCTACGCCGTCACCGTGAAGGTCACGAAGGAAGGTGCGCGCGAATGCCGTGCGTATTCGTGGCGCGGAAGCAACGATACGCTGCGCATGGATTGCCGGACCGTGGTGCAGCCCGCGACGAAGTGAGCGTCCGCGGCACCAGGCCACGAAACGAAAAAGCCCCGCTTCCGCGGGGCTTTTTTCTTGCCTGCGTCGATCGTGCTCAACGCACCGCCTGCACCCGCAGGTCGATCGCGTCCTGGCCCTTGTCGCGCTGCAGGATGCGCGCCGGCACCGGCATGCCGTCCACGATCCACGCGATGGTCTGCTTGTTGCCCTGCGTGCTCACGACCTTGGTCGCCTGCTTCGACTGTCCGCCGATGGTGATCGGTTCCTTGCCGGCGATGGTGTAGGTGAGTTGCTTGACGCGGCCGTCCTCCACCATGCGGTAGTTCATCGTCTTGCCGGCCTGCACGTCACGCACGATCGCCAGGTTGATCAGCAGCGCGTCCATGTCGCCGGGTTGCAGCTTGATCGGGCCGGCGCGTTCGGGCTTCACGTCGCCGGTCCAACTCGCCACGCCCTTGGCCCAGTCGTAGGTGGCGTTCTTGTTCTGCTTCTTGGTCAGCACCTGCGAACTGTCGTTGCCCGAGAGCGGCCGCCACTGGCCGCCGTTGTCCTCGAACACGGTGGATTGGCGAAGGTTCGCCAGCGGGCTGGAGACGGACAGGTCGTACTTCCAGCGGTTGGCGCCGTCGGCCGTCAGCGTCATCTTGCCGGCGCCCTGCATGCCCATGTAGTTGGCCTGGTAATCGGCCGTGAAAGGCTTGATCGCAAGCGCAGGCGCGCTGACCGTCGCCAGGAGCGCGGCGGCGAATGCGCAGCGCAGCACGCGGGTAGAAACAGTGGCCATCACGGGGCTCCCTTGTAGTCGACCAGGCGCAGGTCGAAAGTGTCCTCGCCATTTTCGCGCTGCAGGATGCGCACGGGCGTGGGCACGCCTTCAACCACCCACAGTACCGTCTCGTCGTTGCCCCCGCCCTGAACACGGCTCACGCGCATGGCATTGAAGCCCATGCCGTCGACGCTCACGCCTTCGAGTTCCTGCGACACCGAATACAGGTGGTCGCGCGCGCGGCCGTTGTCGACGAAGCGGTATTGGAGCGTCTTGCCCGGCTGGGCATCGCGGACGATCGCCAGGTTGATCAGCAGCCCGCTCATGTCGCCGTCCTTCAGCGGCACCGGCGCCTGGCGCTTCTTCTTCACGTCGCCCGTCCAGCGCGCCGTGTGCGAGGCCCAGTCGTAGGTGCCGGTGATTTCCTTGCCGACGAACACCGCCTTGCGCACCGTGCTTTGACTCAGCGGGCGGTAGACATCGCTGCCGACCACGTCGAACACCGTGCTCTGCTGCGCATTGGCGCCGGCCAGGCCGATCAGGCCACGCGTACCGCGCATGTTGAGGTCGATGCGCCAGTGCGACGGTGCGCTGGACGGCACCACCTGCATGGTCGCTTCGCCCAGCGGCTTGCCCTCGTTGAAGATCTGGTAGTTCGCCACGAACGGCTCCAGCGCGGAGGCGGGCGCGGCGAAGGAGACCAGGGCGAGCGTGGCCAGGAGGGGGGCGGTGATCAGGACGCGGAGAGGACGCTTCATCGAAAGGTAGTGCGGAAGGATGCCGTGCATGCCTGCTCCGGGGCGGCGTTCAGCGGGGGGCGCCGGTGCCGGATGCCTGCAGGGCACCGGCGGAATCTAGGAGCAAAGGCGTAAACAGGGCATGACCGTCCAGGGTCGTGGTTGTGCCCTGTTCAGCCAAACGGCCCGCGACGGCCAACTGCAGCACGGCCACGAGCAGGGGGTGCTCCACCTGCAGGACGCGCTGGGCCAAGGCCTCTGGGTCGTCTCCAGGCAGGACCGGCACGCGCGCCTGGGCAATGACCGTGCCGGCGTCCAGCTCGGGAATCACGAAGTGCACGCTGGCGCCGTGCTCGGCATCGCCCTCGGCGATCGCCCGCGCATGCGTGCGCAGGCCCGGGTACTTGGGCAGCAGCGAGGGATGGATGTTGAGCAGCCGCCCGCGGAACCGCTCCACGAAGGCATCGCACAGAATGCGCATGTAACCGGCGCAGACGATCCAGTCCGGCTGCGTGGCTTCGATGGCGTCGGCCAATGCCGCGTCGAATGACTCGCGCGAAGGGAAGTCCTTCGGGCTCGCCCCCCAGCGAAGTTCCGGTTCGACGCGGTCGAGCGCGGCGGCGGTCGGCTTGTCGGAAAACACGCCGACGATCCGCGCCGACAGCGAGCCGTCCGCGATCGCGTCGAGGATCGCCTGCAGGTTGCTGCCGCGTCCCGAAGCCAGCACCGCGATGCGCTCGTTCATGGGGCCGCCTCCGCCACGATGCAGGCCGGCATCCGCGCCGAACACACCAGCGGCCAGGTGGCCAGCGCACCCAGCGTGGCCAGAAGCATGTCGGTGTGTGCGTCCCAGATGTCGCCCTGCTGGCCGTTGTAGGACTCGGCCTCCTGCGGCGACATCGTCAACGCGATGCCCCATTCGATCCATTCGTACACCAGGCTCGTGCACATGATCGCCATCACCGCGAGCCCGAACGCCTGCGCAGCCGACAGACGCGGCCACCGCTGCGTTGCATGGCCGGCGAGTAGGGGCGTCAGGCAGAGGCCGTACAGCAGGTGGATGAAGCGATCGGCATGGTTGCGTGTCCAGCCGAACGCGTCCTGTGGCGACCAGTGCAGCACGGCACGGAACCAGTCGTCGTAGGGCACGTTCGAGTACAGCCAGCGAGCGGCCAGGCAGTGCACGGCGAGGAATCCGCATACCAGCACGAAGTCGCGGGTGCGCGTGTTCCAGCGCCGGTCGTGCCACCACAGCCACACCACGGCGATCACGGTGCCGATGGTGTGCAACGCCTGTTCCCTGGGCCACTGCGGGTTCAACCAGGTGGCCACGAACACGAGAAGCAAGGCCCCCAACGCCCAGCGTTTTTGCAAACACATGGCGAATCCCGGATCGCGTGCGCGGGATCCTTCCCGCGTGGCTTGGTCGGTCATGGGGCTTGGCGTGGCGAAGCGTCGATCAGCCGATGCGGACGCGGCTGTCGACCGGGGCACCGGCAGCGGCCTTCACCACCTGCCCGATCGGGCGATGGCGCAGGCCCAGGCGGTCGAGGTCGGCTTCCACCGCGGCGACCTCGCCCGGTGCAACCACCAGTACGAAGCCCACGCCGCAGTTGAAGGTGCGCCACATGTCGTCGTTCGGCACCGCGCCTTCGCGCTGCAGCCAGTCGAACACCGGCGGCAGCACGATGGCCGACGCCTCGATGTCCAGACCCAGGCCATCGGGGATGACGCGGATGATGTTCTCGGTCAGACCGCCGCCGGTGATGTGCGCCATGGCGTGCAGATCGTGCTTGCCGAGCAGTTCGAGGATCGGCTTCACGTACAGCTGCGTCGGCGCCATCAGCGCATCGATCAGCTTCACGCCGCCCATGTCGAGGTCGGCCGGGCGGCCGGCGCGGTCGTAGATCTTTCGCACCAGCGAGTAGCCGTTGGAATGCGGGCCGCTGGAGGCGATGCCGATCAGCACGTCGCCTTCGCGCACCTTGGCGCCGTCGAGCAGCTTGGACTTCTCCACCGCGGCGACGCAGAAGCCGGCCAGGTCGTATTCGCCCGGCGGGTACATGTCGGGCATCTCGGCGGTCTCGCCGCCGATGAGCGCGCAGCCCGACATCTCGCAACCCTTGGCGATGCCGCCGACCACGGCTACCGTGGTGTCGACATCGAGCTTGCCGGTGGCGAAATAGTCTAGGAAGAACAGCGGCTCGGCGCCCTGAACCAGCACATCGTTGACGCACATGGCGACCAGGTCGATGCCGATGGTGTCGTGGCGGTTGAGCTGTTGCGCCAGCTTGAGCTTGGTGCCCACGCCGTCCGTGCCCGAGACCAGCACCGGCTCCTTGTACTTGCCCGACAGGTCGAACAGCGCGCCGAAGCCGCCCAGTCCGCCCATGACTTCCGGCCGGAAGCTGCGCTTGACCAGCGGCTTGATGCGTTCGACCACCTCGTTGCCCGCGTCGATGTCGACGCCGGCATCGCGGTAGGTGATCGGGGTGGGCGTGGTGGGGGAATTCGACACGGGCGGCCTCGGCGGTCGCGGGAGATGAAGCGGCGATTTTAACAGTCGCGCGACCCCGGCTGTGGTCTGGATCACGCCGCGAATGGACGGGGCGGGTCGGCTGCGGCACCATTTCGACTGTTTACGTACCCAGGGATAGCGATGGTTCGGGCAATTCGCGCGGGAACACCGCGCACGACGCTCCTCCGGCAGGTTCATCTGACGATCGTGGCCGCCTTGTTGCTGCTGACGAGCTTGGGTGCCGCCGCGCAGCGCGTGGAGGGCGACCGCGCCCGGGCCGAGGGCATCTACGCGACCGAAGTGCAGGTGAACGGGCAGGGCGAGACGGAGCGCAACGCTGCGCTCGCGCGTGGCCTGGCCCAGGTGCTGGGCAAGCTCTCCGGCGACCGTGGCGCGGCTTCCCGCCCCGGCGTGGGCAACGAGCTCCGCCAGGCCCGCACCTACGTGAAGGCCTACGACTACCGGCAGGACGAGGGACTGGGCCCCACCGGCGCGCCGAGCTTCCGGACCACCCTGGTCATCCAGTACGACGAGGAAGCCGTCAACGACCTCGCCGCGACCCTGGGCATTCCGATCTGGCCGCAGCCGCGCCCCAAGCCGGTCCTGTGGCTGGCCATCGACGACGGCAGCGGCCCGCGTCTGGTCGGCCTGCCGCAGGTGAACGCGGCACGGCCGGCGCTGAACCGGGCGGTCGAGCGTGGCTACAAGCTCGGCCTGCCCACCGGCAACGCCGCCGAGCAGGCCGCGGTCGGCGCGATCTGGCGCGGCGACAGCGCCGCCGTCGCGCGCGCCTCGGCCCGCTACAGCCCGCCGATGCAACTGATCGGCAAGCTCTACCGCGACACGACCGCCGGCTGGAAGGCCGACTGGACCTTCGTCGACACCGGCAAGGTGCTCGCCACCTGGTCGCAGACCGGCACCGACCCCCGCCAGTTGATGGCCAGCGGCGCCGACGGCGCGGCCGACGCGCTGATGAAGCGTTACGCCAAGCGCGCGCCTTCGGGCGAACCGGGTGTGTACCGCGTCACCTTCACCGGCATCGACAGCAGCGATGATTTCATCCGCCTGGCGGGCTACCTGCAGAAGCTGTCGGTCGTGCGCCGCAGCGTGCCGGTGCGGGCGACGCCGCAGGGGCTGGAATACGAACTCCAACTCGTCAGCGGCATGCCCGGCCTGAACCGCCTGCTGGCGCGCGACGGCGTGGTCGATGTCCTGGAAGGCCTGGAAGGCCAGCCGCCGGTGTATCACCTGCGCTGACGTCATCACCGACAAGGATCCGCATGCAATCGCAAGCACTGGACGACATCGCACTCTTCTTACGCCGCCTGCAATGGGTGGCGCTCGGTGTTGGCGTGTGCTGGCTGATCTGGCTGCTCGCGCCGATCCTCACGCCGTTCGTGTTCGCGCTGATGCTGGCCTGGCTGGGCGACCCGCTGGTCGACCGGCTCGAACGCGCCGGCCGCTCGCGCAATGTCGCGGTGAGCCTGGTGTTCACGGCGATGGCGCTGATCGTGCTCGCCGGCCTGCTGATCCTGGTGCCGCTGATCGAGGGGCAGATCACCACGCTGGTCTCGTCGTGGCCGCACTACCGCGACTGGTTCATGCTCACCGCGGTGCCGTGGGTCGAACAACGCCTGGGCGTTGAAATCACCGAGTGGCTCGACTTCAGCCACATCAGCCAACTCGTGCGCGACAACTGGGACCAGGCCGGCGGCATCGCGAGCACGCTGCTGGGTTACCTGTCACGTTCGGGTTTCGCGGTGATCGCGCTGGTGGCGAACGTCGCGCTGCTTCCGGTCATCACCTTCTTCTTCCTGCGCGACTGGGACCTGATCGTCGAACGCGTGGCGTCGATGATTCCGCGTGACCACCTCGACACCGCGAGCCGCCTGGCGCGCGAATCCAGCGACGTGCTCGGCGCGTTCCTGCGCGGGCAGTTCCTGGTGATGCTGGTGCTGGGCGTGATGTACGGCCTGGGCCTGTGGGCGGTGGGGCTGGACCTGGGCATCCTGATCGGCCTGATCGCCGGCATCCTGACCTTCGTGCCGTACCTGGGCCCGGCCAGCGGCATCATCCTGGGCGTGATCGCCGCGCTGGTGCAGTACGGCGACTGGCAGCACGTCGCCGGTGTACTGGTGGTGTTCGGCATCGGCCAGGTGATCGAGAGCTACGTGCTCACGCCCAAGCTCGTCGGCGACCGCATCGGCCTGCATCCGGTCGCGGTGATCTTCGCCGTGCTCGCGGGCGGCCAGTTGTTCGGCTTCCTCGGCATGCTGCTGGCGTTGCCGGTGGCGGCGGTGGTCAACGTGCTGCTGCGCTACGCGCAGGAGCGCTATCGCCACAGCCGGCTGTACGTCGGCGCGAGTCCGCTGCCGGAAGGCGAAGCGCCCGATCCACTCGCCGATCCGCATCTGCCGCCGCCGGTCGAACGCAAGCCCGAGTAACCGCCCACAACGTAATGAGTCATTTGCAGTGAGCGTTCCGCAGTTGCCGCTGGCCTTGCGCTATCCGCCCGACCAGCGACTGGACACCTTCGTGCACGCGCCCGACGGCGCGATCGAACAGCTGCGCGCGCTGGCCGAGGGCCGCGACGCGCGGCGCGAGAGCGTGTTTCTTGCAGGGCCTGCGGGCGTCGGCAAGACGCACCTGCTGCTGGCGACCTGCGCGGCGACGGAAGCCGCCGGACGCCGCGCCGCCTACCTCCCGCTGATGGCCGCGGCCGGCCGCCTGCGCGACGCGCTGGAATCGCTGGAAGGCAACGACGTGATCGCCCTCGACGGTCTGGACGTCATCGCCGGCCAGCGCGAGGACGAAGTGGCGCTGTTCGACGCGCACAACCGCGCGCGCGCTGCCGGCGTCGTGCTGGTGTACGCGGCGCGCGACATTCCCGACGCCGTCGGCCTGGGACTGCCGGACCTGCGTTCGCGCCTGGGCCAGTGCACGCGCGTCACGCTCGCACCGCTGGACGAGGAAGGTCGCCGCGACGTGCTGCGTCAACGCGCGCAGCGACGCGGACTGGTGCTGGAAGACGCCGCGCTCGACTGGCTGCTGCGCCGCGTGGAGCGCGACCTGGGTGGATTGACTTCGCTGCTGGACCGCCTTGATCGCGCTTCGCTCGCGGCGCAGCGGCGGATCACGGTGCCGTTTCTGCGGCAGACGCTGGGGAGCGGGTAGGCCGCTCGCAGCTTGCACTCGCGTGAAG
Source organism: Lysobacter sp. FW306-1B-D06B (assembly GCF_038446665.1). NCBI lineage: Bacteria > Pseudomonadati > Pseudomonadota > Gammaproteobacteria > Lysobacterales > Lysobacteraceae > Lysobacter > Lysobacter sp. FW306-1B-D06B. The sequence goes on along the minus strand of NZ_CP151802.1, from coordinate 3,887,057 downwards.
TAAACGCAAGCGCGTCCCCCTGAGGCCGTCATCTCGGCGAAGGCCGGGACCCAGGCCGTCACGCGCTCCGTTTGCGTCTCGTCATTCCAGCGAAAGCTGGAATCCATCTTGACTTGGGCGTGCGGATGGCGCGAAGCGATGGAGCAGCGCCGTGCGGCAACGGTGGTTCACCTCTGCCTCTTCGTTGCCCCTCACCCCAACCCCTCTCCTGGTGGGAGAGGGGCTCAGGCGGCGGGCATGACTGCGTTACGTGCGTTCTGCGAGCTCCCGCTCCAACCCCGCCAAACGCTCGGGTGTCCCCACATCCGTCCAGCGACCACGATGGTGCTCGCCGGTAATCAATCCCTGCGGCATGAACGCACGCAGGATCGGCGCGAGGCGGAAACGCGGCGGCGTTTCATCGGCGCCCGTGTCGGTCGTGTGCACGCGCCAGCCATCGAGCAACTGCGGACGATAAACGCCGATGCCCGCATACGTGAGCCGGTTCTCGCCCTCGCTGCGCACCAGGCCATCCGCGTCGAGCGCGAAATCGCCCTGCGTCGCCTGCGGCGGGCGATCGACCATCACCAGGTGCGCCAGGCCGTCGGGCTCGCGCGGCAGACGCGTGAAGTCGTAGTCGGTCCACACGTCGCCGTTGACGAGAAGGAACGGCGCATCGCCCAGCAGCGGCAGCGCATGCAGCATGCCGCCGCCGGTTTCCAGCGGCGCGTCGCCTTCGAACGAATAGCGGATCGACAAGCCCCACTGCGCGCCGTCGCCCAGATGCTGCGGAAACTGCGCCGCGAGCCAGCTCGTGTTGACCACGACTTCGCGCACGCCCATCGCGGCGAGTTTTTCCAGATGCCATTCGATCAACGCCTTGCCGCCCGCGCGCAGTAACGGCTTGGGCGTGTGGTTGGTCAGCGGGCGCATGCGCTCGCCCAGGCCGGCGGCGAAGATCAGGGCTTTCAAGAATGACTCCGGGCTTTCAGGGCGAGGGCAGGGCGACGCGTTGCATCGCCGGGCGGATGCGGACGTCCAGCACTTCGCGCAGCGGTTGCAGTTCGCGATGGCGCGGCAGGACTTCGTCGAGATAGCGGATGAAGCGCGGCGCGTCGGGCAGGTATTTGCTCTTGCCGTCGCGGTAATGCAGGCGCGAGAAGATGCCCAGGATCTTCAGGTGGCGCTGCACGCCCAGCCAGTCCGCGTCGCGCATGAACTCCGGCAGCGACGGCACCGGGATGCGTGCCTTCATCGCGCGCTCGTGATAACGCACCAGCCATTCGTCCACGCGCTGCAGCGGCCAGCTCAGGAACGCGTCCTTGAACAGGCTCACCGGATCGTAGGCCACCGGGCCCCACACGCAGTCCTGGAAATCCAGCACCGCCGGGCCGCCGGCAATCGGCATCAGGTTGCGCGGCATGAAGTCGCGGTGCGTGAGCACGCGCGCCTGCGACAACGCGTTGTCCATCAGGCGGCGCTGCACCAGTTCCAATCGGTCGAGGTCGTCGCGATCCAGCTCCAGTCCCAGATGCCGTCGCAGGAACCAGTCCTCGAACAGCCCCGCATCACGCTGCAACAGCGCCTCGCCGAACTCGCCCGTACCCAGAGGCGGCTGGATCGCCTGCAATCGCAGCAGTTGTTCGATGGCGGCGTCGAAATGCGCGTCGGCGGTGTCGTCGTCGATCACCTGCGCCAGCGTCGGCCCGCCCAGGTCTTCCAGCAGCAGGAAGCCGCTGCCGACGTCCTCCACCAGCACCTGCGGCACGCGCACGCCGCCGCTTTCCAGCAGCGCGCGCATGCGCAGCCAGGGGCGCACGTCCTCCAACTGCGGCGGCGAATCCATGACGATGCGGCTGCCGCCGGACGTCTGCGCGCGCCAGTAGCTGCGGAAACCCGCGTCGACCGAGGCGCGCACCAGCTGCAACTCGCCGTCGTCCGTCGCGGCGCGCGCCCAGGCCAGGCGCGCGGCTTCGCGCTCGGCCGCGTCGGGCGCGGGAGGGGGATTCGAACCGGGTACGACCGTCATGCAGGCTCCGCGCGGCAATGGCCGCCGCGCACAGGGTAGCCCGCAGGGCCTGCACGTTGGAATGCACGGCGATCACGTCCCGGCGCGAAGGCCGGGACGTGCGATCAGGCCGCGACGGCGTCGCGCTCCAGCGAGGCCAGCCACTCGTCGTCGGAGCCTTCCGCCACGCCCTCGAACAGGAACGTGGACAGGTAGCGCTCGCCGGTATCGGGCAGCACCGCCAGCAGCACCGAGCCTTCCGGCGCCTGTTCGGCGACCTTCAACGCGGCGGCCACCGTCGCGCCGGCGGAAATGCCGACGAAGAGACCTTCCTCCGCGGCCAGGCGACGCGCCGTGTCGCGCGCCAGCACTTCGTCCACGGGCAGGACCTCGTCGGCGATCGTGCGACTGAGCACCGCCGGCAGGAAGTCCGGCGTCCAGCCCTGGATCTTGTGCGGCGCCCACTCCTTGCCCGAGAGCAATGCGGCGCCGGCCGGTTCGCTGGCGATGATCTTCAGATCCGGGCGCGCGAGCTTGAGCACTTCGCCCGCGCCGGTGATCGTGCCGCCGGTGCCCCAGCCGCTGACGAAGTAATCCAGCCGCTTGCCGGCGAAATCGCGCAGGATTTCCGGCCCGGTGGTGCTGCGGTGATAGGCGGGGTTGGCTTCGTTCTCGAACTGCCGAGCCAGGAACCAGCCGTGCTTGTCGGCCAGCTCCTTCGCCTTGCGCACCATGCCGCTGCCGCGCTCGGCGGCGGGCGTGAGGATGACCTTCGCGCCGTAGGCGCGCATGAGCTTGCGGCGCTCGACGGAGAACGTCTCCGTCATCACCGCCACGAACGGATACCCGCGCGCCGCCGCGACGAGCGCCAGCGCGATGCCGGTGTTGCCGGACGTCGCCTCCACGATTGTCTGGCCCGGCTTGAGCAGTCCCTTGCGTTCGGCGTCGAGCACGATCGCCAGCGCAAGACGGTCCTTCACCGAGCCGCCGGGATTGAACGATTCGACCTTCGCATACAGCGTGACGTGCTTGGGCGCGATGCGATGCAGTTTGACGATGGGCGTGCTGCCGATGGTGTCGAGAATGCTGTCGTACAGGGCCATGGGGGTTCTCTGCGTACGTGGGACGTGCGTGGGAGGTGAGGAGTCAGGCGGCTTCGGCGACGGCGGGCGCGGGTGCGCCGAGGGGCGCGTCGCCGAACCAGTGCAGCGTGTTCGCGAACGAGGCGACTTCGCCGACGATCAACAGCGCAGGCGACTGCACCGCGTGCACGCGGGCTAGATCGGCCAGATCGGCCAACGCGCCGGTGACGACGCGCTGGTTCGCGCGCGAGCCGTTCTCGACGATGGCGAACGGCGTGGACGGCGCGCGGCCGTGTTCGATCAGGCGCGCGCTGAAGCCTTCCAGCCCGGCGACGCCCATGTAGACCGCCAGCGTCTGCCGCTCCAGTGCGAGCGCTTGCCAGTCCAGCGTGTCCTGCGATTGCTTGCAATGCGCGGTGACCAGCCGCACCGACTGCGCGTGCTCGCGGTGCGTGAGCGGCACGCCCGCATACGCGGCGCAGGCGAGCGCGGCGGTGATGCCGGGCACGACCTCGAAGTCGATGCCGTGCGCGCGCAGCACTTCCAGTTCCTCGCCGCCGCGACCGAACACGAACGGATCGCCGCCCTTCAGGCGCACCACGCGCTTGCCGGCGCGGGCGTGTTCGAGCATCAGCGCATGGATCTGGTCCTGCGTCGCGTGGTGGTTGCCCGCCTGCTTGCCGACTTCGATGCGCTGCGCATCGCGACGCACGAGTTGCAGCACCTCACTGCTGACGAGGCGATCGTGCAGGATCACGTCGGCTTCGTTGAGCACGCGCAGCGCGCGCAGCGTCAGCAGGCCGGGATCGCCCGGGCCGGCGCCAACCAGCGCGACGGAGCCGCGCGCGCTGGACGCATCGGCGCTGAGCTGCGCACTGAACTCGTGTTCCGCTGCCAGGCGTTGGCGTCGGCGCAACAGGGCGGGGACGCGTCCGCGCAGGAGGCGGTCGAAGAAGCGGCGCCGCGCGTTGATCTGCGGGAAGCGCGTTCGGATGCGATCGCGCTCGCGGCCGAGCAATTCGGCCAGGTCGCCAAGCGAGGCGTCGAGCTGGCTTTCCAGCGTCTCGCGCAGGTGGCGCGCCAGCATCGGCGCGGTGCCGGAACTGGAAATCGCCACCTGCAACGGACCGCGGTCGACGCGCGCGGGGATCTGCACGCTCGACGCCCGCGCGTCGTCGACCACGTTGACCCACAGGCGTCGCGCCTGGCCTTCTTCGGCGACGGCGCGATTCACGTCTTCGTCGTCGGTGGCCGCCACGGCCAGCCACACGTCGTCGAGCCAGTGCGGGGCGAATCGGCCGGGCAGATGCTCGATCTCGCCCGTATCCGCCAGCGCCGCCAGTTCCGCATTGAGCTCCGGCGCGCCGACGCGCACGAGCGCGCCGGCTTCCCGCAGCGCGGTCGCCTTGCGCAGCGCGACCGTGCCGCCGCCGACCACCAGCACGGGGCGCCCGCGCAGGTCGGCAAAAACGGGAAACAAAGGCTGGGCCATGGCGTCGGAGCCGGGAAGAGGGGGCGATACCGTGACGCTACGCATGCACCCGGACGTGCGGAAATGACTCGGCCGCCTGGGGTCATGCCCTTTCGGAATGACCCCGGCCCCGTGCTGGACAGGGCCCGCGGGGCGGGTTAGTTTTCGTCCATCCCTTTATTCGTATCGAGCGATATATGAACGCGGCAGCCCGCCGTGCCCCGATCTGTCGACGGACGCCGGAACCGATCGCTGCCCGCCCGTGCGGGCCTGTCCCGCCGCTGCCACGAACCGCTTCGACATGACCCTCACCCAGCTCCGCTACCTCGTCGCCATCGCCGACTCGGGCCTCAACATCACCCTGGCCGCCGAGCGCGTGCACGCGACCCAGCCCGGCTTGTCCAAGCAGCTCAAGCAGCTGGAGGACGAGCTGGGTTTCCAGTTGTTCACCCGCAAGGGACGCAGCCTGGAATCGATCGCGCCCGCAGGCGAGCGCGTGCTCATGCACGCGCGCCGCATCCTGGAAGAGGCCGGCAACATCCGCGCCTATGCCGCCAACGAACGCGGTCAGCACAGCGGCCGTCTGGTGCTGGCGACCACGCACACGCAGGCGCGCTTCGTGCTGCCGTCTGTCATCGCCGCGGTGAAGCGCGAGTTCCCGCAGGTGAGCATGCACCTGCAGGCGGTCGCGGGCGACGAAGTGCTGGAGCAGCTCGCACGCGGCGAAGCGGACCTGGCCGTCATCAGCACCGCGGGCACGGAGCCCGACGGCGGCGTCGCCGTACCGCTGTACCGCTGGCGTCGCGTGGTGCTGGTGCCGCGCACGCATGCGCTCGCATCGCTGAAGCGCGCGCCGACGCTGGCCGAACTCGCCGCGCATCCGCTGGTGAGCTACGAGTCGTCCAACCGCGCCGAATCCTCGCTGCGCCGCACCTTCGTCGAGGCCGGCCTGGAGCCGCAGCTGGCGATGACCGCGCGCGACGCCGACCTCATCAAGACCTACGTGCGTGCCGGCCTGGGCGTCGGCGTGCTGGCGGAGATGGCCGTGGGCTCGCGCGACGAAGACCTCATCGCGCTGCCCGCGCCGGACGCGCTGCCCGAATGCATCACCTGGGCCGTGATCCCGCGCGCACGCGTGCTGCGCGAGTATGCGCTGGCGCTGCTGCACGGCATCGCGCCGCAGCTGGATCGTCGCGACCTGCGCCGCGTGCTCGAAGGCAACCTGGAGCCGCAGTGGCCGCACGCGCCGTCGTGGCGCGAGTTGAGCCAACCCATCACCACCTGAGGGCCGCACGCCGCGACCCGTCGTCGAACGAGGAACCGCCATGCCGCTCGTGACCCTCACCGTGCGCAAACCCAAGGCGGAGGCGTTCAAGTCCTCCGTGCTCGATGCGGTCCACGCGAGCCTGGTGTCCAGCGGCGTGCCGCAGGCCGACCTGTTCCAGCGTGTGTTCGAACTGGACGCGGCCGACTTCCGTTTCGATCCCTCCTATCCCGATCTGGCCTCGCCGCGCACGGAGGACTTCGTGCTCATCGAGATCCTGTGGTCGGTCGGTCGCAGCGTGAAGGTGAAGAAGAAACTGCTCGCCGAATTGATGGAGCGGCTGTCGGCGGCCGGCCTGGATCCGGAGCACGTGATGGTGGCCTTCAAGGAAACCACCTGGGAAAACTGGTCCTTCGGCGGCGGCCGGCTGATCCATACCTGAGGCGCAACCGCGCGCCGTCATGGCGTATCTCCTCCTGGAGTCGACGAGGAGGACGGTCATGAAGAAGTGGATCCTGGGCTGCCTGGCGCTGTGGCCGGCCCTTGCGATGGCACAGACGGTGTCGACCGCTGCGTTTATCGAAGCCTACGCGGGCGAGCACGATTTCAGCGGCACCGTGCTGGTCGAGCGCGCGGGCCGGGTGGAATACGAACGCAGCTTCGGCCTGGCCAATCGCGCTTTCGCCGTGCCCAACACGCCGGACACGCGTTACTGGATCGGCTCGATCACCAAGCTGTTCACCGCGACGCTGGTGATGCAGCTGGTGGAGGAGGGCCGCCTGAACTTGGATGCGCCGATCCGCACCGTGCTTCCCGATTACGCGGGCGAAGGGCGCGAGGCGACCGTGCGGCAGTTGCTCAACCACACCTCGGGCATCGCCAATTTCGACACCGTCACCGACGCGGCGACGGCATTGCGCGAAGGCATTCCCGCCTACCAGCTGCCGCACGACAGCGGCGAACTGCTGCGTCGCTACGCCAGCGGAAAGCGCGTGCACGCGCCGGGCACGACCTTCGATTACAACAACGGCGACTACGTGATCCTGGGCAAGATCGTCGAGCGTGCGACCGGCATGCCCTTCGAGCAGGCGCTGTCGCGTCGCATCCTGGCGCCGCTGAAACTGGCCGACACCGGCATGCTGCGGCAGGCCGAAATCCTGCCGCGACTGGCGAACACCTACTTCGTGCGCGAGAGCGATGGCGCGCTCATCAACGATCTGCCCGTGTATCCGGAGAACTGGTACGCAGCCGGCGCCATGTACTCGACCGTGCGCGACCTGTACGTGTTCGCCGATGCGCTGTACGGCGGGCGGCTGATCGGCGAGGACAGCCTGAAGCGCATGCTCGCGCCGGGATTGGACGACTACGGATTCGGCGTGTGGAGCTACGAATCCACGATCGCCGGCAAGCCGCACCGCATCGCCAAGCGTCCGGGCCGCATCATGGGCGCGCAGGCGCAGCTGTATCGCTTGCTGGACGACGAGGTCACCGTTGTCATCCTCGCCAACGTCGGCAACACGGACCTGGACGAGTTCGTCGCGCGCATCGGCCGCGTGGTGCTCAGCGGTCGGCCCGAGCGCTGAGCGTCACAGCAGCGCCGCCCACGCCGCCATTCCGGCGAACGTGCCCAACACCGCGCAGACCAGCCCGCGCCGGAACCAGCGCGAGTGTTCGCTGGCCTGCGCGCTCAGCACCGAATCGTCGGGAGCCAGGCCGATCAGCGAGAGCAGGTAGAGCAGGGCGACGACAATCGGTGCGCCGATCGGGCTGCCCAACCACGCGTTGAGTGGCCACTGACCGAAGGCGAGGGTGCCCGCCAACGCTGTCCACCACGCACCGCCGCCCTTCGCGATCAACGGCTGCTGCCAGCGCAGCGCGGCGAAGGCCGCCCATGCCATGACGAGCGTGGTGACGAAATTGCGTAGAACATCGAATGCATCGTGCATGCGCGCGGCGCGCCCGGAATGCGCCCGAGCGGCACGACCTCGAAACGGAACGGCTGGGGCGCGCACTGTCGAACGCGGCCCGTCGGAAAGCCGTCGGAGCCGATGCGCAACGTTCAGCGTGGGCGTCGGGGATCGCGCGAGCGCGCGCTCACGCCGCGTTCGGTTCGCCGTCGAAATGCAGTCCGCACTCACGCTTGAGGCCGAAAAAACGCGTGTCTTCCTCGTTCATGCCCGGCTCGAGCCGACGCGTGGTGTGCACATCCCCGATCGATACATAGCCCTGGTCCCACAGCGGGTGGTAGGGCAGGTTGTGCTCGCGCAGGTACTGGTACACGTCGCGATCGGTCCAGTCGGCGATGGGATGCAGCTTCCAGCGGCCGTCGCGCAGTTGCAGGAAATCGATGTTGGCGCGCGTGCGCGACTGGCTGCGGCGCAGGCCGGCGATCCAGGTGCGCACGCCCAGGTCGTCCAGCGCGCGCTGCATCGGCTCGACCTTGCGCATGCGGTTGTAACGCTCGATGCCGTCCAGGCCGCCTTCCCACAGCTTGCCCAGTCGCGCTTCCATCCAGGCGATGCCGATCTGCGGGCGATACACCTTCAGGTTCAATCCGAGCGTGTCGGTGAGCTGGTCGATGAAGCGGTACGTTTCCGGGAAGAGATAGCCGGTGTCGATGAGGATCACCGGCATGTCCGGCCGCTGGCGCGTGGCCAGGTGCAGCGACACGGCGGCCTGCGCGCCGAAACTCGACGACAGCGCGTGCTCGCCTGCGGTGTGTTCCAGCGCCCAGGCGATGCGCTCGGACGCGTTGAGGCCGCCGAGCCAGGCGTTCAGTTCGGCCAGCGCTCGGGGCGATTCGGCGGCAGTGATGGGATCGGGCGGGCTCATGCGGCGTTCTCGGTGCGAAGTTGCAGTGCGATGGCGGGTCGGGGCGGCACGACGGTGCCGGTTCTCACGAGGAAATCGCCGAAGCCTTCGTCGGTGTCGCGCTCGCCGGCATAGCGAGCGAAGAGCGGATCCAGCGATTCGAGGATCTGCGCCTCGGCGATGTTCTCGCGGTACAGCGTGTTCAGGCGCTGGCCGCGATGGTCCGCGCCCAGCATCAGGTTGTAGCGGCCCGGCGCCTTGCCGACGAGCGCGATCTCGCCCAGGTACGGGCGCGAGCAGCCGTTCGGGCAACCGCTGATGCGCAGGTGGATCGGCGCATCGTGCAGGCCGTGCGTGTCGAGCAATGCCTGCACCTTGTCGGCGAACTCGGGCAGGTAGCGTTCGGCTTCGGCCATCGCCAGGCCGCAGGTGGGCAGTGCGACGCAGGCCAGCGCGTTGCGTTGCAGCGGCGTGGCGCGTGCATGCGTGTCCAGGCCGTACTGCGCGACGAGCGCATCGACGCGATCGCGCAGCGCCGCGGGCACGCCGGCGATGACGAGGTTCTGGTTCGGCGTGAGGCGGAATTCGGCGCCCGCGTCGGCCTCGTCCAGCACGCGTGCGATCTCGCGCAGGCCGCTCAGGTGCGTGAGCCCGTCGCGATCCCAGATGCGTCCGGCGACGATGCGCAGCGTCAGGTGCGCACGGCCGTCGTCGCCTTCAATCCATCCGAAGCGGTCGCCGTTGTGGACGAAGCCGAACGGACGCGCCGGGGAGAGCGCGAAGCTGGCGCGCCGCTCGACTTCGGCCTTGAACCACTCCAGGCCGTGGTCGTCGATCGTGTACTTCAGTCGCGCCCGCTTGCGCACCGCGCGGTTTCCGAAATCGCGCTGCGCAGTGACGACTGCCACGGCGACGGCGGTGAGCTGCTCCGGCGTAACGAAGCCGATCACGTCCCCCAGGCGCGGGTAGGTTTCCGGATCGCCGTGCGTCGCGCCCATGCCGCCGCCCACGCTGACGTTGTAGCCCAGCAGTTCGCCGTCCTCGACAATGGCGATGAAGCCCAGGTCCTGCGCGAACACGTCCACGTCGTTGTACGGCGCGATCGCGAAGCCGATCTTGAACTTGCGCGGCAGGTAGGTCGCGCCGTACACGGGCTCGTCCTCGCTGCCGCTGCCGGCGACGCGCTCTTCGTCCAGCCAGATCTCGTAGTAGGCGCGCGTGTTCGGCAGCAGGTGTTCGGACAGCGCGGCGGCGTGCGCGTGCACCTGCGCATGCGCCTGCGACTGCAGCGGGTTGGCGGCCACGGCGACGTTGCGGTTCACGTCGCCGCAGGCGGCGAGCGTGTCGATGAGCGCGGCGTTGATCGCCTGCATCGTCGCCTTCAGTTCGGTCTTGATCACACCGTGGAACTGGAACGCCTGGCGCGTGGTGATGCGCAGGCCGCGTTCGGCGTAGGTCGTGGCGATGCTGTCGAGCTTGAGCCACTGCGCCGGCGTGACCACGCCGCCGGGCGTGCGCGTGCGGATCATGAAGCTGTACGCCGGTTCCAGCTTCGCCAGCCGGCGTTCCTCGCGGATGTCGCGATCGTCCTGCTGGTAACTGCCGTGGTACTTGATCAGCGTCTGGTCGTCGTCGTGCAGCGCGCCGGTGATCGGGTTGGCGAGCGAGGCCAGCAGCGTGCCGCGCAGGCGGTCGCTTTGCTGCTTGATGTCCTCGACGGAATGGCTGCTCATCAGTACACGTCCCGGGCGTAGCGTCCCTGTTGCTGCAGGGTGTTGAGGTAGTCGTTGGCGTCATCGGCGGAGCGGCCGCCGTGTTCGCCGATGATCGAAAGCAACGCGTCGTGCACGTCTTTCGCCATGCGCGTGGCATCGCCGCAGACGTAGAGATGCGCGCCGTTTTCGATCCAGTCGAACAGCTCGCGGCCGCGCTCGCGCAGGCGATCTTGCACATAGATTTTCTGAGGAGTCCGCACAGGGATGTGCGGGCTGTTGCGAGGGACTCGCATTGAATCCTGGTCGCGTGAGAAGGCCAGGTCCAAGCGGTGCAGCGTCTCGTCCTTGAGCGCCTGCTGCCACTCGACCTGGTAGAGGAAATCGGTGCGGAAGTGGGGGTTGCCGAAGAACAGCCAGTTGCGCCCGGAGGCGCCTGCTGTCATCGGGCGAGTTGCCGCGCGTTCCTGCACGAAGGCGCGGAACGGCGCCACGCCGGTGCCGGGGCCGATCATGATCACGTCGCGCGATGCGTCGGCGGGCAGACGGAAGCGATCGTTGTGTTCGATGAACACCGGAAGCCGTGCGCCCTCGTCGCTGCGCGCGAAATGGTTCGACGCGCTGCCCCAGCGCAGACCGTCGCCCGCGTCGTATTCGACGTGCGCGACGGTGAGGTGAACCTCATCGCCGACGTGCTTCTGGCTGGAAGCGATGGAGTACAGCCGCGGCGTGAGCGGGCGCAGCGCGGCGACCAGCTCCTCCGCGCTCCAGTCGGCGGGATGCTGGCGCAGCAGGTCCAGCACCTGCGCCTCGTTGAGCAGGCGCGACAGGTCAGCCTGGCGGTCGGGCGCGAGCAGGCCGTTGAGCTCGTCGCTGCGCGCCTGCGCGGCGTGGCTGGCGACGAACGGCCGCGCGAGCTTGGTGAGTTCGCGCTTCTCGCCCAGCCATTGCCGCAGCGGCAGGCGCTGGCCGCCGTGCTCGACGACGGCATCGCCGTCGAGTCCACCTGTGCGCAGGATCGCCTCGACCAGCGCCGGCGGATTCACCGGCCACAGGCCCAGCGCGTCGCCGGGCTCGTAGTGCAGGCCCGAGCCCTCCAGTGACAGCTCGATGTGGCGCACGTCCTTCGCGCTCGATCGCGTGGTGATGCGCTGGTTGGCGAGCAGTTCCGCCGCGAAGGGCGCGTCGCGTCCGTGCAGCGGCGCGGCCGGAAGCGGGCGCAGCGGCGTCACGGTGGCGAGCGGCGCGGCGGGCTTCAACGCGTCCTTCGCCTTCGCCAGTGCCTGGGCGAGCCAGGGCTCGGCCACGGTTTCCAGGTCGAGGTCGGCATCGGCGCGCGGCAGCAGACGGGTCGCGCCCAGTTCGGCCAGGCGCGCGTCCAGCTTCTGCCCGATCGCGCAGAACTGCGGGTAGCTCGAATCGCCCAGCCCCAGCACCGCATAACGCAGCTGCTTGAGCGCGGGCGCGCGCTTGCCGGCGATGAACTCGACCAGCGCGCGCGCATCGTCCGGCGGATCGCCGTCGCCCTGCGTGCTGACGACGAGGTACAGCGTGCGCTCGTCCTTCAGTTCGCGCGTGGGGTAGGCGTCGGCGCGCAGCAGGCGCACGGCCAGCCCGGCGGCCTCGCTCTGGCGCGCGAGCTGTTCGGCCAGTCGCTTGGCATTGCCGGTCTGGCTCCCGTAGACGATGGTCAGGCGGCTGGCGGGCTGCGCGTCCGCGACGGGCGCTGTAACCGTTTGCACGCTGCCGCCGCTGCGCGTCGCCAGGCCGGCGGCATAGCCGGAGAGCCACCACAGCCCATGCGTGTCCAGCCCCTCGGTGACGCGCGCGAGCGCCGCCAGCCGGTCCTCGGAGAAGGGGGTGGCGAGTGCTGCGGGAACGCTGGGCTGGAAAGCCGACATGGGCGAAGGTGCACGGCGGGGACCATTGCAGGCTAGGTCCGCGGCGTCGCCATATGAAAGGAAGTCGGGTTATGCGCTCATGCCGGGGGCTTATTTCCGCGCCGCGAGGCCCCCGTTCCTACAATGTGCTCCACTAGAGCGGTCGCCGGCGCACACTGTCCGCAACCGGCCTTCAACCCCGGTTCCGCAAGATCAAGACCCGATGACGCTGCCCCTGGACCTGAGCCACCTCGACCGCCTCGAAGCGGAAAGCATCCACATCCTGCGCGAAGTCGCGGCGGAGTTCCGGCATCCGGTGATGCTGTATTCCATCGGTAAGGACAGCTCGGTGCTGCTGCACCTGCTGCTCAAGGCGTTCGCGCCGGCGCCGACGCCGCCCATTCCGCTGCTGCACGTGGACACCGGCTGGAAGTTCCGCGAGATGATCGCCTTCCGCGACCAGCGCGCCGCGCAGACCGGCGTGGAGCTGCGCGTGCACACCAACCCCGACGGCGTGGCGCAGGGCATCGGCCCCATCACCCACGGCGCCACCGTGCACACCGACGTGATGAAGACGCAGGCGCTGAAGCAGGCGTTGGACCAGTACGGTTTCGATGCGGCCATCGGCGGCGCGCGCCGTGACGAAGAGAAGTCGCGCGCGAAGGAGCGCGTGTTCTCGTTCCGCAACGAACAACACCGCTGGGATCCCAAGAGCCAGCGACCGGAGCTGTGGAGCCTGTACAACGCGCGCATTCACAAAGGCGAATCGGTGCGCGTGTTCCCGCTGTCCAACTGGACCGAGCTGGACGTGTGGCTCTACATCTACCGCGAGAAGATCCCGGTGCCGTCGCTGTACTTCGCGGCGGAACGCCCGGTGGTGGAACGCGACGGCGCGCTGATCCTGGTCGACGACCATCGCCTGCCGCTGCGCGAAGGCGAAACGCCGCAGCTGCGGCAGGTGCGCTTCCGCACGCTGGGTTGCTACCCGCTCACCGGCGCGATCGAATCGCAGGCCGACACTCTGGAGAAGATCATCGCCGAGATGCTCGTGGCGACCACGTCCGAACGCCAGGGCCGCGTGATCGACCACGATCCGTCGGCGTCGATGGAGAAGAAGAAGCAGGAGGGGTATTTCTGATGAAGCCGGGATTGGGGATTGGGGATTCGGGATTGGCGAAAGCGCAGGGCGCTTCGGAGGACTCGGCTTTGGCTGTTTCGAATCCCGAATCCCGAATCCCGAATCCCGAGGCCGCCGTAGCGGCCTACCTCGCCCGCCACGAAACCAAGGGCCTGCTGCGCTTCATCACCTGCGGCAGCGTGGACGACGGCAAGAGCACGCTGATCGGCCGCTTGCTGTTCGAAAGCCGCGCGTTGTTCGACGACCAGCTGTCGGCGCTGGAGAAAGACAGCCGTCGTCACGGCACCCAGGGCGCCGACATCGATTACGCGCTGCTGCTCGACGGCCTGTCGGCCGAGCGCGAGCAGGGCATCACCATCGACGTCGCGTACCGATTCTTCAGCACGGAAAAGCGCAAGTTCATCGTCGCCGACTGCCCGGGCCACGAGCAGTACACGCGCAACATGGCCACCGGTGCGTCCACCGCAGACGTGGCGGTGGTGCTGGTCGACGCACGCAAGGGCCTGCTGCCGCAGACGCGGCGCCACAGTTACATCGTCTCGCTGCTGGGCATACGCCATGTGCTGCTGGCGGTGAACAAGATGGACCTGGTCGACTACGACCGCGCGGTGTTCGACGAGATCCAGGCCGGTTACCGCGAGCTTGCAACGCAGCTGGGCATCGAACACGTCCAGGCGGTGCCGCTGTCCGCGCTGCGTGGCGACAACCTGCTGGGTTCCTCCGAACGCACACCGTGGTACACCGGGCCGAACGTGCTCGAGTACCTGGAAACCGTCGACGTCTCGCGCCATGCGCAGGACATCGGCTTCCGCCTGCCGGTGCAGTGGGTGAATCGGCCGAACCAGGATTTCCGCGGCTTCGCAGGCACCGTCGCTGCGGGCGAGGTGCGGCCCGGCGACGAGGTCGTCGCGTTGCCGTCGGGCCGCCGTTCGCACGTCGCGCGCATCGTCACCGCCGACGGCGACCTCGACCTCGCGCGCGAAGGTCAGGCCATCACGCTCACGCTGCGCGATGAAGTGGACATCAGCCGCGGTGACGTCATCGCGCACGCGCACCGCCCGCCGCAGGTCGCCGATCAGTTCGCCGCGCACCTGCTGTGGATGGGCGAACAGCCGTTGCTGCCCGGGCGCCCGTACTGGCTGAAGATCGGCACGCGCACGGTCAGCGCCAGCGTCACCGAGATCAAGCACAAGACCGACGTCAACACGCAGGAAGCGCTGGCGGCCAAGCACCTGGAGCTCAACGAGGTCGGCTTCTGCAATCTGTACCTGGATCAGCCGGTGGCGTTCGAGGCGTATGCGGACAACCGCACGCTGGGCGGCTTCATCCTGATCGACCGCCAGACCCATGCGACGGTCGCGGCGGGCACGTTGCAGTTCGCGCTGCGCCGCGCAGGCAACATCCACTGGCAGCACCTGGACGTGGACCGCACCGCGCGTGCGCGCATCAAGGGCCAGCAGCCGCGCGTGCTGTGGTTCACCGGCCTGTCGGGTTCGGGCAAGTCGACCATCGCCAACCTGGTCGACAAGCGCCTGCACGCGATGGGCTACCACACCTTCATCCTCGACGGCGACAACGTGCGCCACGGCCTCAACAAGGACCTGGGCTTCACCGACGAGGACCGCGTGGAGAACATCCGTCGCGTCGCCGAAGTGGCGAAGTTGATGAGCGACGCGGGGCTGATCGTGCTGGTGAGTTTCATCTCGCCGTTCCGCGCCGAGCGGCGCATGGCACGCGAGCTGTTCGCGCCGGGCGAGTTCGTCGAGGTCTACATCGACACGCCGCTGGCGGTGGCGGAGAAGCGCGACGTGAAGGGCCTGTACGCGAAGGCGCGCGCCGGCCAGCTGCGCAACTTCACCGGCATCGACTCGCCCTACGAAGTGCCGGAGGCGGCGGAGCTCACGCTCGACACGGTGTCCGATTCCGCCGAGCGCCTGGCGCAGCAGGTGATCGACCGCCTGCTGGGCTGAGGCGCGTGCGCGACAGTGCGGGCGCGGGTTCGCACGAGGTGCGGAGTGGGCGGATGGGCACTTGCACCGCACTCGCCCCCATGGCGTCGTCCCCGCGAAGGCGGGGACCCAACTTTCCGAGCCTCACGCCCTCCGGAGGACATGACGGCGCAGACGGTTGGATTCCCGCCTTCGCGGGAATGACAACTCACGTTCGCCCGAATGACAGCTCACGGCGGCATCCACACCGCACCACCGCCGCGGCCATGCCGTGCTCCCAACGAGCACGTACAAAGAAAAACCCCGGCGCGAAGCCGGGGTTTTTCGTTCTTGCGAACCACCGTCGGATCAGGCGCGCTTCTTGCGCACCAGCTCATACAGGAACAACAGCGCGACCGCGCAGGCGATGGAAATGGCGAAACCGATGATGCCGCCGCGGGCGTAGAGCAGGCTGCCGATGTACGCGCCGACGATGCCGAGCAGGATGGTCAGGATCCAGCCCATCGGATCCGCGCCCGGCTTGAAGAAGCGGGCCAGCACACCAATGACCGCACCGATGATGATCGTGTAGAGCAGACTGCCCATGGCGTCCTCCTGAGGTGGGTGATGCCGAGGCATCGTAGCGCTTCGGCACACATCCGCCGGAATGCCCGACGAACGGCAGGCATGCTACGGCAGCAAACGAAAAACCCCCGCCAAAGCGAGGGCTTTTCTGAGCGTGCCGCCGATGGAATCAGCAGCAGCCGTGCCCGCCGTGGCGGTCGCCGCTGTCCGGTGCGACCGACGCGCCGGTGGTCTCCCCGCGCAGGCTGGCGTGGTGGTGTTCGGCGATCACGCGCGACACGCAGGCCGTCACACGCTTGCCCATCGGAATGTGCAGGAACTCGTTGGGACCGTGCGCGTTGCTGTGCGGGCCGAGCACGCCGGTGATCATGAACTGCGCGCCGGGGAACTTCTCGCCGAGCATGCCCATGAACGGAATCGAGCCGCCTTCGCCCATGTACATCGCGGGCTTGCCGAAGAACTCGCGGCTGGAGGCGTCGATCGCGTTGGTCAGCCACGGCGACTGCGCCGGTGCGTTCCAGCCGGTGGAGGACTTCTCCAGGTCCAGCGTCACCTTCGCGCCGTTGGGCGGATTGCGGGTGAGCACGTCCTTGAGCAGTTCGCCGGCCTTCTTGCCGTCCAGCGTCGGCGGCAGGCGCAGCGAGAGCTTCACCGACGTGTACGGACGCAGCACGTTACCGGCCGAGGCCAGCGCCGGCATGCCGTCCACGCCGGTCACCGACAGCGCCGGCCGCCAGGTGCGGTTGAGCACCAGCTCGGTGAGGTCGTCGGCCATCGGCGTCATGCCGGGCAGCAGCGGGAACTTGTCGAAGATCGCGGTGTTGAGCACCTTCGCCGCTTCGCGCGCCTGCGCCAGGCGTTCGGCGGGAACCTCGGAATACAGGCCCTCGACGCGGACCTTGCCGGTGGTTTCATCTTCAAGACGCGAGAGCAACTGACGCAGCAGGCGGAAACTCGACGGCACGATGCCGGACGCATCGCCCGAATGCACGCCTTCTTCCAGCACCTTCACCGTGAAGTTGCCGCCGGCCAGGCCGCGCAGCGAGGTCGTGCACCACAGCTGCTCGTAGTTGCCGCAGCCCGAGTCCAGGCACACCACCAGCGACGGCTTGCCGATGCGATCGGAAAGATGATCCACGTAGGCGGGCAGATCGTAGCTGCCGGATTCCTCGCAGGCTTCGATCAGGATCACGCAGCGCGCATGCGGCAGCTGCTGTTCCTGCAACGCCAGCACGGCGGTGAGCGAACCGAAGATCGCGTAACCGTCGTCGGCGCCGCCACGACCGTACAGGCGGTCGCCCTTGATGACCGGATTCCACGGACCGAACTCCGGATCCCAGCCGGTCATCTCCGGCTGCTTGTCCAGGTGGCCGTACAGCAGCACGCAATCGTCGTTGCGTCCGCCATTGGCGGCGGGGATGTCGATGAAGATCAGCGGCGTGCGGCCTTCCAGACGCACCACTTCGACCTGCATGCCGGGAATCGGCTGGGCCTTCGCCCAGGTTTCCATCAGCTTGACCGCATCGTCCATGTAACCGTGCTTGACCCAGTCGGCGTCGAACATCGGGGACTTGTTGGGAATTCGGATGTACTCGACGAGTTGGGGAACGATCTCGTCGTCCCATTTGTCGCCGACGTAGCGGTCGACCTTGCTGATGTCCATGGCGGAGAGCGCCTCGATTCGTGCGGGGGACGACAAGTTTACGCCTCCGCGGCACCCGGCCGACCCCCTACCCATGCCACGGAAGGTTCCGAACCCGGTGGGAAATGCCCCGACACACCTTGGGAACGCACCTACGCAAGGTTGCGGCCGCTTCCTTCGTGCGATCGGCGCCTTGGCCGATACGACGCATCCGGGAGGGTATGGAGACTTTCATGGCCGCCGCGCATCTCGCCGGCGGGAGTCCTTCCACATCGACGGGCCCCACGTGGGCCCCCAGGAGTCGCCATGAAATCCATTGCCGTCCCGTCGCTCGCGAACTTCGCCCGCGCGCTGTTGCTGTCGCTGCTGCTCGCGGCCCCGGCCGTCGCGGCCGAGACCGTCAACGTCAACACCGCCGATGCCGCCACGCTGGACCGCGTGCTGGTCAACATCGGCCCGAGCAAGGCCGAGGCCATCGTCGCCTACCGCAAGACCAACGGGCCGTTCCGCAGCGCCGACCAGCTGGCCCAGGTGCCGGGCATCGGCCTGAAGACGGTGGAGAAGAACAAGGACCGCATCGTGTTCGCCGGAGGCGCGGCGGCGGCGTCGGCCGCCGCCAAGCCGGCGCCGACGGCGAATGCTGCGGCGGCCAAGCAACCGGCCGCCCCGGTCAGGCGTTAAGGGGAGCGCTGCCGGTCCGGCGCGATCCGGCGCGCCGGGCCGGCCGTGCGATGACGCCTCGTGCGGAAGATGCCGCCGTTAGACTGTGCGGCAACGACTTCCGGACGTGCCGATGTCCAACGAGCAACGCAGCCGCTCGCGGGTGGTTCCCGCCAACGAATACCGCCGCGAACGCTGGCGCAACCAGCTGGGATGGACGCGCGAGATCCACGCCGGCCGTCTGCCTGACGCCGAACCGGACGCGCCCTGGGATTGGCGTTTGTCGATCGCGGAGATCGAGCGGGACGCGGAGTTCTCCGCATTCCCGGGAGTCGATCGCGAGCTGGTGCTGCTCAGCGGCAACGGTGTGCGCCTGCGCTTCGAGGATGGCGAGACACACGAGCTTCATCCGCCTCACGATCGCCTGCGTTTCGCGGGCGAGCGCAGGGTCGTCGGCGAACTCATCGACGGCCCCACGCACGACTTCAATCTGATGTGGCGTCGCGACCGCGTCCGCGCCGCACTCTGGCATCGCCCGCTGGTGGGGCCGATGGTGGTGTTCGCCGAACCGGGCACGACCTGGGTGGCGCACCTGATGGCGGGGCAGGCGGAGTTCGCAGACCAATCGGGATTGCCGGCGATGTCGGCGGGCGATACGGCGTTCTTCGAGGCGGGGGAGCTGCGCCTGCGTCACGTCATCGACGGCGGTGGCGAACTGCTGCTGATCCGCATCGAGCCGGTGGCTGAGGGCTGAGTCGCGTGCTGCCCGGTCGTGCAAGCGATCGGGTGTCGTGGGGATGTCGCGTGGTCCCAGGGCCCGCTGCCAGCCACGGGGCTTCGCGCGTGGGCTTCGCTCGTCGACATCAGTAGACGTCGCGGCAGTAGCGGCCCTCGGCGGCCATGGCTTCCAGCGCATCCAGGCCGACCGTCTCGCGCAGCACGGCATCGACCGCCGGCGCCATGCCTTCCAGGCTGCCGCAGACGTAGACCGCCGCGCCGTCGGCGATCCATTCGCGCAGGCGCGCGGACTGTTCGTGCAGACGGTCCTGCACGTAGGTGCGTTGGGCACCATCGCGGGAGAAGGCGAGGTCCAGGTGCTGCAGATGGCCGTCGCGCAGCCAGCCTTCGATCTCGTCACGATGATGGAAGTCGTGCGCGCGCTGACGTTCGCCGAACACCAGCCAGTTGCGATGATGGCCCGCAGCAGCACGCGCCTTCAGGTGCGCACGCAGGCCCGCCAGGCCCGTGCCGTTGCCGATGAGCACCATCGGCCGGTCGTCCTGCGGCGGATGGAAAGCCGCGTTGCGGCGGATGCGCAGGTCGATACGCATTCCGACGTCCGCGTGCGCGGTGAGCCAGCCGCTTCCGCTGCCCAGGCGGCCGTCGGGATGGCGCATCTGGCGGACCAGCAACTGGAGGCTGCCGTCGGCGGGCAGCGAGGCGATCGAATACTCGCGATGCGGCAACGCCTGCAAGCCGTCGGCCACGGTCTGCGCGGACTGACCCCGCACGCTCGCCGGTTCCGGCAGACGCGAGTGCTGCAGCAGCGTCGCAAGCTCCAGCGTGTCGCCGTCGCGCTCGATGTCCGCCGTTCCATCCTGGCCGGACGCAAGCAGCCACGCCATGACATCGGCCGGCGCATGGCACGGCCCGATCTCCGCGATGTCGCCCGCCTGCCACGTCAGATCGCGCGCATCCGCCGGCACCAGGGCGAGGTAATACGCGGGCCCGCCGAGGCTGCCGGGGTTGAGCCACTGGCGTTCCAGCAGGCGCCACGGGCGGTATTCGGGTGCGCTCCAGTCGGCCAGCTCCGCATGGCCGGCGAGCTGCCCCAGGCGATGCTGCCAGTGGCGCAGCGCGCCCGCGTCGCCGGCGTCGACGTCGATGCGATCGAACAACGGCTGCGCGCCGTTGTGGTGCAGCCACTGGTCCAGTCGCCGACCGAAACCGCAGAAGCGGTCGTAGGCGCGATCGCCCAGTGCGAGCACCGCATACTCCAGCCCGGCCAATGCCATCGACTGGCCGAGCACGTGCCGGGTGAATCCAAGCGCATGGTCCGGCGGATCGCCTTCGCCCGTCGTGCTGGCGATGAAGAGCGCGCGCCGATGCGTCTGCAGCACGGTGGCATCGATGCGATGCAGCGGCAGCAGGCGCACGTCCATCCCGGCGCCGCGCAGCGCCTGCGCCGTGTGTTCGGCGAGCTGCTGCCCGAATCCGGTCTGGCTCGCCCACGCGAGGAGCAGCGCATCCTCGCCGCTGCCCGGGTCGACGCGCGCGGCGGCGCGTTCCTCGCGCACGCGCAGCCATGTGGCCGTGCACAGGCCGAGGAAGGCGAGCACCACCAGCGTCGCCAGCACCCAGCTCCCCGCGCGCGGCGAAGCGATCCACCACGGCCCCGACTGCCAGCGCCCGAAGACGAGCACGAAGGCGAGCAGCATCGCCAGCACGAAGCCGTTGCCGAGCCAGGTCTTCAGTGAAGAATCGGTGTTCATGCGTGCAACAGGGTTTCGAAGGCAGGTGTCATGCGTTCGGTCACGGCGTCGCCGCGCGTGTCCACGAAGCGTGCCGCGAGCCCGTTCGCGCATGCAGCGTCGAAGCCATCGTGCATGCCGAGCACCGTGAGCGCCGTCGCCCAGGCGTCGGCCCGCATCGCATCGGCGGCGACGACGGTGACCGCGGCCGGCGCATCCACGACCGGATGCCCGCTGCGCGGGTCGAGTGTGTGGCTGATCGCGCGGCCTTCGTGCTCGCGTCGGTGCCAACGATCGCCCGACGTCGCGACCGCCAGGCCATCCAGCGCCAGCACGCGCGCTTCGTTCGCATCGTCCTCGTCGCCGGACCAGCCTGCCACGATCACCCGCCATGGCGCGCCGTCGGGCTTGCGGCCGTAGCCGTAGAGTTCGCCGCCGACTTCGATCAGCGCCGCGTCGATGCCCTGCGCGCGCAGATGGGCGGCCACGGCGTCCACGCCGAAACCCTTGGCTATCGCGCACAGGTCCAGCCGTGTGCCGCCCGGTTGCAACGCCCGGCGCTGCGCCGGATCCAGGATCACGCGCCGCCACTGCACGTGGGCGCGTGCGGCTTCGGGCGAGAACGCGAACGCGGACGCGCCCGCGCCCGCGCCCGCGCTGGGCGGGCCGAAGCCCCATCCGTCCACCAGCGACCCCACGGTCGGGTCGAACGCGCCGCCGCTGGCGTGTGCGATGTCGAGCGCGCACGACAGCACCGTCCAGAAGTCATCGCGCAGCGCGTGCCACGAGCCCGCGTCCGACGCGTTGTACCGGCTCAGGTCCGAGCCGGCCTCCCAGTTGCTCATCTGCGCGACCACGTCGTCCAGACGCGACTGGATGCCCGCGTGCAGGGCATGCAGGTCGGCGTTGCGAGGCGCGGCGAGTTTCACCGACCAGGTCGTGCCCATCGTCGCACCGCCGAGGATGTCGACGGCGCGCGGGACGGGCTGCGTTGCGGATGCGTGCGTGGCCACTGCGTGTTGCGTCTTCGTTACTGCGGCAGCACTTCCAGCGTGGCGACATAGCCCAGGCGGCGCTGCTTGGCCTGCTTGACCGTGGTCTTGTTGTCTTCGGAATTCGCTTCGAGCCAGTACATGCCGGCTTCCGGCCAGGTCACGACGAACTCGCCCTTGGCATCCGTCTTCACCTTCAGCTCGTCCTGCGCGTTGCGATAGCGCGTGTTGCCGCGGACGATTTCCACATCCAGGTTCGCCGCCGGCTTGCCGTCGATCTGGAAGCGGAACCTGGCTTCCTCACCGGCGAACAGGTCGTTGGGATGCGTCACCGGCACCAGCTCCAGGCCCACGCCGCTGGGCTTGAGCGCGGTCTCGTTCGGCGAGCCGCTGGTGACGAAGGTTTCCACACGGCTCACCGACTGGCCGACCTGCAGCTTCTTCGCGTCCTTGGGCACTTCGGTGGCGAAGGTCGCCTCGGTGCCGCGCCAGCGCTTGGTCTGGCCGTTCGCGTCTTCCCAGCTGCCGGTGACGTAGTTGTTGACCACGCCGATGCGGTACGTGCCGGTCTGCTTGAGCTCGACGTCGAACACCGTGCGGTACTTGCCGGTGGCGGCGTTCTGCGCGGTCACGGTGCTGCCGTCGGGCGCGGTGATGGCGAGGTTGTCGGTCTTCAGCGGGACGTGGTTGAAGTAGAACAGGTCGTTGGACACGGCCGCGTCCACCGTCACCCACGGATTGTTGCCGGCCAGCACCGTCTGCGACGGCTGCAGCCACGCCTTGTGTGCCTGCGCGGCGAAGGGAAGGGAAAGGGCCAGCGCGAGCGCGGCGAGCTTCAGGGTCGGCTTCATTGCGATGCTCCTGCGTAAGTGGATGTGTGTTCGCGTTCTGCCGTCATTCCCGCGAAGGCGGGGATCCATCGTTGCGCGAGTTCACGCCTCGCGTCGGGCGTGATGCGTCTTCGAGTTGGATCGCCTTCGCAGGGATGACAGCGGGATCAGGGCTTGCTGGCCAGCGTGACCAGGCCGAGTTCGGACGTGCCCTGCGCCTTGCCGGCGCTGGCGCCGCCCCAGGTGAAGGGAATCTTCAGCAGCTCGCGGCCGCCGACTTCGCGCGCGGCCTCCACGACCAGCGTGTACTCACCGGGCGGGAGCTTGCCCAGCTCCGGATGCTGGCTGCCGAACTTCAGCGCATGCGTGCCGACGGGGCGCGTCGGACCGGTCACGCCGTCCACCGGCACCTTCAGCGTGCGACCGCTGCGGCGCCACCACTGGCGCAGGTCGGGCAGCCACTTGGTGCCGGCGCCTTCGTTGGTGGCCTTCTGCTGGTACCACACGGCGAGGTTGGCCGCGGCCTTCTGGTCGGCGCCCTCGACCCAGATCGCCACGTACGGACGGTGGTATTCGGCGACGTTGAGCTGGGGGATCTGCACGTTGACGTCGATCTCGGCCGAGTAGGCCGGCAACGCGAGCAGTCCGCTCAGCGCGATGGTCAGTTGGACGCGCATGGAAACTCCCTTATTTTGAAAGTAAGCAGGTTCAGTGGATGAAGAGGAGGGCGAGCAACACCGGCAATGCGAGCCCGAGCGCGACATACGGCCAGGTCATGCGCCGCTGTCGCGCGTGCATCTGCAACAGGAACAGGCCCGTCACGCAGAACACCAGGCAGGCCAGCGCGAACACGTCGATGAACCAGCGCCACGCGGCACCGGCGTTGCGGCCTTTGTGCAGGTCGTTGAGGTAGGCGATCCAGCCGCGCCTGGTGCGCTCGTACTCCACCGCGCCGCTTTCGCGGTCGATGCTCAGCCATGCATCGCCGCCGGGACGCGGCAGCGACAGGTAGATCTCCTCGCTCGACCATTCCGCCGGCTGCGCGCCGATCGACACCGGCAGCACGTCGTTGAGCCAGTCGCTGACCGTGCCCGGCAGCGGCGCGTTGCCGTCCTCACGCTTGCCCAGCGCACGCAACACCGAAGCCGGCATCTCGACCTTGCGCGTGAGCGTGTCCGGCTTCGCCTCGATCGCGGCCGAATGGTTCAACGTGATGCCGGTGATGGCGAACAGCAGCATGCCGATCAGGCAGATGGCGGAGCTGATCCAGTGCCAGGAATGCAGCGTGCGCAGCCAGAAGCCACGGCGCTGCTGCTGCGCGACCAGATCCTGCGGTGCGGAAGAAGGACCCACGCGCGCCTCAGGGCTCGGCCCAGCGGCGCAGCAGGTTGTGGTAGATGCCGGTGAGCTGCACGAGCGACGGATGCTCCGGCACGTCCTGGGTCAGGCGGCGGATCGAGACGTCGAGCTCGAACATCAGCCGACGTTGCGCATCCTCGCGCAGCAGGCTCTGGATCCAGAAGAACGACGCCACGCGCTCGCCGCGCGTGACCGGCGTGACCTTGTGCAGGCTAGTGCCCGGGTAGAGCACCATGTCGCCGGCCGCCAGCTTCACGCGCTGCACGCCGTAGGTGTCCTCGATGATGAGTTCGCCGCCGTCGTAATCGTCCGGATCGCTGAGGAACAGCGTGGCCGAAAGATCGGTACGGATGGGATCGGCACCGCCGCGGCTGCGGTCGTAGCGGATCGCGTTGTCGACGTGGAAACCGAACGACTGCCCGCCGCCGTAACGGTTGAACAGCGGCGGATAGATCCGCTGCGGCAGCGCCGCGGAGAAGAACGTGGTGTTGCGCGCCAGCGCCTCGAGGATCAGCCCGCCCAACTCGCGCGCCACCGGATCGTTCTCCGGCAGCTGCGCGTTGTCCTTGGCCATCGCCGACTGGTGGCCGGCGGTGATGCGGCCGTCGGCCCAGCCGGCCTGCCGCAGGCGGTCCCGGCAATGGGCCACCTGTTCGGCGGTGAGGACTTGCGGAACCTGCAGCAGCATCGGGCATTCCTTCATGCGAGCGCCCGGCGGGGCCGGGCGTCGCGTGGCCTGGGTGAAGCGTGATTAGAACCTGTAGGTGGCCATCAGCACCACCGAGCGCGCATCGCCGGGCGTCGCCCAGCCGTTGTTGCGGATGCGCGTGTAGTACTCCTTGTCGAACAGGTTGTTGACATTGAGCTGCAGCGCGAAGCGCTCGTTGATGTCGTAGCCGACCATCGCACGGTGCGTGGTGAAGCCCTTCACCTCGGCGATGTTGGCACCGTTGCCGGTGTAGACGTCGTAGTTGCTCATGTACGTCACGCCGTAGCCGAAGGTCCACTGCTGCAGGTCGTACGTGGTCCACAGGCTGCCCGAGCGCTCCGGCGTGCCGGTGATCGGCAGGCCCTTGAGCGGATCGGGATTGGCGGGCGTGTTGGCGCAGGCGGTCGACGGATGGGCGCGGCAGAAGTCGGACACGCCCTGCAGCACTTCGCTGTCGAGCCAGGTCACGTTGGCGAAGATCGACCAGTCATGGGTGAGGCGCCCGGCCGCGCCGAGCGTGACACCGTCGACGCGCGCCTTGCCGTCCAGCTGCTGCTCGCCGGTCGGATTGTCCGGATTGCCCGGGTCGGCGACCTTGTAGTCCTCGCGCTCGTTGCGGAACACCGCGCCGGTCAGCGCCAGGCGGTTGTTGATGTCCCACTTGCCGCCGAATTCCATGTTGACCGCGGTTTCCGGATCGACATTGCAATTGGCCGTGCCGGTGGCGCCGGTGGTCGAACTGACCGGGGTGCACGTGCCGTTGACCGACGCCTTCGACGGCGTCTTGCTGTCGGAGTACGACAGATACAGGCTGGCGTTCTCGACCGGCTTGAAGACCAGGCCCGCGCGGTAGGAGAACAGATCGTCCTTGTTTTCGCCCACGGTCACGGCCGTGGGGCGGCCCAGCAGCGGGCTGCCGGCGGTCGTGTTGTACGTGTACGAAACGGTGTCGCCTTCATTGTGCTCGTAGCGGGCGCCGAGGTTCAACATCCACTGGTCGTTGAACTCCAGCGTGTCGAACACGTAGATGGCCTGGTTATCGAGCTTGCCTTCACTCGTGCTGCTGCGGATGTAGTTGATCGGCCCGAGGTAGGTCGAATCCGGGTTGGGCAACGACATCAGCGGCAACGGCACGATCGTCCCGTTGGCGGTGCGCAGCACGTTGCCGGTGTCGAGGTCGAAGTTCTCCTGCGAGATCGACACGCCCGTCACCAGCGAGTGCTTCACCGAGCCGGTCTGGAAGCGCGTGGTCAGGTCGGTCTGGCTGATCGCGATGGTGTTGCGCGTGTCGCGCGTGTTGCCGCGCGGACCCGTTGGCTGGTACATGTCCGGCGGAACCCGGACCAGCGCACCGTTGACCGTGACCGAGCAGGCGCCGCCCGCCGGATTGGTTCCATTCGCCAGGCACCACGTGCCCTGTGGCGGATTGACAATGCTCAGCTGCTCGACCTGCTGGTAGCGCGCCAGGCTGCGCAGCGTGGTGTTCTCGCTGAAGTCGTGCTCGAACACGCCGGTCACCATGTCGATGTCGATCTTCTGGCGGTCGACGTTGTGGTAGCCGTAGTAGTTGCTCGGATCCACGCCCGGCAGCGGCCCGCCGAACGCGCTGAAGAACGGCACGCCGTACTGCGGGATGTTGTCGTCGCTCTGGTGGAAGTAGCTGGCGGTGAAGCGCGTGTCCTCGTCCAGGCCGAACGCGACCGACGGCGCGAAGCCCCAGCGCTCGAAGGTCTCGCGGTCGCGGCCCGGGGCGTCGTTCTGGTGCACCATCGCGTTGACGCGCACGGCGGTGCCGTTGTCCAGGTCCGTGTTGCTGTCCACCGTGAGGCGGCCGAAGCTGTCGGTGCCCGCACCCGCCTGCAGCACGGTGAAGTCGCCGCTGCGTGCGACCTTGCTGACCAGGTTGATGTTGCCGCCCACCGAGCCTGCGCCCGAGTACACCGAGTTGGCGCCGTTGATCAGTTCGACGGCGTCCAGGTTGAAGTTGTCGGTGCGCGTGTATTGCGCGCTGTCGCGAACGCCGTCGGTGGTGATGTCGCTGTTGGCGTTGAAGCCGCGCAGCGTGATGCTGTCGCCGTAACCGCCGCCGCCTTCGCCCGCGCCGAAGGTGATGCCCGGCAGGGTGCTGAGCACGTCGCGTAGGCCGATCAGGTTCTGCTGGTCCATCACGTCACGGGTGACCACGGTGATGGTCTGCGGCGTGTCGAGCAGCGGCTGCGTGTACTTCACCGAAGAGGGCTTCTCGACGTACTCGCCGTGGACTTCGATTTTGTCCAGGTTGCGCGCGTCGGCAGCCTCGCCGGCCGGATCGGCCAGAACGGGAGCGGCGATCGCGAGGGCAAGGGCGCCGGTGAGCGGCGAGACGACGAACTTCCTGTTGTGCATGGGAATCCCTGGGGGAGAGGTCAGGCGGCACGGCCGCGGTTCGGCGTTGAATGGTAATGAGAGGGATTCTCATTTGCAACGAAAAGTGAACGCGCCCGGACGAGCGGCACCTTCAAAGCGCCTCACCGGCCGGAACCGACCGGCATGGCACAGCCCATGAAACAAGGAGAAAACGAAGGCGCACGCGCCCGCGGAGGGCCGTGATCGAAAGAAGAAGTCGCTCCGCCTTGGCGCGGGCGCGTCGCGCAATCCGGCCCGGTGCCTGGTTGCGCCATTCCGCCAGGGGCCGCGTGCGCGGCACAGGAAGACAACGGGCCTGGCCCATCGGGCCGGAGCAGATTCAACCCTGCGTGGCAGGGCTATGGATCAGCCGCGATCGTCCCGCGTCCAGATCCCGACGTCGTCGACCTTCACCGGAAACTTCAGCACGGGCTCGTAAGCGGGCGCGCAAAGTGCGCGCCCATCGCGCACGTCGAACTTCGCTCCGTGCAGGACGCATTCGATCGTGGCCTCGTCGCCGTCGTAATTGCCGGCGGACAACTCGAAGTCCTCGTGCGAGCACTTGTCCTCGAGCGCGTAGTAATCGCCGTCGTAGTTGACGACGAGGATCGGTGTATCGCCGTCCCAGGCCACGGTGCGCTCACCAGGGAGCAGTTGCGATGTGGCGCAGACGAAGACCCAGTTGTCGCTCACAGCGACTTCTCCAGCACCTCGAAACGCAGGTCGTCGCGCTTGGGAACGCCGAAGCGCTCGTCGCCGTACGGAAAGGGCTTCTTGATGCCGGTGCGGCGATAGCCACGGCGCTCGTAGAACGCGATGAGCTCGTCACGGATGTCGATGACGGTCATGCGCATCGCCGGCAACGACCAGTCTTCGCGAACCAGGCGCTCGGCCTCGGTGATGACCTGCTTGCCGATGCCGCCGCCCTGCTGCGTGGGCGACACGGAGAACATGCCGAAGTAGCCCGCGCCGTTCTCCTCGGCTACATGTGCGCAGGCGATCAGCTCTGCATCCGCACGCTCGGCGATCAGGATGACGCTGCGCGGACGATCGATGCACGCCTGGATATCGTCCGGGCCGGTACGGCGGCCGCCGAGCATGTCCGCCTCGGTCGTCCAGCCCTGCTTGCTCACGTCGCCACGGTAGGCCGATTCCACGAGCGCGACCAGCGCATCGATGTCGGCATGTGTGGCGTTGCGGAATTTCAGGCCGGGCCGTGCCGGCGTATCGACAGTGGTGTTCATGCGAGCAGTTTACGCACCTTGCGCAGGGCGGTAACGAAGGCTTCGATTTCTTCGTGTGTGTTGTAGAAGGCGAGGGACGCGCGGCATGTCGCCGGCACGCCGAAATGCTGCATCAGCGGATGCGCGCAATGGTGGCCGGAACGGATCGCCACGCCCTCCAGGTCGAGCAGTGTCGCCAGGTCGTGCGCGTGCGCGCCCTCGATCAGAAAGCTCACCACCGCGGCCTTCTCGCGCGCCTGGCCGAAGATGCGTAGGCCCTCGACGGAAGAAACCGCTTCGTTGAAGTGGGCCAGCAATTCCTGCTCGCGCGTCTCGACGTTGTGCATGCCCAGCGTCGAGAGATAGTCGACCGCGGCGCCGAGTCCGACGAAGCCGGCGATGTTCGGCGTGCCGGCCTCGAACTTATGCGGCGGGTCGTTGAATACCGTGCCCTCGAAGCGCACTTCCTTGATCATCTCGCCGCCGCCGATGAAGGGCGGCATCGCGGCCAGATGCTCGCGGCGTGCCCACAGCGCGCCGGTGCCGGTGGGGCCGGACATCTTGTGCCCGGTGACGGCATAGAAGTCGCAGCCGATGGACGCGATGTCGAGCGCGCGATGCGGCGCGGCCTGTGAGCCGTCGATGGCGGTGACGATGCCGCGCTTGCGGGCCTCGCGGCAGATCTCGCGAACGGGATTCACCGTGCCCAGCACGTTCGACACGTGCGTGAGCGAGAGCAGTTTCACTTCCGGAGTGAGCAGCGAATACAGCTGCGCAAGATCCAGTTCGCCGCGCTCGTCGATCTCCGCGACCTTGATCGTCGCGCCCGTGCGTTGTGCGACCAACTGCCACGGCACGATGTTGGCGTGGTGCTCCATCCGCGTGAGCACGATCGCATCGCCCGGCTGCAGGCGCGGCAGTGCCCACGAGTAGGCGACGAGATTCAGCGCGAACGTGGTGCCGCTGCACAGCACGAGTTCGTCGCCGCGCACGTTGAGGAACTTCGCCAGCTTCGTGCGCGCGCCCTCGTAGGCTTCGGTCGCTTCGGTGCCCAGCGCATGCACCGCGCGGCTGACGTTGGCGTTGTGGCGGCGATAGAAGTCATCGACCGCTTCGATCACGCTTTCGGGCTTCTGTCCGGTATTGGCCGAGTCGAAGTAGATCAGCGGCTTGCCGTGGACCTGGCGCGTGAGCAGCGGGAAATCCGCGCGGACGCGGGCCCAGTCGATGGCGGACGCGGATTCGGCGGCGGGCAGGTTCATGCGTGCTCCAGTCAGACGGTGCCCAGTCGGGCCAGCGCGGTGTCGAGGCGGGCTTCCAGTGCGGCGCGCAGGGCGTCGCCCGGTGCGAACACGGCCAGCGTTTCGCGGCAGAAGGCTGCGGTCAGCAGCGAGCGCGCCTGTTCGGCCGGCAACCCGCGGCTGCGCAGGTAGAACAGCGCGGTCGTATCGAGCTGGCCGACGGTGGCGCCGTGCGCGGCCTGCACTTCGTCGGCGTGGATCTCCAGCACGGGCTGGCTGTCGATCTCGGCGCCTTCGCTGAGCAGCAGGTTCTTGTTCGACAGGTTCGCGGCGGTGCCGTCGGCGCCTTCGCGGATCAGGATGCCGCCGTGGAAGGCCGCCTTGGAGCGGCCCGCCGCCATGCCGCGCCAAGTGAGGTCGCATGCCGTGTCGCGACCGACGTGGTCGATGCCCAGCCGCGTGTCGAGGTGACGCTTGCCGGACGCGAGCAGCACACCGTTGGCGTGCAGGCGTGCGCCGTTGCCGTGCAGCGCGGCGTTGAGCTCATGGCGCGACAGGCCCGCACCGAGCTCGAGGTCGAGCCGATGGTAGGCCGCATCCTTGGCGAGCACGGCGTCGCTGCGTGCCATCAGCGTCGCGCCGGCGCCTTCGTCCTGGACGCGTGCGTGACGCAGCACCGCGTTCGTGCCCAGGTGGACATGCATCAGGCTGTTGGCGAGGTGCTGGTGCGCATCCGTTGCGATGTGATGCTCGACGACGGCCAGCGACGCACCGTCGCGCAGCTCGATCAGATGGCGCAGGTGCCAGGCCTCGTCGGCCTGCGCCGGAGCGCCGATGAAGACGAGGTGGATCGGCGTATCCATCCGCGCGTTCGCGTGAGCGCGCAGCACGACGCCGTCATCGGCGAGTGCGGCGTTGAGGCGCGCGAAGATTTCGTCGGCGCGGTCGAAGCGGCGGGCGAGGAAGTTCGCTTCACGCGGCTCGCCTTCGATCAGCACGCGCGAGAGCGGCTGAAGCGTCACACCGGCAGGCAAGCCGGAAAGATCGCTGTGCGCGGCGTCGAAGCGGCCGTTGACGAAGACCATGCGCGGGCCGGGAATCGCCGCCAGCAATGCGTCATCGAACGTCGGAATGCCTGCCGGCGCCACTACGAACGCACGGCGTTCCAGCGAGCGCAGCGGCGTGTATTTCCACGCTTCCACCCGCGCGTGCGGAATTCCGTCACGCAGGACGGCATCGAGCGCGGCGCGGCGGCTGGCGCCCAGGCCGGCGGCATCGCGCGCGGCGAGCGAATCGAAGGCAGTCGCGAAGGAGTCGAGCAAGGCGCTCATGTCAGGCACTCGCCGCCGGAGTGATGCGCTCCTTCACCCACGCGTAGCCGTGCTGCTCCAGCTCCAGCGCGAGTTCCGGCCCGCCGGTCTCGACGATGCGGCCGTCGGCCAGCACGTGCACCTCGTCGGGCCTGATGTAGTCGAGCAGGCGCTGGTAATGCGTGATGACGAGGAAGGCGCGATCGGGCGAACGCAGCGCGTTCACGCCGTCGGCGACGGCCTTGAGCGCATCGATGTCCAGGCCCGAGTCGGTCTCGTCCAGGATTGCCAGCTTCGGTTCCAGCAGCGCGAGCTGGAAGATCTCGTTGCGCTTCTTCTCGCCGCCGGAGAAGCCTTCGTTGACGCCGCGGTGCAGGAGTTCGTCCTTCAGGTGCAGCACGGCGAGCTTCTCGCGCACGAGCTTGAGGAACTGCATCGAGTCCAGTTCCTTCTCGCCGCGCGCCTTGCGCTGGGCGTTGAGCGCCGAGCGCAGGAAGTAGGTGTTGTTCACGCCGGGAATTTCGACCGGGTACTGGAACGCCAGGAACACGCCGCCGGCGGCGCGCTCTTCCGGCTCCAGCGCCAGCAGGTCACGGCCTTCGAACGTCACGCTCCCGGCCGTCACCTCGTAGCCTTCGCGACCGGCGAGGACGTTGCCCAGCGTGGACTTGCCCGCGCCGTTGGGGCCCATGATGGCGTGCACCTTGCCCGGCTCGAGTTCGAGCGAGAGACCCTTGAGGATCTCCTTGCCGGCGACGGTGACGTGGAGGTTTTCGATCTTCAGCATGTTCGTTTCCGAGTTGTTCTTGAACCCTTCTCCTGCAAGCGGGAGAAGGGGATTACCCGACGGAGCCTTCCAGGCTCACTTCCAGCAGCTTCTTCGCTTCCACCGCGAACTCCATCGGCAGTTCGCGGAAGACGCTTTTGCAGAAGCCGTCGACAATCATCGACACCGCGTCTTCCTCGCCGATGCCGCGCGAGCGGCAGTAGAACAGCTGGTCTTCGCTGATCTTCGAGGTGGTCGCTTCGTGCTCGACGGTGGCCGTCGGGTGCTTCACTTCGATGTACGGGAAGGTGTGCGCGCCGCACTTCTTGCCGATCAGCAGGCTGTCGCACTGCGTATGGTTGCGCGCGCCTTCGGCGCCACCCATCACCTTCACCAGGCCGCGATAGGTGTTCTGGCCGCGACCGGCGCTGATGCCCTTGCTGATGATCTTGCTCTTGGTGCGCTTGCCGACGTGGATCATCTTGGTGCCGGTGTCGGCCTGCTGGCGGTGGTGCGTCAGCGCGACGGAGTAGAACTCGCCGACCGAGTCGTCGCCCAGCAGCACGCAGGACGGGTACTTCCAGGTGATGGCCGAACCGGTCTCCACCTGCGTCCAGCTGATCTTGCTGCGCGCGCCGCGGCATTCGCCGCGCTTGGTCACGAAGTTGTAGATGCCGCCGACGCCGTTCTCGTCGCCGGGGTACCAGTTCTGCACGGTCGAATACTTGATCTCCGCATCGTCCAGCGCGACGAGTTCCACCACGGCCGCGTGCAGCTGGTTCTCGTCGCGCATCGGCGCGGTGCAGCCTTCCAGGTAGGAAACGTAGCTGCCTTCCTCGGCGACGATCAGCGTGCGCTCGAACTGGCCGGTGCCCATCGCGTTGATGCGGAAGTAGGTGCTCAGCTCCATCGGGCAACGCACGCCCTTGGGGATGAACACGAAGCTGCCGTCGGAGAACACGGTCGAGTTCAGCGCGGCGAAGTAGTTGTCGCCGGTGGGCACGACGGTGCCGAGGTACTTCTTCACCAGTTCCGGGTGCTCGTGCAGCGCCTCGGAGAGCGAGCAGAAGATGACGCCCTTCTCGGCCAGTTCCTTGCGGAAGGTCGTGCCGACGGAGACCGAGTCGAACACCGCGTCCACCGCGACACCGGCCAGCTTGGCGCGCTCGTGCAGCGGCACGCCGAGTTTCTCGTAGGTGTCGAGCAGCTCCTGCGGCACCTCGTCCAGCGAGGCGTACTTGGCCTTCGGCGCGGAGTAGTAGCTCACTGCCTGCAGGTCGATTGGCGCGATGTTGAGCTTGGCCCAGTGCGGCATCGGCATCGTCAGGAAATGCCGGTACGCCGCCAGGCGCCACTCGGTCATCCACTCCGGCTCGTTCTTCTTCGCCGAGAGCGCGCGGATGACGTCCTCGTTGAGGCCGGGCGGCAGGCTGTCGGATTCGATGTCCGTGACGAAGCCGGCCTCGTACTTGCGGCCGAGCTGCTCGTGGATCTCGCGGTTTTCTAGGATTTCGGTGGCCATGGGGGCTGCCTACTCGTCAAGCCAGGCGCAGGTCGATCTGCCTGCCGGGTGGTTCATTGGGTGGGGGCGGGGTGAGCATCTGCGCCAGGGTCACCCCGCGCAGCGCCTCCACCACCACATCGTTGATGCGCCGCCAGTTGGCGCGCACGCCGCAGGACTGCTCCAGGCCGCAATTACCCGTGTGGACGCTGCACTCGGTCATGCCCAGCGGCCCTTCCATGGCTTCGACAATCTCGATCAGGCCGATGTCATCGGCCGGACGCGCCAGGCGGTAGCCGCCGTTCGCGCCGCGGAAGCCTTCCACCAGGCCGGCCTGCGCCAGCGGCTTGAGGACCTTGGCCACGGTCGTGGCCTCCAGGCCCGCGCGCTCGGCGAGTTCCGAGGCGCTGAGCACGGAATCTTCGCCGTGGGCGAGGACGGTCATGACGACCGTGGCGTAGTCGGTGAGCTTGGTGACGCGGAGCATGGGGGTGGGGAAGTTCAATCCGTACCGGAATTGTACGGTTTCGCGCCGCCGCGGCCAAGGGTGCTGGAAAGCGCATCCGGTTCAGGTTCGCCGGAGGGGCACGGTACCGAACCGGCGCGAACGTGCGGGCATCGCGTCGCATCTTCGTCTTCGTGACACAGTCGCGATGGCGATGTCGCGCCGATCCGTACAGAATGTCCGCTTTCCCAGATCCGGATTCCCGCATGCCGCGCAAGATCGTCGCCCGTCGTTCCGCCATCCACGGCAACGGTGTCTTCGCCGTCGCCCCGATCGCCAAGGGCGAGCGCGTCGTCGAATACAAGGGCCGTCGCCGCACGCACGCGCAGGTAGACGCCGACGCCGCCGGGGACATCGATTCCGGCCATACGTTCCTGTTCACGCTGAACGATGAATACGTCATCGACGCGAACTACGAAGGCGGCACTGCACGCTGGATCAACCACAGCTGCTCGCCCAACTGCGAGGCCGTGCTGGAAGAAGACGACGGCGACGACCGCACCCGCGATCGCGTGTTCATCGAGGCGATCCGCGAGATCAAGCCGGGCGAGGAGCTGTCGTACAACTACGGCATCACCCTGGACGAGAAGCACACCCCGGAGCTGAAGAAGATCTGGGAATGCCGCTGCGGTTCGCGCAACTGCACCGGCACGATGCTCCAGCCGAAGACCCCGGCGAAGAAAAAGCCCGCCAAGGCCGCCAAGTCGAAGAAGGCCGGCGCCAAGAAGAGCGGTGCCAAGAAGGCTGAAAAGGCCGGCGCCAAGAAGGCCGGTGCGAAGAAGGGCGCAAAGAAGGCAGCCAAGCGCTGAAGCCTGGGCCGCGCTGGCACGACGCACGACAGTCAGCGCGGCACGTCGCCGCGTCCGTCATCCGGTGAAAGCCGGGCCCCGGGCGTTCGAACGCTCCTAGGCAGTGTCGTCATCCCCGCGAAGGCGGGGATCCAACGCTCGGAAGCGGGACGGCATGAGTCCAGCGTGATATCGCACAGGCCTGGATAGTGCCGCCGTTCGGCGGCCCAACAGACCCCGCCTTCGCGGGAACGACGGCTGAGAGCGAATCGCCGCGTCATACCCGTCCCGTACCATCGGGCAATGGCGGCGCCGGCCGGGCGCCGACACACTGCGTCGCGCGCCGTCGAGCGCGTTCCGGTTCGCATCGCACAGGAGTCACGCATGAGCCCCCAGCCCCGCGCCCTCGAAGGCCAGACCGCGCTGATCACCGGTGCCGCCAGCGGCATCGGCAAGGAAATCGCCTTCGAACTCGCCCGCGCCGGCGCGCATGTGGTGATCGCCGACCTCAACGTGCAGGGCGCGCAGGCGGTCGCCAGCGAGATCGAAGCGGCCGGCGGCAAGGCGCTGGGCGTCGCCATGGACGTGACCGACGAAGCCGCCGTCAACGAAGGCGTGGCGCGCGCGACGGAGGCTTTCGGCGGCGTGGACATCCTCGTCTCCAATGCCGGCATCCAGATCGTCAATCCCATCGAGCAGTTCGCCCATGCCGACTGGAAGAAGATGCTGGCGATCCACCTCGACGGCGCCTTCCTGACCACGAAAGCCGTGCTGCCGCACATGTACGGCAAGAAGCCCGATGGCAGCAGCCGCGGCGGCACCGTCATCTACATGGGCTCGGTGCACTCGCACCTGGCTTCGCCTCTGAAGTCGGCCTACGTGACCGCCAAGCACGGCCTGCTGGGGCTGTCGCGCACGCTCGCCAAGGAAGGGGCGAAGCACGGCGTGCGCAGCCACGTCGTCTGCCCCGGTTTTGTGCGCACGCCGCTGGTGGACAAGCAGATTCCCGAGCAAGCCAGGGAGCTGGGCATCAGCGAGGCCGACGTCGTCAGCAAGGTGATGCTGGGCAACACGGTCGACGGCATCTTCACCACCGTGGAGGACGTGGCCCGCACGGTGCGCTTCCTCGCCGAATTCCCGACCGCCGCATTCACCGGCCAGAGCTTCGTCGTCAGCCACGGCTGGCACATGCAGTAACGGTCCCACGCGCGACGGGTCCGTACTGTCGTGATGCACCGCGGAGCGAAAGGGTTGCCATGACTCACGCCACTGCGTAGCGTGCGCTCCGCCCGCTAGTCTGCGCGTCGCCCGGCATGGTGACGTGCGCGGGCCAGCATGAAGCTGAACCTCCAGCACGGAACGCCGGCCGGCGACCCGCTAACGCGGTGCCGGGAGCGCGCCGGCTGGCCACATGGACCGCGACGACCCCCGACCGCATGCGCGCACCGCTGCTCCTGGCCCTGCTGGCCGCACTTTCCACGCCCACCTTCGCGGTGGAGATCGATGGCCGCATCGACCCCGCCGAATGGCAGGGCGCGCGCCACATCACCGACTTCCGCAAGGTCCAGCCGCTGTCGCTGGAACCGGCCTCGCTGCCCACCGAAGCCTGGATCCTCGCCACGCCCGAAGGCCTGGCGGTCGCGTACCGCGCGACACAGCCGCTGGAAACGCGCACGCGCCAACGCGTGCAGCGTGACTTCGAGGAGCAGGTGGACCGCGTCAACCTCGTCGTCGACTACGACGGCGACGGGCGCACCGGCTACAACTTCACCATCTCCTCCACCGACGGCATCGCCGACGCGGTGGTGACCAACGAAAACCAGTTCAACGACGACTGGGACGGCAACTGGCGCCATGCCGTGAGCGAGGACGACACCGGCTGGTCGGTGGAGATCCTGATTCCGTGGTACATCGCGCCGATGCGCGAAGGCCGCGACGGCAAGCGCACGGTGAAGGTCTACCTGGACCGCGTGATCGGCTCGACTGGCGAACGTTCCGCGTGGCCGGGCGCGAGCTTCGCACGGCCACGCTATCTGTCGGACTTCGCGCCGGTGGAAATGCCGCAGTACAGCCAGTCGTTGCTGGCGATCACGCCGTACGTCTCCGGCCTGTACGACAACGTCAACGGCTCCAGCGACTTCGACGGCGGCGCCGACCTGTTCTGGAAACCCAACGGCCAGTTCCAGCTGTCGGCGACGGTGAACCCCGATTTCGGCCAGGTCGAAAGCGACGACCTGGTCGTCAACTTCGACGCCACCGAAATCTTCATCAGCGACAAGCGCCCGTTCTTCACCGAGAACCAGGGCATCTTCGAGTTCACCACGCCCTCGGACTACAGCCAGCTGTTGTACACGCGACGCGTGGGCGGGCCCGCCGACGACGGCAACGGCGCCGGCGACATCACCGCGGCGGTGAAGCTCAACGGCAGCGTCGGCGCGACCAAGTACGGCATCTTCGCCGCCGACGAGGCCGATGAAGTGGGTCGCACGTTCGGCGCCGTGCGCGTGGTGCGCGACATGCCCAAGCAGAACCTGGGCGCGATGCTCACCTACGTCGATCGCCCGTTCCTGGATCGCACGGCCGCCGTGATGGGCGTGGACCACAACTGGCGGCCGACGGCGCGCGTGAGCGTGGAAACACGCCTGATCGGCAGCCAGATCGACGAGTTCGGCCGCACCACCGACGACACCGGCGCGACGATGTGGGTCAACTACGAGATGGACCACGGTTGGCGCCAGCAGTGGCTGGCGATGCATTTTGGCAATGAGCTGGAGATCAACGACTTCGGCTACCTGCAGCGCGCCAGCACCAATTACCTCAACTGGGAAGTGAAGCGCCGCTTCACCGATCTGCCGAAGGAGTCGCGCTACTCCGCCAAGGACTGGCGTTTCCGCATCAGCGGTACGGACAACGATCACGGCGACCGCCTGCAGCGGCAGCTGCGCATCAGCCGCGAAGGCAACGTGCGCGACGGCAGCTACGAGTACGCGCAGATCAACATCAACAGCTCCGGCATGGACGACCTGCTCACGCGCGGCAACGGCGTGGTGAACAAGCCGACGAACTTCAACACCTACTTCGAGTACGAGCGCCCGCGCAAGGGCGACTGGGGCTGGGAGATGGAGTCGGAGGTGTTCAGCGGCGGCCTGGCCGGCAACGACAAGGTCGGCTACAGCCTGCGCGTGCAGCCGACGTACTTCATCAGCGACGCCTTCAGCGTGTACCTGGGCGGCTTCTACGAACGCATTCCCAGCTGGCTGGTCTGGCAGGAAGACAACCTGATCGGCGAGTTCGACGAGAAGATGCTGCAGATCGACGCCGGCCTGGACTGGACGATCACCAACAAGCAGGAGCTGCGCGTGAAGCTGCAGGCGATCGGCCTGGACGCGGGGATCGAGCAGGCCTACCGGGTCGCACCGAGCGGCGCGGCGATCGCGTCGGACGATGTCGTCGAGGATTTCAGCGTGCGCAACCTGGGCTTCCAGGTGCGCTATCGCTACGAACTGGCGCCGCTGTCGTACCTGTACGTCGTCTACGGGCGCGGCGGTTACCAGCAGGATCCCTTCACGGAAAGCGCGAGCGACCTGGTGCGCGACAGCTTCGACCTGCGCGACGACGAGCAGCTGCTGGTGAAGTTGAGTTATCGCTTCGAGTTGTGATGGGGCGGGGTGTGGATAGCCTCGCATCGCGCAGTGTCCTGCATTGCGCGTGCAACGCCGTCATCCCGGCGAAGGCCGGGACCCAGGTCCTCGAAGGTTCCGACGCGATGCCGTCATCCCCGCGAAGGCGGGGATCCAACTTGCCGAAACGAAAGCCTGTGTCGAGCATGATGCCGCGCAGGCCTGGATAGTGCCGCCGTTCGGCGGCCCAAGAGCCCCAGCCTTCTGTCATGACAGCATGAGCGCGAGCGTATCCGTCAGCGACCCGCCCACGCTCCGACCCATTCCCGGGCGCAAGGATCTCGAACAACCCCTCGCGCCTTGTCCGCTTCGCCAGACGCAGCAGTTCGTCATCGCGCGACAGCAGCCAGCGCGCCGAGGCGGCGGCCGCCAGCTCGATGAATTTCTGATCGTCCGCGTCGCGGCATCGCGGCAGGGGTCGCGTAACCTGCACGACGCCAAACACGCTCGCCATCGCCGAGTCGTAGGCCGCGAGCCGGGACGCACGCGCCGCTTCGTCCAGCCGCAGCGCCGGGTACGACAGCACGCGTTCCCATTCTTCGCGACACGCCGCGCTGCTCACCGCGACGACATCGCCGGAGGAAAGCGCATCGCGCAGTACCGACACCGCGGGATCGCCGAACACGAACAGGTCCAGGCAGACATTCGTGTCGAGCACGATGCGCGGCGGCGCATCGCCGTGCGCGGTGTTCACGTCACTGGGCCACTTCGCGGATGTCGGCCGTGCCGATGCGCCAGGCTCGCTGGTCCGCGCTCGCGCCATCCACGACCGCGCGGCGCAGCGTGTACGCGCCGACGAAGCGCTGCTGGCGACCCTCCGCATGCGTGGCGGTCAGCGCGACCGGCACTTCGATGTAGCGCGAACCGGCGGCGGCATCCACCTGCCCGGGCGGCATGATTTCCACCGATACGCCCGTCGTGTCGGCGAATCCCGCGGCGAACTGCTCCAGCGTCTGTTTGCTGGCGCGGCCGCCGTCGGACCACAGCGCATGGGCCTGCGCGAAGTCGCGGCGGTTGATCGCGGCGTAGTAGTCGCGAATGACCGCGACGGCGTCCTGCGGCGTCGGCTCGGCGGTTGCGGGATCGATCACGGGCGCAGTGGGATCCACCGGTGTTTCCGTGCCCGTGACGGTGCCGTCGGCGGGCAGGATCGGATTGCCTTCGGCATCGAGCGCGACTGCATCGGCCGGTTGCGGCGGGCCGATCTGACCGGGGCCCGGCTGGTCGGGCATGCCGGTCACGCTGCCGCGCGCACCGGCCGGGGCGGGCAGGGCTTCGGCGTCACCGCCGGAACGCCCGGCGGCGCCGGGCTTGTCGCCGCCGCAGGCGGACAGCGCGAGCACGAACAGGAGAACGGCGTGGCGCAGCGCGGGCATCGTCATTGATCCAGATGGACGACCACGCCGCCGTTCTCGATGGCGGTCGTGCCGATGCGGCGCGAGCCCAGCCGGTCCAGCAGGCTGTTGTCGAAGCGGTAGACGGGTTCCTCGCGCGCGTAACCGGCCAGCCAGGAGTTGAGCAGGGCGCGCGCGCTGCCGTTCATGGCGCCGCCGAGCGTGGGCACGTCGACCTGCTCGATGCGCGGATCCTGCAGGTGCAGGCCGCGCGTGGTCGGGTCGTAGCGCAGCGCGCTGGTCAGGGCGAAATGGCCGGCCGGCTTGCTGCTGTCGCTGCCCAGCGCACCCAGGCCCAGGTCGAAATCCACGCGCAGGCGGTTCTGATCCTGCGGGATCGTCAGGCGCGGGTTCATCAGCGTCAGCGAGACGAGGCCGCCGAGCTTGTCGTAATGCTTGGGGAAGTTGCGGTCGAGCGAGTGCTGCAACTGCATCGGCGTGAAACGCACTTCATCGCCGAGCATGGCGCCCAGTGTCGAACAGGCGGCGAGCAGCAGGGTGAAGGCGGCAACGAAGGCGATCTGGAGATAGCGGCGCGGGTACATCTCGGGCTCCACGGGTTTGCCGGGACGATACCCGCGCCGCATGAACAACACCACACGACCCCACACGCATCGATGCTATCGCCGTCCCGTCCACGCCGGGTGACGAGCCGACCGGCGGTCGTTCACGCGCGTTGCTGCATCGCCAGGCGCAGACCCAGTCCGATGAAGAGGGTGCCGGTGACGCGCTGCGTCCAACGCCCGCCGCCGGCCATGCGTCGGCTGAAGCGCCCGGCGGCGAAACTCAGGATCACGTCGTTGCAGAAACCCACCACCGCGAGCAACGCGCCGAGCAGCAGGAACTGCAGCCACACCCAGCCGCGCTCGGGGTGGACGAACTGCGGCAGGAAGGCCAGGAAGAACAGCGCCACCTTCGGATTGAGCACGCCGGTCACCACCGAACGCAGGTAGACACTGCGGCCGGAGACGCGCGGCTTCGCGCCTTCGGCTTCGGCCTGCGGGCCGGCGGTCTCGCCGTTGCGCCAGGCCTTGATGCCGAGCCAGATCAGGTAGGCGGCGCCGAGGTACTTCACGAATTCGAAGGCCACGGCCGAGGTCGCCAGCAGGGCCGACAGGCCCAGGCCCGCAGCAACCGCATGCAGCAGCGTCGCCGTTTCCAGTCCAAGGCCGGCCTGCAGTCCGCGCCGCGTCCCGCCGGCCAGGCTCTGCCCGACGATCCACGCCGTGCCCG
Source organism: Lysobacter sp. FW306-1B-D06B (assembly GCF_038446665.1). Lineage (NCBI taxonomy): Bacteria > Pseudomonadati > Pseudomonadota > Gammaproteobacteria > Lysobacterales > Lysobacteraceae > Lysobacter > Lysobacter sp. FW306-1B-D06B. The sequence goes on along the minus strand of NZ_CP151802.1, from coordinate 3,846,510 downwards.
GGCCGGGCAGGATCACCAGCACCACGGCGGCGGCCAGGTAGGTCAGCAGCGTTTGCAGGTCGAACAGGGCCATGGCGGGCGTGGACGGTGATCGGAGTACGACAGACTATGCGCGCGGCATCGCTTCACGCGACGCGCCTGCACGCGATGGAGCGTTCCATCGCGTTGGCGCCCTCACGGCGACGCGGCATCGGTCTTGGCCCGCACGTCGCGCGCCTGCACCGGCACGGGCGGGGGCGCGCGGCGGCCGGCGGCGTAACGGGCGTAATCGCGATAGAGCATCTGCACCGTCGGCGTGCCGTCCAGGTCGTGCGCCAGCTTGCCGCCGGCGCGCGGTTTGAGCACCGCGAACCAGCGGTGCGCGCCGATGATGTCCTGGTCGGTGAGCGGACGGCCCTTCGTGTCGGTGGCGATCACCGACAGCGTGACCGAGTGGTTGACGTTGCCGCCGATCGCATAGAGCCGGTTGCGCTTGGCGTCGGTCTTCACCACCAGGTCGCAATGCAGCGCGGTGGACGGACTGTTTCCGGAACGGATGTCGGCGATGGAGGCGAAGGAACTCTCGCCGCGCGCGGTGCACAGCAGGTCGCCCGCCTCCGGTGTTGCTTCCTTGAGATCGTAGGCGACGAACAGGTGGCCGGGATCCTGCCCGTCGCGCGCGCGAACCGCCGCGCGCACGTAGTCGATGTGGCCGCCGCTGCGACGGAACTGGTCGGTCGTCAGTCCCGCTTCGCAGGCCAGCCACGATATGAACGCCGCCGACCACGGCATCGCCCAGCCCGCTTCGTGCCAGCCGTAGTTGACGATGCTCTGCACGCGCATCGCTTCCTCGTTGCCGGTGGCGGCCCAGTACCCGGCGATCGCGGCCTCGACCGCAAGGTCGTCCTCCATCAGGCCCAGTCGCGGCGCCTGGCGCAGCACGCGGTCGCCGATGGACGCGTTGCGTTGCGGCGAGATGATCTCGACCACGCCGGATGGCTGCGGCACGCGCGGCACGATCGCCGCCGGCTCCACCGCCATGTCCAGCACGGGCAGGCCGAAGTAGGCCCATTCGGCGGCGGCCAGGTCGATCATGCGCGTGCGGAAATCGCCGCCGGTGGTGATCGACGGACATGAGGTCATCGCGATGCGATAGCCCGCCGCGCGTACGGGCGTGAAGCCGTCGCCGCTGCGTCGGTACAGCGGTTCGAGAGTGTTGGGCCCGGTGCGCACCATCATCGGCGGCGCTTCGTCGGCATATGCGTAGATCACGCGCCGAGCGGGGTCGGGAAATCCCGCAGGGCGGGGGAAGGCCGGGATCGAGCGGGTGGCGCTCGCGGCGGTCTGCGTCCATGCCGGGGCGGCGGCGAACAGGCCCAGGCTCATGCCAAGGCCAACGACGAGCACGGTCTGCAGCACGCTTCGTGACGGTCGCATCGGCGCGTTCCCGGGGGCGGAGCGCACAGAGTGGCCACAACCGCGTGAAGCCGGCATCGCGTTGTCGGCGGTGCCGGCGTCGAACGCGCTCAGTCCTCGTCGTGCCGCGGCTTGTAGGCCTCCACGAGCTTTTGCTGCACGTTGGCCGGAACGGGCTCGTAGTGGCTGAAATCCAGCGAATACCGGCCGCGTCCGGCGGTCACCGATTTGAGTTCGGCCGCGTAGCCTTCCAGCTCCGACAGCGGGACATGCGCCTTCACCACGATCTCGCTTCCGCGCACGCTGTCGGTGCCGCTGATGCGCGCGCGCTTGCTGGCCAGCCCGCCGCTGACGTCGCCCATGTGCTGCTCCGGCGCGCTGACTTCCAGCTCGACGATCGGCTCCAGCACCTGCGGCCGCGCCTTGCCGATCGCATCGAGGAACGCCTTCTTGCCCGCCGCGACGAACGCCACTTCCTTGCTGTCCACCGGATGATGCTTGCCGTCGTAGACGACCACGCGCACGTCCTGGATCGGATAGCCGGCCACCGCGCCGCTGCGCAGCACCTGGCGCACGCCTTTCTCCACCGCCGGCATGAACTGGCCGGGGATGGTGCCGCCCTTCACTTCGTCGACGAACTCGAAGCCGCCGCCGCGCGGCAGCGGTTCGATGCGCAGGAACACCTCGCCGAACTGGCCCGCACCGCCGGTCTGCTTCTTGTGGCGATGATGGCCCTCGGCCTTGCCGCTGACGGTTTCGCGGTAGGCGATGCGCGGCGGGCGCGAGGTGACTTCCACGCCGTAGCGGTCCTTCAACCGTTCCAGGTTGATGCGCAGGTGCAGGTCGGACAGGCCGCGGATGACCGTTTCGTTCGTCTCGGCCTCGTGCTCGACGACGAAGCAGGGATCCTCTTCGCCGAGCTTGTGCAGCGCGGTGGCGAGCTTCTGCTCCTGGCCCTTGCTCGCCGCTTCCACGGCCAGTCCGAACATCGGCTTGGGAAAGTCCAGCGGCGCCAGGCGGATCTGGTCTTCGTCGTGGCTGTCGTGCAGCACGGCGTCGAAATGCAGCTCCTCCACCTTCACCACGGCGGCGATGTCGCCGGGAATCGCCTGCTCGATCTCGATGTGATCCTTGCCGCGCAGCTTGAACAGATGGCCGACCTTGAACGGCTTCTTGCCGTCGTCCACGAACAGCTGCGTGTCCTTCTTCACCAGCCCCTGGTAGATGCGGAAGATGCCGAGCTTGCCGACGAAGGGGTCGTTGACCACCTTGAACACATCGGCCAGCACGTGCGCCTTCGCGTCCGGCACGGCTTCGATGCGTGCGCGCTCCGGGCCTTTCTCGAACGGCGGCGCGTTGGCCTCGGCCGGATTGGGGAACCAGCGTTCGGCCACGTCGAGCAGCTCCTTCACGCCCGCGCCCGTGCGCGCCGAGCAGAACAGCACCGGGACGAGGTGGCCCTCGCGCAGGCATTGCTCGAAGGCGTCGTGCAGTTCCTCACCGGACAGGCCGTCTTCGCCGACGTCGAGGTAGTGCTCCATCACCGTTTCGTTGATCTCGACGATCTGGTCGATGATCTTCTGGTGCCAGTCGGCGACCGGACCGAAGTCGCTGTCGCCCTGCGGGTTGATCAGGCAGTCGACCACGCGTTTGCCGCCATCGGCGGGCAGGTTGAGCGGGAGGCATTCGGGGCCGAAGGTCTCGCGCAGATCGGCCAGGACGCCGTCCAGCGCGACGCCTTCGTGGTCGATCTTGTTGACGACGATGACGCGGCACAGATTGCGCCCCTTGGCGTATTCCATCATCCGGCGCGTGCCGTACTCCACGCCGCTGGCGGCGTCGACGACGATCGCCACCGTCTCCACCGCGCCCAGCGCCGACAATGCCGGCCCGCGGAAATCCGGGTAGCCGGGGGTGTCGATCAGGTTCACGTGGATGCCTGCATGGTCGATGCTGGCGATGGCGGCGTCGATGGAGTGGCCGCGCTGTTTCTCGATCGGGTCGAAGTCGGAGACGGTGCTGCCGCGTTCGATGGTGCCTGCCGTCTGGAGTGCGCCGCCGGCCTGCAGCAGGGCTTCGAAAAGCGTGGTTTTGCCGGCGCCGGGGTGGCCTGCCAGGACCACGTTGCGGATGGATTGTGTGCTGTAGGACATGAGCGGACTTCTCCCTGAATTCCTTAGGGTGGGAAGGCCGTCATGGCTGTCCGCGCTTCGCGCCGAAGCGGCGGCGCTCGGCGGGCGGTCATGGCGGGTGCCGGCGGGGGCCGGGAGCGAAAGCCTCGCGCAAGGGGCTGGGGTGGTCAAGCGCGCAAGGGCGCGAAGTGCGGATCGCTGCGGTTTTTTCCTCCGGCATGTGAAGACGCGCGTGAAGGCGGGGCCGGGCGAACCTCGCACGAATCGCCATGCGCGCCTAACGGACGCCACGCTAGGCTGGCCGTCCTTCACCCCACGATGGAGAGCGTCATGGCGTTCAAGCGCATTGCCGATGCGGTCTGGCACGGCGACCTGCAAGGCGGAAAGGGCAGCATGAGCACGCCGCAGAGCGGGCTGTTCGCGGACCAGAACTACTCCTTCAAGACCCGATTCGGCGATGAGAAGGGCACCAATCCCGAGGAACTGCTGGCCGCCGCGCACGCAGGGTGCTTCTCGATGGCGCTGTCGGCGGTGATGACCAAGGCCGGCGTCACGCCGGACACCATCCAGACCCGTGCCGAAGTGACGATGGAGCCGGGCGCGGACCCCGGGCCGACGATCACCGGCGTCAACCTGGTCGTCTCCGCCAAGGCGCCCATCGACGAGGCGCAGTTCAAGCAGTTCATCGACGCGGCCAAGGCCGGTTGCGTGATCTCGCGCGCGCTGTCGGTGCCGGTGACGGTGCAGGCCACGCTGGGCTGACCGGAACGGATGGCAGCCGGGCGGGGGATCGGCCGCGCCGTGCTGGTGCATGGCGCGGGCGGTGGCGGTTGGGAATGGAACGTGTGGCGGCGCGTGCTCGCCGCCCGGGGGCTGCGCGCGGACGCGCCGGACCTGCAACCGGCGGCAGAAGGCCTGGAGGCCACCGGCTTCGACGACTACGCCGCCCAGGTCCGCGTCGCGCTGGAGGCCATGCCGCGCCCGCGCGCGCTGGTGGGCGCCAGCCTCGGCGGCCTTCTGGCCATGGCCTGCGCCGACGCGGCCGATGCGCTGGTGCTGGTGAATCCCCTGCCACCGGCGCCGTGGGCCGACGATCTCCCTGCGCGCGATTGGCCCGACCGCGTGCCCTGGGGCCGCGACGCCCGCTTGGCATCGACCCGCCGCGCGCTGCCCGATTCCGACGACGCGACGGCGTTGTTCGCCTTCCGCCGCTGGCGCGACGAATCCGGCGCCGTGCTGCGGCAGGCCCACGGCGGTCTGGTCATGGACGCGCCGCTCTGCCGCACGCTGTGCATCGCCTCGGCGCAGGACGAGGACGTTCCGCCCGAAGTCAGCGCCGAGCTGGCCCGTGCCTGGGGCGCGGACCTCCTGCGCGTGGCATCGCCCGGGCATGTCGGGCCGTTGCTCGGGCGTGACGCCGCAAGCGTCGCGGCGCAGGTGGCCGACTGGCTCGCGGCGCCGTGAACCCCGCGCGCGGCGCGCGAATCTGAACGCCAGGATTCAGCGTGCATTGCCCGCGCCGGCCGGACGATGCGCGCATGCCATCCCGGCCCCGGAGCCACCCCATGAACCGCCTGATCGCCATCCCCGTCGCGCTGGCCGCCGCCATCGCATGCGGTTCGGCGTACGCCCAGTCCTACCCGCGCTACGGCTCCACCAGCAGCAGCGACTACGCGCGTGTGGTCCGCGTCGATCCGGTGTTCGATTCCTACTCCAGCGCCGCTCCCGAGCCGCCGCAACGCTGCTACGAACGCCCGACCTATGTCGGCAGCGATCCGTACCGCGAAGACGGCTACTACGATCCCTACGGCGGCTACCGTCGCCCCACCGGCGGCAGCGAGACCGGCCGCACCGCCTCCACGATCGTCGGCACCATCGTCGGCGCAGCGGTCGGAAGCCAGGTCGGCGGCGGAAGTGCGCGCTATGCGACCTCGGCGATCGGCTCGATGGTGGGCGGCATGGCCGGCCGCCAGATCTACGACGAGAGCCAGCGTCAACGCACCGGCATGGTGCGCGTGTGCGATCCGGTGTACGAGGGCGACGGCTACTACTCGCGCGAAGACGGCACGCGCGACGGCCGCGGCGACGTGCGCGCCTATGACGTCACGTACGAATACGCAGGCCGCACCTACACCACGCGCACGAACTACGACCCGGGCGACCGGATCCGTGTGCGGGTGGACGTCACGCCGGAGTAAGCGGGCTCACGCCCAGTCGATCGTCCCGCGCACCACGTTGCAGACCTGCCCGCCGGACCACACCTCGCCGTCCTCGTCCACGCGCAGTTGCAGGCGCGCATCGAAGCCCACCTCGCGGCCCTGGCTCACGGTGTAGCGCCCGTCACGCCCGGGCAGGGCGTCGTTGTGCTTGAGCCACGCGGCGAGCGTGGCGTTGGCCGCGCCCGAAGCCGCGTCCTCGAACCGCGCCGGCGCGCCTACGAAGGCGCGCACGACCAGGTCGTAGCCGTTGCCCGCATCCGCGCGCGCGAACGCGCACAGGCCCATCGTCTCGGTGGATTCGGCCAGCTGCGCAATGGCGTCCCAGTCCGGCGTCGCGCCGCGCAGCGCGGCTTCGCTTGCGACTTCGGCCAGCCACCAGCGTCGTCCGCCGTCCATCAGCGCCGACGGCAAGGCGCCCGGGGCCAGCCCGGCGAGCGCCGCGGCCAGACGGGCATCGCCGGCCTCGGCTATCTCCACCACCCGCGCGCGCGGAGTGCGTACCGAGATCGTGCGCGCCGAACCCTCGCCTTCGACCGCCAATGGCAGCAGGCCGACCGCACCTTCCTGCACCACGTGGCCTTCCACGGCCTGGGCCAGTCCGGCCTCGAGCACCACGTGGGCGGTGCCCACGCTCGGATGCCCGGCGAAAGGCACCTCGCGGCGCGGGCTGAACATGCGCACGCGGTAGGCCGCGCCGGGCTGCGTGGGCGGGAAAACGAACGTGGTTTCAGGCAGTCGCGTCCAGCGGGCGACGGCCTGCATGCGGGCGTCGTCCAGGCCGTTGGCGTCCAGCACGACGGCCAGCGGGTTGCCGGCGCCGGGCCGGTCGGCGAACACGTCGAGTTGCAGATAGCGGCGAAGCGTCATTCGGCGGGGGTCCGAGCGGATTATTCGACTAAACTTGCGGAGTTTACGGCCGCGTTACTCGCCAGTGCCGGCGAGGGGCGCCATTCTAGGTCCTGCGCGCGCCGCGCGTGGGCATGGTTTCGGCCGTAACGACCGAACCATTCTTCATCTCCAACCAACCCATCATCATCACGAGGACATTTGCGGTGGCGGAAGCGAATCGCTGGGTAGTACTCAAGTTCGGCGGCACATCGGTGTCTCGCCGGAACCGCTGGGACACCATCGGACGCCTCGCCGGAAAACGCATGTCCGAGGAAGGCGTGCGCGTGCTGGTGGTGGTGTCCGCACTGTCGGGTGTCACCAACGAGTTGCAGGCCATCGCCAATGGCGACGGCATCCAGTCGCGCATCGAGGCGCTGGTCGAGCGCCATCGCGCGTTCTGTGCCGAACTCGATCTGGATCCGGATGCCGTGCTTGGCGAGCGCCTGGCCGCGTTGCAGTCGCTGGCGACGGACGCGCGCGCAGCGACGCGTCCGCTCGACTGGCAGGCCGAAGTGCTGGCCCAGGGCGAGCTGCTCTCGTCCACGCTCGGCGCCGCCTACCTGCGCACGCAGGGTCACGACATGGGCTGGTGCGATGCGCGCAACTGGCTCGACGCGGTGTCGCTGCCCAACGCCAGCGCATGGGCGCAGCGATTGTCGGTGAACTGCCGCCTGGACGGCGACGGTTTCGGCGAGCGTTTCTCCACGCAAGCCTCGCCGATGCTGATCACGCAGGGCTTCATCTCGCGCCACGGCGACGGCGGCACGGCGATCCTGGGGCGTGGCGGTTCGGACACCTCGGCGGCGTACTTCGGTGCATTGCTGAAGGCGCAGCGCGTGGAGATCTGGACCGATGTCCCGGGCATGTTCAGCGCCAACCCGCGCGACGTGCCCGAGGCGCGCCTGCTCACACGCCTGCATTACGCCGAGGCGCAGGAAATCGCCACGACCGGCGCGAAGGTGCTGCATCCGCGCTCGATCGCGCCGTGCCGCGACGCGGGCGTGCCGATGGCCATCCTCGACACCGAACGCCCGGACCTGCCCGGCACGCGCATCGACGCGACCGCGGCCACCGTGCCCGGCGTCAAGGCCATCAGCCGCCGCAACGGCATCGTGCTGGTGTCGATGGAAAGCATCGGCATGTGGCAGCAGGTGGGCTTCCTGGCCGACGTGTTCGAACGCTTCAAGCGCCACGGCCTGTCGATCGACCTGATCGGTTCGTCGGAAACCAACGTCACCGTCTCGCTCGACCCGAGCGAGAACCTGGTGACCACGAACGTGCTGGAAGCGCTCAGCGCGGACCTCGCCGAGATCTGCCGGGTCAAGGTGATCGCGCCGTGCGCGGCCATCACGCTGGTCGGCCGCGGCATGCGTTCGCTGCTGCATCGCCTGAGCGACATCTGGGCGACGTTCGGCCGCGAGCGCGTGCACCTGATCTCGCAGTCGTCCAACGACCTCAACCTCACGTTCGTCATCGACGAGACCGACGCCGAAGGCCTGCTGCCGCACCTGCACGCCGAGCTGATCCGCTCGCGCGCGATGCCGGTGCGCGATGCGACGGTGTTCGGCCCGAGCTGGCGCGAGATCGCCTTCGGTGCGCCGCAGCGTGCGCCGGCATGGTGGCGTGGGCGTCGTGATGCGTTGCTGTCGCTCGCGCAGCAGGGCACGCCGCGCTATGTCTACGACCTGGCCACCGTGCGCGAACGCGCGCGTTCGCTCAGTGTCACCAGCGCGGTCGATCGCTGCTTCTACGCGATCAAGGCCAATCCGCATCCGGAGATCCTGCGCACGCTGGTCGGCGAAGGCTTCGGGCTGGAGTGCGTGTCGCAGGGCGAGTTCGAACACGTCTTCGCCACGCTGCCGCACATCACGCCCAGCCGCGTGCTGTTCACTCCGAGCTTCGCGCCGCGCCGAGAGTACGAAGCGGCGTTCGCGCGCGGGATCATCGTCACGCTCGACAACATCGAGGCCCTGCAGCGCTGGCCGGAGGTGTTCCGCAACCGCACGATCTGGCTGCGCATCGACCTGGGCCACGGCGACGGTCACCACGAGAAGGTGAAGACCGGCGGCGTGGCGGCCAAGTTCGGCCTGCCGATGACGCGCTTCGACGCGTTCGTCGAGGAAGCGCGCAAGCTCGGCGTGCGCATCAGCGGCCTGCACGCGCACCTGGGCAGCGGCATCGAAGATCCGCAGCACTGGCGCGGCGTGTATGCACACCTCGCGGGCCTGGCCGACGGCATCGGCACGATCGAGACCATCGACATCGGTGGCGGCCTGCCGATCCCGTACACGCCGGAAGCGCCGCAGTTCGATCTGCCGCTGTGGCGTGCGGGGCTGGAGGAGATCAAGGCGGCGTACCCGCGCTACGGGCTGGTGATCGAGCCGGGCCGATACCTGGTCGCCGAAAGCGGCGCGCTGCTGCTGTCGGTGACGCAGGTCGTGGAGAAGGACGGCGTGCGCCGCATCGGCTGCGATGCGGGCATGAACGCGCTGATGCGACCGGCGATGTACGAGGCCTACCACGGCATCTTCAACCTGTCCCGCGACGGCGATTCGGCCGTGTTCGACGTGGTCGGTCCGATCTGCGAGAGCAGCGACGTGATCGGTCGCGGCCGCGCGCTGCCCGCCGACACCTTCGAAGGCGACGTGATGCTGGTCGCCGACGCCGGCGCCTACGGCATGGCGATGGCCAACACCTACAACCTGCGGGCCCTGCCGGCAGAGGACGTCATTGAATGAGTGAGTGGAAATTCAACCGCGACGCCATCCGCGCGTTCCGTTTCGTGCGCTGCGATTTCGACGCCGCCACGGGCATCGCGCAACTGGTGTACGCCTTCGACGACGGCCCGGAGATGATCGAGACGATCACCGTGCCGGGCGCGCCGTTCAAGCTGGACGACGCACGCGCACAGGCCGCCGAACGCGCCCTGCGCCTGCTGCACTTGATCGCCGGCGTGAGCTACTACAAGGCGGCGGTGCCGACGGAAATCCGCATCGATTCTTACGCGATCGACGCCGACACCGCAGCGTTGATCGAACTGATCTACGTCAACGGGCTGGGTGAGTTCGCCTACCGCAACGGCCTGAACCTGCACGGGAAGATCAAGTTCCCGGTGACGCAGGAACAGGGCACGAAGGCGCCGACGCTGGGCCTGTCGCACCACGCGCTGGTTGCCATCGGCGGCGGCAAGGATTCGCTGGTGAGCATCGAAGCGCTGCGCGCGCTGGGCGTCGAACAGACCGTGACGTGGATCGGCGGCTCGCAGCTGATCCGCGCCTGCGCCGAACGCACCGGCCTGCCGACGCTCAATCTCGGCCGCGCGCTCGCGCCGCAGTTGTTCGACTACAACCGCGAAGGCGCGTGGAACGGCCACATCCCGGTCACCGTGCTCAACTCAGCGATCATGGTCTTCGCGGCCGTGCTGCTGGGCGTGGACCAGGTGGTGTTCTCCAACGAGCGTTCGGCCAGCTACGGCAGCCTCATCGAAGGCACGGGCGAGGTGAACCACCAGTGGTCCAAGGGCTGGGCCTGCGAACAGGCGTTCGGCGAGTATGTGCAGCGCGAGGTCGCGGCGGACCTTCATTACTACTCGCTGCTGCGTCCGCTCAGCGAGCTGGCCGTGGCGCGGCAGTTCGCGAAGACCGATCGCTACGACGCGCATTTCAGCAGCTGCAACCGCAACTTCCACATCCTCGGCGAACGCCCGGCCAGCCGCTGGTGCGGCGTGTGCCCGAAGTGCCACTTCGTGTTCCTGGCGCTGGCGCCGTTCATGCCCAAGCCGCGTCTGATGGGCATCTTCGGGCGCAACCTGCTGGACGATACGGCGCAGATCGACGGTTTCGATGCGCTGCTGGAGTACCAGAACCACAAGCCGTTCGAATGCGTGGGCGAAGGCCGCGAGTCGCGCGCCGCGATGGCCGCGCTGGCCGAGCGGCCGGAGTGGCGTGAGGACGCGCTGGTCGACCGTTTCGCGCGCGAGATCCGACCGCAGCTCGTCGCCGATGAATTGCGCGTCGAACCGCTGCTGGTGATCGACGACGAGCACCGCATTCCGGCCGCGCTGTGGGATCGCCTGCGTGCGCAGTTCGCCGCCTGATCATTCGCTGACCCGCATCGCGCAGCTCGATGGCCGCAAGGTCGCGCTGTGGGGCTGGGGTCGCGAAGGTCGCGCGGCGTACCGCGCGATCCGCGCGCGCCTGCCGGCATTGCCACTGACGCTGTTCTGCTCGGCGCAGGAAGCGGAGGAAGTCGCCGCGCTGGGCGACGCGAACCTCGTCGCCGATACCGACGCCAGCGCCGCGCGGCTGTCGGCGTTCGACGTAGTGGTGAAGTCGCCCGGCATCAGCCCGTATCGGCCCGAAGCGGTGGAAGCCACCGCGTCGGGCACGCGCTTCATCGGCGGCACCGCACTGTGGTTCGCCGAACACGCGGGCGACGACAACGTCGTCGCGAACGCCATCTGTGTGACGGGCACCAAGGGTAAGAGCACGACGACGGCGCTGCTGGCGCACTTGCTGCGTGCCGGCGGACATGTCACCGCGCTGGCCGGAAACATCGGCCTGCCGCTGCTGGAAGTGCTGCAACCGCAGGTCACGCCGGAGTTCTGGGCGATCGAACTGTCGAGCTACCAGACCGGTGACGTCGCAGCGAGCGGCGCGCGCCCACAGGTCGCCGTTGCGCTCAATATTTTTCCCGAACATCTGGACTGGCACGGTTCGCACGAGCGCTACATCGAAGACAAACTTCGCCTGCTGACGCAAGCGCGGCCGCGCATCGCGGTGCTCAACGCCAACGATGCGAGGCTGGTCGGCATGGCCGCCTCGCTTCGCGGCGTGGAGGTGCGCTGGTTCGGCAATGACGAAGGTTGGCATCTGCGCGGCGACGATCTGTATCGCGGCAATACTTTCGTGATGGACACGCGCGCGCTGCCACTGCCGGGCCGCCACAATCGCGGCAACCTATGCGCGGTGCTGACTTCGATCGAGGCGCTGGGCCTGGACGCGACTGCGCTCGTACCGCACGCGGCAAGTTTCCGGCCGCTGCCGAACCGGCTGCAGACCGTCGGTACGCGCGATGGCATCACCTACGTCAACGACTCCATCAGCACCACGCCGCACGCGAGCCTCGCGGCGCTGGACTGCTTCGGGGAGCGCCGCGTGGCGATTCTCGTCGGCGGGCACGATCGCGGCCTCCCCTGGGAGGATTTCGCCGAGGCGATGCGCACGCACGCGCCGGTGGCCATCATCACGATGGGCCAGAACGGACCGCGCATCCATGCGCTGCTCGAACCGGTCGCGGCGCAAGCGGGTTTCGTGCTCGGCGCAGCGGGTGATCTGAGCGATGCGATGGCGCAGGCGAAAGCGGCTCTCGGCAACGAAGGCGTGGTCCTGCTGTCGCCAGGCGCGCCAAGTTTCGGTGCGTACAAGGACTACGTCGCGCGCGGCCGGCATTTCGCCGAACTGGCGGGCTTCGATCCGGACGCGATCAGCGCCATTCCGGGGCTCGGCATCGCCTGAGCGGTCCGCGTCGATCGCCGATAGCAGTGACCCCAACTCTATAAGTCGTCAGAAGCCCCCTGCCGACGCTTCTGGTGTCCGGGAAAGTCCTGGGCGCTAGCCGCGTTTGGCTATTAATAAGCCTTAACGTGCTGCGCAACGCGGCAGGCGGAGCTGTGGCCGGGCTCATTCAGGCGATACGGCGTCGTCCGGGGCATATGGCGCCTGCTTCTCGGACTGTTGCCTTGCCCATTCGGCTTGCACTTCTTCTTATCAGAGGATTTTGACGCGACTTTTGCTTATCAGAATCATCTGATGCCAACCAGAAGATGCGAGGAATAGCCTGTATCCCGTCGTTGGACGGTGGCGCGAAGATCTCCGCTGGTTCCATTGCGACGGTCCATATCCCTGTCCCAATCAAGCCTTAGGATTCACAGAAATGAACAAGAACCTCCTTTCCGCCGCCATGGTCGCCGCACTCGGCTTTTCCGTCGTGGGTACGGCCGCCGCCGCTGACGGCAAGATCACCTTCAAGGGCGACATCACCGACGTGACCTGCACCGTGACCGCCGGTACCGGCATCACGGGCAGCAACGGCAACTTCGCCGTCGCCATGGGCTCGGTCAACAAGTCGGCGCTCGCCACGCTCGGCGCACGCGCCGCCGATACGCCGTTCAGCCTGGTCATCGGCGGTTCGGGTCAGACCGGCTGCACCGACGGCAAGGTCGTCAAGCTGCGCTTCGAGCCGGCGCAGAGCCCGGTCGACATGACCACCGGTCGCCTGACCAACGCCGCCGGCACCGCCCCCGTCGTGCAGGTCGGCCTGCTGAACAAGAACAAGGCCGACATCAACCTGGCCGACCCGACCGATGCCGCCAACATCGGCGAGACCATCAGCGCCAACACCGCCACGATGAACTACTGGGCGCAGATGTACGCCCCGGCCACGGGCGTTGGCTCGGGCACGGTCGACACCTTCGTGATGTATTCGTTGCAGTACAACTGATCAGCGTGTTCGGACGCAGGCCGGAATCTCCGGCCTGCGGTTCGACCGAGCCGACCCAGTTCCATCAACGGGCAGTAGCCATGAACCTCTCCAAGACCCTGTGCGCCGTGGTGCTTTCGATGGCCGGCATCGTGTCATCCGCACATGCCGCCATCCAGATCGTCGGCACGCGCGTGGTGTATCCGGCCACCGAACGGGAAGTCACGGTGCGCGTCATGAACGTCGGCACCGACCCCCGACTGATCCAGGCATGGGTCGACAGCGGCGACGATCACGAAACCGCGGAGACCAGCAAAGCTCCGTTTACGATCAACCCTCCTCTTTCGCGCATCGATGCGGGCAAGGGCCAATCGTTCCGCCTGATGTTCACCGGCGCTGCGCTGCCGCAGGATCGCGAATCCGTCTTCTGGCTCAACGTGGTCGAAGTTCCGACGAAGCCCCAAGAGAAAGAAAGTGGGCAGAACTTCCTGCAGTTCGCGATTCGCACGCGCATCAAGATCTTCTATCGGCCCAGCACGCTGGTAGGCAATCCCGCAGGCTCGGTGTCCCAGCTGACATGGAAGCTGGCTCGTAAGGACGGCAAGCTCGCGGTGACCTGCACGAACGGCACTGCCTACAACGTATCCATGGGCGACATCCACCTCAAGGGCGCCGCGCAACGCAGCAGCGTCGAAGGCGGCGGTATGTGCCCGGCCAAGGGAAGCGAGACGTTCCTGGTTGACGGTGCGGACAGCGGAACCGTGGTCTACACCACGATCGACGACTACGGCACGACGGCCGAGCGCGAATCGCCCTATACGCGCTGACCGCGCGGTAATCGCTGCCAAGGCGCCTGCCGACGCGCCTTCGACAGCTCCCAGAAATTCCTCCCATCGCGACGCATTGCGCGTCGCGTGGGGACTCTTGCGCCCGACGAGGCGCAGCTCCCGATCGGAACCCTGAAGTTCATGTCACGCAACAAGACGCAGCCCGCATTCAACCTTCGCCCAATCGCGCTCAGCATCGCGATGGTCCTGGGAGCGATGCCGACCTTCGCGATCGCCGCGCCCGATCCGAACCCTTCGCCGGATCCGTCTCCCAGACCTGCACCGCAGGTCGAGTTCAACGTGATCGCACTGGGCGCCGTTGGCGCACAGTACGACCTGTCGCGGTTCGAGCGCGGCAACACAATGCTCCCGGGCGAGCAGCGCGTGGACCTGCGTGTGAACCAGGTGCCGTTCGCGCGCCAGAACATCACGTTCCGCGCGAACGACGAGGGGAACGTCGCGCCGTGCTTCACGCGCGAGCTACTGACGATGATGGGCGTGGATACCGGCAAGCTTGAGGCGGCCGGTGCCAACCTCAATTCCGATTGCCTCGACATCAGCGCGTTGATTCCCGATGCGACCTGGACGACCGATGCCAACGAGCTGCGCATGGACGTGTCCATTCCGCAGATCGCGATGCATCGCGATGCGGCCGGCTACGTGGACCCAAAGCTCTGGGACCGAGGCATCAACGCTTTCACGCTGGGCTACAGCGCGAACGCATCGCAGTCGCGCACGGAAGACGGGGCCACCTACACGGGCGGCTATGTCGGCCTCAATGCCGGCCTGAACGTGGGTGGTTGGCGTATCCGCAACCAGTCCGGTTACCGCTGGAACGACAGCGGCGACCGCGAGTTCCAGAACATCCGCACCTACGCCGAGCACGACATCGACCGCTTGACCGCCACGCTGACGGTCGGCGACACGTTCACCTCGGGCGTGATCTTCGACACGACCGCGTTCCGCGGCCTCAGCCTGGCCACCGACGATCGCATGCGCCCGGATTCGGTCAACGGCTATGCGCCCATCGTGCGCGGTACGGCGGACACCAACGCCATCGTCGAGATCCGCCAGTCCGGCTACGTCGTCTACCAGACGACCGTGGCCCCGGGCGCCTTCGAGATCACCGACCTGGGCGCCACCGGCTTCGGCGGCGATCTCGAGGTCACCGTGATCGAGGCCGATGGCCGCAAGCACGCCTTCACGGTGCCGTTTGCCGCGATGCCGCAGCTGCTGCGTCCGGGCGTGTCGCGCTTTGCCGTCACTGCCGGCCAGTTGCGCCAGTCCAATCTTTTCGACACGCCGCGCTTCGCCGAGGGCACGTACCAGCTCGGCATCAACAACTGGCTGACCGGCTACGCCGGCGCCCAGGTGGCCGGCGACAACCTCTACCGCAGCCTCGCGGTGGGCGGTGCCTTCAACACGCCCGTCGGCGCCATGGCGCTGGATGTCACCGGTTCGCGCACGCAGTTCGGTGCGCAGGGCGGTGACCTCAGCGGCTACAGCGCACGCGTCACCTACAGCAAGAACGTGCCGTCCACGTCCACCACGTTCGCGTTGGCGGCCTATCGCTATTCCAGCAGCGGGTTCCTCACGCTGAACGATGCCGTGATGGCCAACGACGACCTGCTCACCGGCCGGCGCGAGCGCATCTACGACGGCGAGGGCACCGCGCGCAGTCGCCTGCAGCTGACCGTCAACCAGCATCTGGGCGCCAATGCCGGCGACCTGTACGTGGTCGGCTCGCGCAACGACTACTGGAATGAACTTCCGGTCGACAACACCTACCAGATCGGCTGGAACAAGCGCTTCCGCAACGTGTCGCTGGGCGTGAACGCCAGCCGCAGTCGCGTCGCCAACGGGCAGACCGACGATCGCTATTTCGTCAACTTCATCATGCCCCTCGGCAGCCCGAGCGAGCGCAGGATGCCGCCGACGCTCAGCCTCAATGCAACGCACGGCGGCGATGGCAATCGCATGCGTGCCGGTGTCTCCGGTGTCGCGGGCGAGAATCGCCAGGTCAGTTATGGCGTCAGCGGCGATTTCGGCGACAACAACGACGACAGCATCGGCACTAACGTCAACTGGCAGCTGCCGTACGCCACGGTTGGCGGTGCCTACACCTACGGCAAGGACTCCCAGTCCGCCTCCGTGTCGGCGCAAGGCGCGCTGCTGGTCCATCGCGGCGGGATCACGCTGGCATCACAGTTGGGCGAGACCATCGGCCTCGTCAATGCTCCCGGCGCAAAGGGTGCGCGTCTGTCGGGTGGCGTCAACAAGGTCGACGGCCGCGGTTACGGCGTTGTCAGCAACATGCGGCCGTACCGCCTCAACGATCTGGTGATCGATCCGAAGGGAGTTTCCGCCGACGTCGAGTTCCCGGAAACCAGCATCAAGGTCGTCCCGCGCGCCGGCGCCGTGGTGCCCGTCACGTTCGAAACCAAGACGGGCGCCGCGTATCTGCTGCACGCACTGCGCGACGACGGCAGCCCGCTGCCGTTCGGTGCGGAAGTGACGGACGACGCGGGTGACGTCGTGGGCTACGTGGGCCAGTCGAGCCAGGCGTTCGTGCGGTTGCCCGACGGCACCGGCAAGGCGTTGAGCGTGCAGCTGGATGCCAGTGGCCGGAAGTGCTCGCTGGAATGGACGCCTGACGGCGGCGCGAAGGCGGGCGAGATTCGTCATGGAGAAGGCAAATGCCGTGCTCTGTGATGGCAACTGCACGGCGCGCACTTCAGGCGCGTGAGATAAACAGGATTCCGGTGCTCAAATGAGAATGTCTTCCTTCAGCTCCGTAGTGACCCGATGCGCGCGCATCGCGCCGTTGCTGGCGATCGGTTGCTTGTTCGCGTCGATGCCGGTGGGCACCGCGGCCGCCGGTACGGCCAATTGCGCGCCGCCTGCTGTCTCTTCGATTACAGCCGACGCGGGCGGTGGATCCTATGTCATCGGCCGCAATGCCGTGCCCGGCCCTGTACTCACGCCGTGGAGCGCATTCACCGCCGGCCCGGATAACCTGTTCGTTTGCACGATCACCATGGCTCCGAGCGGTGACTACTTCGGTTCGATGCGCCAGGCCGGCACTGGCCTCACTCCCGCCGATATGGGCGGTACGAACACGATAGTGATCGATGGGACGTCATACATTGTCTACAAGACCAATGTGGACGGCATTGGAATGGTCATGAAGGCGTACGGGGCATACGGGTCGGGCAACTCGACAACCTGGTTCCCGGGAGTGACTGGAGTTCCGCAGGCTTGGAGGCGCTTCACTGCCTGGACTGGCGGTGGAGTTACAAATTTGCCGGACCAGACCGCCTCCGGGGCGATTGCGTTCGCGTTCGTGAGGACAGGACCGATATCTGGCGGAACCGTGAATTACGGTGGCGCTCCGGTAGCGGAGTTCGCTGCAGCTGTGACGACAGGTGCCGTGAACAATGGTGCAAATGGTGGTCCCCAGTCCGCCATCGTGCCGATCACGCTCATCAATGGCCCGACGTTCGTCTCGGCCTCCTGCGTTACGCCCGACGTCCTGGTCGATCTGGGCCGGCATTCGAAGAGCAGCTTCACCGGCACGGATTACACGACCCCGTCGGTCGATTTCAACATCAAGTTGAACAGCTGCCCGGCCGGGATGAACAGCGTCAGGTATCGCATCGATCCGGCAACGACGGTGCAGCTTCCCGCGCAGTCGGTGGTGGCGCTGGATGGCACGTCCACCGCCACGGGCGTCGGCGTGCAGTTGCTCAACGGAGCCGGTGGCGTGCATCCGCTGGGCGTAGGCACCGATCAGGTGTTCGCTCCGTACAACAAGACGACAGGCGGCGACTACACCATCCCGCTCAAGGCGAACTACTACCAGACCAGCCCCACCGTGACGCCGGGGCAGGCCAACACGACGATGACGTTCACCATGACGTACCTGTAGCCGGACGTACGCGCACGCATCGGCAGCATCGGACGCAGGGACTATCCCTGCCGTTTGCCGTTCGAGAAAGGTGTACTCGAAAGCAGTTCGCCGGGTCACGCGACGAGCGTGCGGGTCGTGCCGCATCCGCCGACATACCGGCAGACCGTCTTCGTCGAATTGGTCGTACAGCGCGTACCGCCGCCGGCGCGCGCGCCGTCAGTGATCGCGACTGACCGCGTAACGCGCCAGCCCGCGCAGCGCGAGCGTGTAGTCGTTCTCGTCGAGTCCATCAAGCGCGCGCTCGGCAGCGTGTGCATATTCCTGCGCGCGGCGACGGCTGTAATCGAGCCCGCCGGTGGCATGGATCGCGGCGAGCACGTCGGGCATCGCGCCGGTGTCGCCGTGTTCGACCGCGCTGCGCAGGCGCGCGCGCGTGGCGTCGTCGCTGTGCACGATGGCGTGGATCAGCGGCAGCGTGGCCTTGCCTTCGGCCAGATCGTCGCCGAGGTTCTTGCCCAGCGTGGCGGCATCGGAGGCGTAGTCGAGCACGTCGTCGGCGATCTGGAAGGCATAGCCCAGATTCATGCCGTAGTCGTGCAGCGCATCGCAGGTGGCCTCGTCCGCATCGGCCAGCAGCGCGCCCAGGCGCGTGGCGGCGGCGAACAGCACGGCGGTCTTGCGCTCGATCACGCGCAGGTACGCGGCTTCGTCGGTGTCCGGATTGCGCACGTGCAGCAGCTGCAGCACTTCGCCTTCGGCGATGCGGTTGGTGGTGTCGGCGAGGATCTGCATCACCGCCATGCGCTCCAGCTCGACCATCAGCTGGAAGCTGCGCGAGTACAGGAAATCACCGACCAGCACGCTGGCCGCATTGCCCCAGACCGCATTGGCGGTCTTGCGGCCGCGGCGCAGGTCGGACTCGTCGACCACGTCGTCGTGCAGCAGCGTGGCCGTGTGGATGAACTCCACCACCGCCGCGAGCTGGTGCGCGTCCTCGCCGATGCCGTGCCGTCCGCCGCGTCCGCCGAGCGCGCCGTTGGCGAGCAGCAGGAGCATCGGACGCAGCCGCTTGCCGCCCGCGCCGACGATGTACTCGGCGACCTGGTTGATCAGCACCACGTCCGAAGCGAGCCGGCGCCGGATCAGGGCATCCACCGCAGCCATGTCCTGACGTGCCAGGGCCTGGATGGTGGCCAGGTCGGGGATGGTCAGGGTCGTCGGGCTGGGAAGCATGGGCACGTCGCGTGTAAGGAGTTTCGGATTATACGGGGCGGTTCCATCGCAGGGATTTTTCGGAGAGTTCCGATATACGCCTCCCGCGGCTCGCACCAACCTGTGGTTTCGATGCCCGCATCGCTCCATCCCGCTTCCGGAACTCGCCCTCTCATGACCTCACTTCAAGACGACGCCAACCCCGTCCCCGCGTCTCCGGTCGCCGTGCCGCACTGGCCGGGTCAGCGCCACGTCGACGTGATCGAGCGCAGCCTGCGCCAGCTCGGTCCCGCCCGACGGGACGGCGTGCTCGATGCGCTGGCCCATGCCCTGGACCGGCACCTCATCGCGACCGGCGCGCCGCGAATCGGCGGCCGTGGCGCCGGACTCGACGCGGAGCTGGATGAGGTCCTGCGCTGCCTCGGTCCGCTGTCGCTGCGCGCGGTCGGCGACGCGGGAACTGCCGCCTGATGGCAAGCCGCGCCGCCACGCGGGTCCCAGCGGCCAGGGCGCTCGGCCCGGAGGCGCTCGCCGTGCCCGCGGGCGCGCGGGAGGACCCGGCGGCATTCGAACTCCTGCGCCAGTGGGCGGTGGACCGGCGACTGGCCATGTCCGTCTGCCCGCGCCTGGAGGGGGAGCCCGCCGATTTCGGTGTGCTGCTGGCCGACCTGTTCAGCCATGCCTGCGAGGGCCATGCCCGACAACACGCACGGGCGGAATCCGACGTCCGCGCCAGCATGTTCCTGGCCTTCGCCTGCCGACTTGGCGAGCTATCGCGCAGGTAATGCCCGACAGCACGGCGGCCGGCGATGGAGCCGTGGTGAACGGCGGCCGGCTGTTATGATGCCGTTTCCGCCGGCACGGCCGCTTCAAGCGCCAGTGCCGGCCCATGACAGACAGACGAAAGGGGCAGGCACATCCCATGGCACGCGGCATCAACAAGGTGATCCTGGTCGGCAATCTTGGCGACGATCCTGAAACCAAGTACACCCAGGGCGGCATGGCCGTGACCAAGGCCCGCCTGGCGACGACCAGCGTGCGCAAGGATCGCGACGGCAACACCCAGGAGCGCACCGAGTGGCACCGGGTGACCTTCTTCGGCAAGCTCGGCGAGATCGCCGGCGAGTACCTGCGCAAGGGCAGCCAGGTGTACGTCGAAGGCTCGATCCGCTACGACAAGTACACCGGCCAGGACGGCGTGGAGCGCTACTCCACCGACATCATCGCCGACGAGATGCAGATGCTCGGCGGACGTCCGGGCGAGGGCGGCGGCGGTGGCAGCCGTGGCGAGTTCCGCGGCGGTGGCGATCGCAGCGAGCGTCCTGCGCGCGCGCCGGCACGCCAGGAAGCCGCGCCGCGCCGCGAGGCACCGCCGGCCAAGTCGAGCAGTTTCGCCGACGACTTCGCGGACGACGACATCCCGTTCTGATCGACGCCATCGCAAGATGGCCGACGCGTCCGGCAAGAAGCCCGCTCTCCAAGCGGGCTTCTTTGTTTCTGCGTCACGCGCGTGGGATGGTGCCGCTCTGTCGACGGTGCACGTGATGACGCATAGGTCTCGCAGCCGTCGCCGAGCACGCCGCATGCCTCGCGCCATCCGCCCCCTCACACATCCCGCGCGCAGGCGTTGCAAGGCCCCCGACCTTCACCCCGGCATGACGCGCGCGGGCGTCTATTGAGCGCCACTTCAAGGTGGGCGCCCCTCCATGGCCTCCCGTGATCGCACAGTGCAGGAAGCCGCGCGGCGTTCGGGCGGTGCGCTGCTGTGCGTGGTTCTCCTCGCGCTGGCCGGCTGCGCCACCACCACGACTCAACCGTTCGAACAATCCTCCTCACACGCGGTGGAGCGTCCCGAACGCATCCTCGTCTACGACTTCGCGGGAACCCGCGGCGACCTGCCGCCGGATTCGGCCGTCACCGGCTACTTCGAGCAGAACGAAGCGCCGCAGACAGCGCAGGATGTAGACCAGGGCCGGTGGCTGGGGCGGCAGGTTGCGCAGCAGGTGGTCACGCGACTTCGCGAGGCGGGCATCGACGCGTACTCCGTGGGCGCCGGGCCGGTGCCGAAGATCGGCGATGTGATCCTGCGCGGTGAATTCGTGCACGTGCGTCCGGGCAGCCGCACGATGCGCATGCTGGTGGGCTTCGGTGCCGGGCGCGGTGAAATGAGCACGATGGTGGAGGCGTTCCAGGTCACCGCCACCGGGCCGCGCTCGCTTGCCGCGGCGCAGACCGAGACGGCGGGCGGCCGCATGCCGGGCATCCTGTTGCCGCTCGGCGTGGCCGGCACGGTGGCTTCGGCGGGCGTGGCGGTTTCCAGTGCCTCCAATGTCATGCAGGAACGCGGACCGGAGTCGCTGCGTGCGGCCGGTCGACGCACCGCCGACGCCATCGCCAAGGCCATCATCGACATCTACCGCGAACGCGGCTGGCTGGCCGCCGGCACGGGCGCCACACCGCCCTGATGCGCGCGATGGCGCGGCGTCCTTCGACGCCGACGCCTCACGGCTCCGTCACGATGCCTCTTGTTGGATGCACGAACGTTCCAGCAGGGGAGCGCAACGTCATGTGGATCGATCGCGAAGCCCGGGCGCGGCGCGACGCGCGCGAACGCGTCCTGCTCCGGCACGCTTCGGGCGAATGCAAAGCCAATGGCAACGCCTGATCGCCGCCGGATCGGCCACTGGACGCGCGCCGCCGCCGACGCCGTCGCGCGCCTGCTGCGTCCGCTGTCGCCCGCCGGATTGTTGCTGGGCGCGTTGTTGCTGGTGGCCTCGCTCACGCCCAGTCTGATTCCGCGCACCACGGTGACACAGGGATTGCTGGCGGGCGTGAGCCTGTCGGCCGGCTACGGCCTGGGCGTGTTCGTGCGCTGGCTGTGGGCGTACCTGGAGCTGCCGCCGTCGCGTGGCCGTACGCCGCTGCGGACGAAGAAGGTGCTGTACGCGCTGTGCCTGCTGCTGATCATCTGGGCGCTGTGGCGCGCGCCGCACTGGCAGAACATCGTGCGCGCCGTATTCCACATGCCGCCGGCAGAGAACATCGACTCACTGAGCATCGGCGCGATCGCCCTGGGCCTGTTCGCGATCGTGCTCACCGTCGCGCGCCTGCTGCGCACGTCCGCGAGTCGTTTTTCCGATCTGCTGTCGAAGGTGCTGCCGCCTCGTGTGGCCAGCCTGCTGGGCGTGCTCGGCGTGGTGGTGGTGGTGATCACGCTGAGCAACAGCGTCGTGCTGCGCATCGCGATGCACCTGATCGACTCCTCGTTCCGCCAGGCCGATGCGCTCATCCCGCCCGATGTCGCGCCGCCTGCGGAACCCAACCGCACCGGCAGCGACGCCTCGCTGATCGCCTGGGATGCGCTGGGGCGCGCCGGCCGCCAGTTCGTCTCGACGACGCCCAGCGCCGCCCGCATCGAAGCGCTCGCGGGCGGGCCCGCGCAGATGCCGTTGCGTGTGTACGCCGGGCTGCCGTCCGCGGATTCGGCGCAGGCGCGCGCGCGTCTGGCGCTGGATGAGCTCAGGCGCGTGGGCGGTTTCGATCGCGCGGCGCTGATCATCATCACGCCCACCGGCACCGGATGGGTCGATCCGGCGGCCATCGAATCGATCGAGTACCTCTACCGCGGCGACATCGCCAGCGTGGCGATGCAGTACTCGTATCTCTCCAGCCCGCTGTCGTTGTTGATCGAACCCGAGTACGGCGAAGAGACTTCGCAGGCGCTGTTCCAGTCCGTGTACGGCTACTGGCGCACGCTGCCGAAGGATCGCCGCCCGCGTCTGTACCTGCATGGCCTGAGTCTGGGCGCGTTGAACTCCGAGCGTTCCGTGGAACTGTTCGACGTCCTCGGCGATCCGCCGAACGGTGCGTTGTGGAGCGGGCCACCGTTCGCCGCGCGCACCTGGCGCGGGCTCACGCGCGCTCGCAATGCCGGAACGCCCGCATGGTTGCCGCAATTCCGCGACGGATCCTTCGTGCGTTTCATGAATCAGAATGGCACGCCCGTGCCCGCCGACACCCCATGGGGCGTGATGCGCGTGGTCTATCTGCAATACGCCAGCGATGCGGTGACCTTCTTCGACTACCGAGACGCCTTCCGCCCGCCGGCCTGGATGAAAGCGCCGCGCGGTCCGGACGTCGCGCCGCAGATGCGCTGGTACCCGCTGGTGTCGATGATGCAGCTGGCGCTGGACATGATCCTCGCCAACGATGCGCCGATGGGCTTCGGGCACGTCTTCGCGCCGTCGCATTACGTCGCCGCGTGGCGGCAGGTCACTGGCGTGGAGGGATGGTCGCCGCAGGGCATCGAGCGTCTGCAGCACGAACTGGACGCGCAGCGTGCGGCAAGCCTTGCCGCCGACATCGACGAAGGCGGCGGCTGAGCGCGCGAGTCATGCGCGCCCGATCCGGGAAGTCGCGATGCGTCACGGCGTGGGCGTGCCGGACGGCGGCGATTCGGGCGTTTCCGCATCCGCCGGACGCTCGACGTACTCGGCTTCACGCATTTCACGTCGTGCGTCGCGCAGGCGGCTGGCGTCCAGCGGGCGGATGGTCTCGATGCGGCACGCACTGCCCGGCGCCGGCGAGCCGCCCGCGATGCGCGGCACCACGCTGTCGAAGCGGGCGGTGACCAGGCCCATGCGGTTGGTGATGGTGATGCGCGAAGCGACCGCCAGACCGCTGCAGCGATTGCGCATTTCCAGCAGAGCGCCGCGATTGGCGGTGGTCCACACGGCCAGCGCCTGGTCGCCGAGCGGCGTCCAGTTCTGTACGCCGGTCATGCGTTCCAGGCGGAAGGTCGCTGTCGGCGGCCCCGCGTTCTGCCGATAGAGGGCCAGGCGATCTGCGGTGGAGAGGGTAGGGCCGGTGGCGCAGGAGGCCAGCATCGCGGCCAGCGCCAGCATGGGGAGGGCGTTGCGCATGGGGTCGCCTGCCTCGGACGGGTGGAAGTGGCGACGCGCATGCGACGGCGAATGCGCCGCGCACGCGCGCCGTACACGACGGTTACCTCAGCGCGTCACGCGTGTCGTGGAGCCGTCGGACGAAACCTGCACGCGATCGCCGACGCGGAACTGCTGGCTGGAACCATCCTGCGTGACGGAGATGGTGCGACCGGATTCCAGCTCGACGGTGACCTCCACGCCAGGCCGCGTGCTGCGCGACATCGCATTGCCGGCCGCGCCGCCGCCGACCGCACCCGCGACCGCACCGGCGGCGTTCGCGCGGCTGCTGCCGCCGATCGTGCTGCCGGCGATGCCGCCCAATACCGCGCCCGTGGCGGTGCCCACGCCGCGCGAATCGTTCTGGATGGTGACGTCGCGCAAACCGCGCACGGTGCCCCACTGGACGGTGCGCGCGGTGCCGACTTCGGAACGGTTGAAGGTGGTGGGCGTCGTGTGCGTGGCGCATCCCGCCGCGAGAGCCAGACCCAATGCGATCCCTGCCGCGCCGGCAATCTTGTGATTCATGTCCGAGCCCTCCCTCTGCGTGGTCGACTTCGCCGCATTCACTTGTCCGGAAAACTCCGGGAGCGTGCGCGTGGATTACGCCTGCCGCGGTGAAGTGGTGGTGAACATCGCGTGTCCGCGCAGTGACGTTGTTTTCACGACATCGCGACATTACTTGAACGAAAGTCGCGTCAATCGCGCGTGAGGCGATCCCGGGCGGGCGACGATGCGCTCGCGTCACGTGCGCGTTCGCCTTCCTTTCACACGGGACGTGCCGAGGACGATGCCGTGACGCAGCCCGCGACCTGCCTGCATGCCCCGGCGCCGCCACGGTGCCACGGACGCTGGCGCGGTCGGTTGCTCGCCAGTTCGCTGGCGACGGGGCTGTGGATGCTCGCGCCGCACGCAAGCGCGCAGGACGCCATGCTCGGCACCGTGCTGGAGGAGCCCGGCAGCGCCGGCCTGGGCTTCATGTTCCGCACCGAATCCTCGCCATACCGCGACGGCGGCATGCGCGAGGACTTCATGCCGCTGTACCTCTACGAGGGCGAGCGCTTCTTCCTGCGCGCGAACGAGGCGGGCGTGCGCGTGTGGCGCGACGACACGATGGGCGTGGAGGCCTTCGTCGAGCGCCGCCTGGAAGGCTACCCGGAAGACGAAGCGCCCTTGTCGCTGGAAGGCATGGAAGTGCGCAACACCGGCGCGGATCTGGGCGCGCGCTTCTATCTGAAGCACGGCGCTTCGCGGTGGGACGTGAGCGTGCGCCAGGACGTGTCCAACCTGTCTCACGGCACCGAGGCACGCGCGGGCTACGCCTACACCGTGCAGGGCGATCGCTGGCGGCTGCAGCCCGTCGCGCTGGCGTCCTGGCGCAGCGGCGATCTCAACGACTACTACTACGGCGTGGCGGATTTCGAAGCACGCCCCGACCGGCCCGCCTACGACGCAGGCGCCGGCTGGAACGCCACCCTCGCGCTGTACGGCTCGTACCGCATCTTCAGCCACTGGAGCCTGGTGGGCGGCGCGTATGTCACCAAGCTGTCCTCGCAGATCCGCAACAGCCCGGTGGTCGACGACGACTTGCAATGGGGCGTTATGGCCGGTGCGGCGTACGACTTCGGCAACGGCCAGGTGCGCTGGGACGAGGACTCCGCACCGACCTACGTGAAGGTGTTCTATGGCCGCGACACCGACGACGGCTGCCATCTGGTCAAGATCATGACGCTCAGTTGCGTGAGCCTCAACGACGACGACTACACCGACATCGCCGGCGTCCACGTCGGCCGTCCGTTCGTCTCGCGCTTCAACGGCTGGCCGCTGGACCTGATCGGCTACGTCGGGCTTCTGCACCACGACGAAAAGGGCCGTCAGCCCGACAGCTGGCAGATCGATGCGTACATGAAGGGCTTCTACTACGGTTTTCCCTGGAGCCACCGTGTCACCACGCGACTGGGCTTCGGCATCGGCCTGTCCTACGCCGAACGCGTGCCGTACACCGAAGTCACCACGCAGGCCGAGCGCGAACGCAATACCTCCAAGCTGCTCAACTACCTGGAACCGAGCATCGACGTGAGCGTGGGCGACATCTTCGGCAGCAAGCGCTGGCACGACGTGTACTTCGGGCTGGCGGTTTCGCATCGCTCCGGCATCTTCGGCAGTTCGCAGTTGCTGGGGACGGTCGATGGCGGATCGAACTACATCTATGCCTACCTCGAAGCCGCCTTCTGACGCCCGCAGACGTCCATGCAGACGCGACGCGCCCTGATACCGATCGTGCCGCTGCTCGGCGCGGCCGCGGTGTTCGTGATCATGGTGGCGCTGTACCTGGGGCGCTCGCTGTTCGCGCCGGTGTTCCTGGCGGTGTTCATCGTGTCCGTCGTGTGGCCCTTGCAACGCGCGATGGAAGCGCGCCTGCCGCGAGTGCTCGCCATGTTCCTCACGGTACTGGCCACCGCCGCGGTGGTGATCGCGATGGCGAGCCTGGTGATGTGGGGGCTGAATCGCGCCGTGCAGTGGGCCATCGGCAATGCGGCGGCCTTCCAGACGCACTACCAGCGGATGGATGTGTGGCTGCAAGGACACGGCTTCTATCTGGCGAGCGAGTTCATCCACAACTTCGAACCGCGCTGGCTGTTCGGTGCCTTGCAGCGCCTGGGCGTCGGCCTGCAGCAGGTGGCCAGCTTCATCGTCATCGCGTTGGTGTTCGTCGTGCTGGGTCTGCTGGAAGTGGACTCCACGCGACAGAAGCTGGTGCGCGCCGGACGCGCCGACGTCGTGGGCGCGTGCCGCGCGACGGCGGCCAAGTTCCAGCGCTACATGGTGATCCGCAGCGCGGTGAGCGCCGCGACCGGCCTGGGCGTGTGGGCGCTGGCGTATGCGGTGGGGCTGGATCTGGCGCCCGAATGGGGCCTGATCGCGTTCGCGCTGAACTTCATTCCCTTCATCGGGCCGCTGTTCGCGACGGTGCTGCCCACGTTGTTCGCGATCGTGCAGTTCGGTTTCGCCATCGAGCCGGTGCTCATCTTCATCGGACTGAACCTGGTGCAGTTCCTGCTGGGCAGCTACCTGGAGCCGCGCATCGCCGGCCGCCGCCTGTCGATCTCGCCGTTCCTGGTGCTGTTCGCGGTGTTCCTGTGGAGCATGCTGTGGGGCATCGCCGGCGCGTTCATCGGCGTGCCCATGCTGATCGCGCTGATGACCTTCGCCGAACATCACCCCGCCATGCGCTCATGGACGTCGTTGCTGGCCGGCGACCCCGCCGAGCGCGGGCGATCGGATTGAACCGTTTCCCTGAACCGTCCCGTGCGAGGAGGCCCTCATGTACCGGATCATCCTGTGGATCGCGATCGGCATCGTGCTCGCCCTCGTCGCCGTGTATCGGATTCCGGTCTGGCCGACGGCGCGCTCGACGGGCACGGTTGAACATTGCACGAACCTGACCGAGCCGGTGACGCGCGCCGTCGCGCGTCAGGAACTGGAACGCCACCGTCGCGCCGCGGCGGACGGAACCGACGCCGAGCGCCTCTCGCGCCGCACGGGCGAGGTGGCCGAAACGCGCCGCGCCGGCGCGGTGTACAGCGCCACCCGGCAGAACGAACTGGCCGATGCGGATTGCGTCCTCGAACTGGAGCAGATCGCCAGCGGCGAGCGCCTGAGCGCGGCACGCGGCGAATGGCTGCGCGTCACCGGGCTGATCCTGATCATCAGCATCGGCCTGCTCATCGCGCTGTACCTGGGGCGCATGGCCGCGCTCAAGCGCGGCTGGATGCGTCGGCGTTGAAGCGGCGCAACGCCGGCTAGGGCGTGCGCGTTCGGGCCTGCACGAACGCCCGCGTCATGTCGCGGGCGGCAGGCACGCCGGCCCCCTCCAAGCGCGCCTTTGCGTAAAGGCCCAGGACCGGCTCCAGCGGCGGCACCGATCCCGGCGCCATGCCCTCGGTGGCGAACAACGCGGCATCGAGTACATCGAGCACGTCCTCGGGATGTTTCTTCGCGATCGAGTCGCGCGTGATCAGCGCCAGCTGGGCGGCCTTCTCCTTGCTCGTGCGGAAGCGCCCGGAGACCCGCGTGACGAGTGCATCCGCGCGCTGGATGCGCGGTGCGTTGGAGGGCAGGGTGCGCCCGGCTTCCTGGTTGAGCATGCGATGCCCGGGCGACATGCCGCGTTCCAGCAGCGCGCCGTGCGTGCCCGCTTCGTTGACGCGTCGTTCGTAGACGGAAACCATGAGGACCACGACCAGCGCCGCCGCCGCGATCACCCCGAGCATCGTCCGCCCCGTTACACCGCCGCACCGGCGCGGCGAACCGTTCCGGGCAAGGGACGGGCGGATGCGATCGTCGGTCATGGCGCCTCTCCTGCGGCCAGCGTGGGCGGAAGATCCGGTGTCATTGGGCTTCGTCTTCGACGGTACGAAGTTCGTCCGGAAGGGCGAGGCCCGGCGTCGGCAGCGGGCTGATCAGCATGATCGGGCAGGGCGGGCGCTGCATCGGCGGCGATCCGGGCAGCGACAGCACGCGGATCGCGTCGATCCGCGAGCGCACGCGGCCGTCGCCATGACCGATCCGGATCGCGCGCGCTTCGTCGAGCCCGTGGCAGGGCGAGGGCAGTTCAATGAGGAATCCCGTCTCGCGACGCGGCCATACGGCGAGCGCCTGGTCGCCGAGGGCCTCCCAGCGCATGTTGCGCACGTAGGGAAAGTCCGCCACCGGCAGGCCCGCCTGCGCGCGGTAACGTGACAATCGCTCGCGCGGATCGGTGGGCGTGTGCGCGCAGGCGCAAAGCAGGATCATCCACGTGCACGCGAGCAGTCGCGCGATCGCGTCAGAAGTTCTTGCGCACATTGATCCACACTTCCGTGGAGCTGTAGTTGAAGCCGACGACGTTGCTCTGGTCGCGGATGTACAGCAGCTCCGGTCGCAGCGACCAACTCGGCAGGAACTCCCACACCACGCCCAGGCCGCCTTCGTAGAGGTTGTCCTCGCGCCGCAGGATCGCCTCCTCGTCCACTTCGTCGGGATGGAAGTGCACGCGGTCGGTGTTGTACGCATCGCGTTCCCACCAGACGAAGACGAAGGCATCCAGCGTGTCGCCGAAGGTGTAGTCCAGGTTGGCGGTTGCGCCGTACACGTCGGATTCGCCATCGGGTCGCGAGGTCGCGTAGTTGCGGCCGCCGTGTGCGGTGAAGGAGAAACTGGCGGCGCCGTCGGCGAAGGACGTGCTCCAGCCCAACGACGCCGAGGCGTTGGTGCGGCTGCGGGCGCGCAGCGGGCCGCTGGGGTAGCGGCGTCGCTCCACCGACACGCCCATCGTCAGCTGGTTGTCCAGGTTGAGGTTGCGGCTGTAGTCGACGAAGCCGGCAACGTCGTTGCGGTAATCGCCGTTGCCGCGGTAGCTCACGCGGCCGCGCAGGCCCAGCGCGACGTTGCCATCGTCGACGCCGCGGCTGCCGGCGAAGCTCCAGCGCAGGTCGCGGTCGTCGCGAGACTCCTCGTCGTAGAAGCGTTGCCGGTAGTCGAGCGTCCCGTCGATCGCATAGCCGTTGCCGAAGGAATGGTTGATTCCGCCGCCGGCGCGCAGGTTCCAGAACAGTTCGTCGCGATCGCCGCCGCCGAGGACGTTGGTCCCGCGCGTGGAATTGACGCGGTAGCGGCCATAGCCCGCTACGGCGTATCCGAAGGCCGTCGTGCTGCGTTCGTTCTCCAGCACCTCGCGCGCGGCGTCGTCGTAGATCTCCACCTGCGTGAGCAGGTCGGACGGGAGGTTCTCGAAGCGCAGTGCGACCTCGAACTGGTCGCGGGCCTTCGCGTACTGCCCCAGCGCGCGAAACGCGCGACCGAGGGCGAGGTGGGCCTCGGTGTCGTCCGGATCGAGCTCGATGCTGTGCTCCAGGGCGACGCGCGCCTGCTCGGCGTTGCCCGTGCCGAGCGCGGCGCGACCGAGCAGGTAGAAGAAGTTCGCGTCCTGCGCGTGCGAGTTCGCCAGCGGTGCGAGCAGTTCATAGCTCTGCTGGTACTGATGGTCGCGCACCATCGTCTCGGCCTGCTCCAGCGCGGGGTCCTGGGCATGCGCCGCGAAGCAGACGCACAAGCATGCGGCGCATGCGATGCGCCAACCCTCCCGGCTGAGACGCGAGCGACCAGGCGATGGGCAAGGGCGTCGCATGGCTCCTCCATGCCAGAGCGGACTGGATGCCGTCGCAGATCCGACGCGGGCGACGGTGCCGGTAATACGCCAACTTCCATGGACGAGATGCCGGTGAGGTTCGAAGGCCCCGGGGTCGTGGCAGGTCGCTCCGCGCCCTACTTATCACACGCACATGGCGGCGCCTCCACCATTCCTTCACGGGTTCGTGACGCGCGCGGCTCCATCGTCCGGTCGCAGCGCGCAGGGTGCATCACCGTGGCCGCGCTCTTCCGCGCGACCGTGAGCACCCGATGGCGCAAGCGCGGCCAGATCGGGATCCGGGCACGCGAATCCGGCCTGTCCGCCGCATGGCGAAGTTGACCGAAGGGAGCAGCCGATGACGTACGGCGAGTCATTCCTGATCGAGTTCGCCAAGGATCTCGTGTTGATCCCGATGACGCTGCTGCCCATCATCAATCCGCTGAGCTCCGCGCCGGTGTTCGTCGCCACCGTCGGTCGCCATCCGGCGTCGGCCAAGCGGCTTGCGCGGCAGATCTCGATCAACAGCTGGTTCGTCATCGTCGTGTCGATGCTGATCGGCACCTACGTGCTGCGCGTTTTCGGAATCTCGCTGCCGATCGTGCGCCTGGGCGGCGGATTGCTGGTGGCGGCAGCCGCGTGGCGCATGCTCGGTGCACAGCACGGCGAGGACGAGATGCACGCCGCCGCCGTGGACGAAGCCCGCGCGCTGTCGCAACAGGAGATCCTCAGCCGCAGCTTTTTTCCGATGACCTTTCCGCTGACCACCGGTCCCGGCACCATCGCCGCGTCGATCGCGCTGGGCACCGAGTTTCCGATGACCACGCCCGCGCTCTACCTGACGGGCCTGGCGATCTGCGCGGGCGGCGCGACGCTGGTGAGCATCGTGCTGTACTACATCTTCAAGAACGCCGCTGCCGTGCTCGGCAAGCTCGGGCCCGCCGGCACGCTGGTGATGATGCGGCTGATGTCGTTCATCCTGCTGTGCATCGGCATCCAGATCATGTGGAACGGCTGGGCCGAGCTCAACGGCATCGTCAGTTGAGGCGAACCGTGCACATGCATCGACAAGGAGAGCGCCGATGAGCACGCCGCAGGCCAAGACGCTCTCGTTCGGCGCGTTGTTCGCGCTGGTCGTGGGTTCGATGATCGGCTCGGGCATCTTCGCGCTGCCGGCCGCGTTCGCGCGTGCCACCGGCGTGGTGGGCGCGAGCATCGCCTGGCTCATCGCCGGCGGCGGCATGCTGATGCTGGCCTTCACCTTCCTGATCCTGTCGCGACGCCGGCCGGATCTGGATTCGGGTATCTACGCCTATGCCCGGGCCGGTTTCGGCGGCTACGCCGGCTTCATGTCGGCGGTCGGCTACTGGATCGGCTGCTGCCTGGCGGACGTGGCCTGCCTGGTGCTGATCAAGGCCACCATCGGCCAGTTCGTGCCGGCGTTCGGCGATGGCACGACCGCGCTGGCGATCGTGTCCGCGTCGCTGCTGCTGTGGGGCGTGCACCTGCTGATCCTGCGCGGCGTGCGTGAGGCCGCCGCGCTCAACACCATCGCCACCATCGCCAAGCTGGTGCCGATCGCCACCTTCATCTTCGTCGTCATCGTGGGCTTCCGGCGCGATGTGTTCGCGGCCAACCTGTGGGGCGGGGACGAGGCCACGTTCTCCGGCGTGGCCGGCCAGGTGCGCGCGACGCTGCTGGTGACGGTGTTCGCGTTCGTCGGCATCGAAGGCGCAAGCGTCTACTCGCGCTACGCCCGTAGGCGCGAGGACGTGGGCCTGGCGACCGTGCTCGGCTTCTTCGGCGTGCTCTGCCTGCTGATCATGGTGACGATGTTCTCCTACGGCATCCTGCTGCGGCCCGAACTCGCCGCGCAGCCCACGCCGGCGATGGCGGGCGTGATGGAGGCGGTGGTCGGTCCGTGGGGGCGTGTCTTCGTCAGCGTGGGGTTGCTGATCTCGGTGCTGGGAAACTACCTGTCATGGTCGCTGCTGGCGGCCGAGGTGCTGCATTCGGCGGCGCGCGACGGCACCGTGCCCGCGGCGCTGGCGCGCGAGAATGCACGCGGTGCGCCGGCGGCCGCGCTTTGGCTTACCAATTCGCTGATCCAGGCGTTCCTGCTGGTGACCTGGTTCGCCGAGTACGCCTTCCTGCTCGCACTGAAGATGACCGGCGCGATGACGCTGGTCCCGTACCTGCTGGTCGGCGCTTACGGAGTGAAACTGGCGTGGACGGGTGAAACCTTCGCGGCCGACGAGTCCGCGGCGCGTCGCCGCGCGCTGCTGTGCACCGTGCTGGCCACCGCCTATGCCGCCGCGATGCTGACCTTCGGTGGCACGCGGTACCTGCTGTTCACCGCGCTGCTGTACGTGCCCGCCACGATCCTGTTCGTGCTGGCGCGCAGGGAAGAAGGCAAAGCGGTGTTCACGCGCGGGGAGCGCATGGTGTTCGTGCTGCTGTGCGTGGCAGCGGCGATCGCGCTGTACGGACTCGCCACCGGAGCACTCACGGTCTAGCCGGGCGCATGCACCGTGGCATGCGCTATCGCCATGGCAGCCGATCGAGCAGTCGTCGCCAATACGATGAACGCGTGGGACGCGCATACGCCGCGGCGGCGGGCACGCGCAGGGCGACTTCGGTACCCGCGCCCGGGCGCGACAGCACGTCCAGGTGCGCACCCAGTCGTTCGGCGCGCTCGGACATGCCGTCCAGTCCCCAGTGGCCGGGACGGTTGGGCGTGTGCTGGTGCATGCCGACGCCGTCGTCGCGTACGCGCAGGCGCAGTTCGCGCTGGTGATAACCCACTTCGATCTCCACCGCGTTCGCACGCGCATGCTGGAGTGCGTTGAGGACCGCTTCGCGGCCAATCAGGTACAGCTCCTCGGCGACGCCGGGCAGCAGGGCACGCGGCTTTCCTTCCTCGATCAGGCGCATGTCCGGCAATGGCTGGGTGAGGATCTCGTCGCGCACGTGCAGCAGCGCGCTGCCCAGGTCGTGCCAGTACTGCACGTCGCCGCGCAGTCCGCGCACGCGGTCGCGTCCTTCGGTCAGCGCGTGCTCGGCCAGGTCCAGCGCCTTCTCCAGATCCTCGCGCACCGGATCGTCTTCGCGAAGGCCCTGGCTGGCCGCGTGCAGCCGCAGGATCAATCCCTGGGTGCCCTGCAGCAGCGTGTCGTGCAGTTCACGCGCGATGCGCTCGCGCTCCATGTAGCGCTCCTGCATGCGCAGGCGGATCTGCCCGGCGAGATGGCGAAGGCGGAGCAGGTAAGCGATCCACAGCACCGAGATCGCCAGCAGCGCGCACAGCAGGCGGAACCACGCCGTCTGGTAGTAGCGCGGCGCGATCGTGAGCCGCTGCGATGCGCCCAGTTCGTTCCACACGCCGTCGTTGTTGGCGGCGATGACGCGGAAGGTATACGTGCCCGGGCCTGGATCGCTGTAGAAGGCGACGCGTCGCGTGCCGGCGTCCTGCCAGTCCTGGTCGTAGCCCTCCAGCTTGTAGCGGAACCGCACGCGCTCGGGAATCGACAGGCTCAGCGCGGTGTAGGCGATCTGCAGGTTTCTGACGCCGGCGGGCAATGCCAGTGTCTGCGCGCCCACGCCCCAGGTGCGGTCGTTGGCGAGCAGCGAACGGATCCGCACCGGCGGCGGAATCGGATTGCGCGCGATCGCCGCCGGATCGATCGACACCACGCCGCTGGTGGTGGCGAACCACAGCTGGCCGTCGTCGGTCTGCACGGCGGTGGGCAAGGGGCGGAACTGCGCCGGGATGCCCGGTACGCCGTCGAGGAAATCGAAGCGTTCGTACACGCGGCCTTCGCCCGACTCGAACAGGCGCGGTACCCGTGCGGCCGGCACGTGCACGATTCCGCGTGCGCCGTTCAACCACAGGTCGCCCTCGCGCGTTTGCACGATGCCGGAGATGCCGAGGAACGGATCGTCGGCGCCCGCGAGGACGCTTCGCACGCGACCCTCGCGATACAACGCCAGCCCGCGTTCGCCGCCGATCCAGATTCCGTCCGCGCCCTCGAACAGCGCGGTCACGTTGCCCACGTTCAGTCCCTGTGCGGTGTCGAGCAGTTGCAGCGCGCCGCGGCGCATCAGCGTGATCTTGTTGCGCGCGAAGCCCATCCACAGCGCGCCGTCGTTCGCCGCCAGCAGCGTGAGCGGCGAGGAGCCTTCCGGCATGCCCCGCAGGTCCTGGAAGTGCTGCCACTTTCCCTGCGCCAGCCGGTAGACGCCGGGCGTGTTCAACGACACCCACAGCGCGCCGTCGCCATCCTTCGCGATGGCCTGCACGCCGGAGTAGTCGCGCACGGGCAGCGCGGTCACTTCCGCCGCGCGGCCCGCGCGCAGCGCCCACAGGCCGTCGGGCCCGCCGAGCCAGACGATGCCGTCGCGGTCCCGATGCGCGGCGGTGATCGGCGCGGGCACGTCGAGGAAGGTCAGCCGATCGCCGTGCAGGTGCATGAGCGGCCGGTTTCGGGTGCCTGCCAGCAACGCCCCGCTGTCGTCGGGGGCGATGGCGAAATCCTGGGCGCCTTCCGGAAGCAGCGCCGGCACCACGTTGGAATGGCGGAAGCGGTCGAGCCCGCGGCTGCTGCCGATCCAGACCGTGCCTTCGCGGTCTTCCAGGATCGGTTGCACGTAATCCGAACTGAGCCCGTCGACCCGGCGGAACGCTTCGAACGCCCGCGTTGCCTCGCCACCCGCCGCGGCGGTGGGATGCGCGAGCCGGAACACGCCTTCGCCCAGCGTGTTTGCCCACAGCGTCCCGTCGCGATCGAACAGCAGCCCGGCCGATGGCAGGGTGAGGGCGCGCGTGGCCGGCGTGACATCCAACGGCAATGCGCGCACGGCGCCGTCGGATTCGGCGACCCAGATGCTGCCGTCGGGCGCCTGTGCGATCTGGCTGATCCGCCCGACCGGCGCGGCCACGCTCTGGAACGTCGTTGCACCCTTGCGAAGGAACGCCACTTGATGCTCCGTCGCCACCCACAGCGTGCCGGCGGCGTCGACGAACACCGTGCGCGCCTGCTTTCCCGGGTACCGCCACTGCGGCCCCAGCCGTTCCCAGCGATGTCCACGTAGGCGGACGAGGCCGGTGAACGTGGCCGCCCACAAGGTGCCGTCGTGGTCCTGTGCGAAGCGGAACACCGTGCTGGTGGGCAGGCCGTCGGCCTCGCCGTAGTGGGTGATCCGGTCGCCTTCGATGAAACTCACCGCGCCATAGCGGAACCCCACCCACAGCCCGCCGTTCGCCGGTGCGTACAGCGTGGAGATGCTTGCGGCGGGGAAGGCGTTCGAACCGGTCGGCTCGAAGCGCTCGAACTGGACGCCATCGAAGCGGAACAGGCCGATCTGCGTGGCCAGCCACAGATAACCGTCGCGCGTCTGCGCCAGCGCCGTGACCTGACCGGGCGCGCCTTCCTTCACCGTCCAGGCGGTGTGGTGGAACTGGCCGATGCGCCGCGTCGCGTCCAGTGCGTGCGCGGCATCGGCGACCAGCAGGGCGAACAGGCAGCACATCGACGCCAGCATCGCGCGCACGGCGCTTCGCGCAGGGTGCACTTTGCCGCCTCGCTCGTTGGACGCGTTGGCCAACCCGATCTCCTCGCGAACGTCATGCAGTGGCACGCGTTCCCCGCGCTCGTCAGTGCCTTCCCTGTAGGCCGTGCCCACGATCACCCGGCCCGATGCGGCGGGGGTCGTTCTCGGCGCTGGCCTGCACCGCATTGTGGCCTATCCCGTCGTGGCGCGGCAGCGCGGTTCAGGCGCCGTTGCAGCCATCGGATGATTGCGACCGGTTGCGCAAGATGGCGGGCCGAAACGGCCGTCCTGTGGGCATGCGGGACGGCTTTCTGGGATACTCTGCGGCGGCGAGCGGTGGCGGATCAGAGCGCTTTCAGACCCGCGCGTTGGCGTCGCCCCGGACCGGGGCCGACCGCCGACGCCGCAATGGCCTTCGGCCCCTCGGTGGCCGGACCCGCCTGATGCGGGCATGCCCTCGTCCTTCATGACATTCGAGCAAGGAGTTCCAGTGGCGACGTGGCTTGTGACCGGGGGCGCCGGCTTCATCGGCGGTAATTTCGTGTTGGATGCGGTGCGCCGGGGCACCAAGGTCGTGAACCTGGATGCGCTGACCTACGCCGGCAACGTCGACACCCTGGCCTCGCTCCAGGACGATCCGCGCCATAGCTTCGTGCACGGTGACATCGGCGATGCCGCGCTCGTCGCGCGACTGCTGCGCGAGCATCGTCCGCAGGCGGTGATCAACTTCGCCGCCGAGAGCCACGTGGACCGTTCCATCGACGGCCCGGCCGCGTTCGTGCAGACCAATGTCGTTGGCACGCTGGCGTTGCTGGAAACCGTGCGCGACTACTGGCGTGGCCTGGAGGCCGCCGAGCGCGACGCGTTCCGCTTCCTGCACGTGTCCACCGACGAGGTGTACGGCTCGCTCGGCGAGACGGGCAAGTTCACCGAAGAAACGCCGTACGCGCCGAACTCGCCGTACTCCGCGTCCAAGGCCGCCTCCGACCATCTGGTGCGTGCGTTCCACCACACCTACGGGCTGCCGGTGCTCACCACCAACTGTTCGAACAACTACGGTCCGTACCAGTTTCCCGAGAAGCTCATCCCGCTGATCATCGCCCGCGCACTGGCCGGCGAGCCGCTGCCCGTGTACGGCGACGGCCGCAACGTGCGCGACTGGCTCTTCGTGGGCGACCACTGCGCGGCGATCCGGCGCGTGCTGGAAGCCGGACGCACGGGCGAGACCTACAACGTCGGCGGCGACGCCGAGCGCCGCAACATCGACGTGGTCACCACCATCTGCCGACTTCTCGACGAGCGCCGCCCGCTGGCCGATGGCCGCGCGCGCGAATCGCTGATCACCTTCGTCGCCGACCGTCCCGGCCACGACCGCCGCTATGCGATCGATGCGTCCAAGATCCAGCGCGAACTGGGCTGGTCGCCGACGCTGACCTTCGAGGAAGGCATCGCGCAAACCGTGCAGTGGTATCTGGATCACCAGCCGTGGGTGCAGCGTGTGCTCGACGGCAGCTATCGACTTGAACGCATCGGTCAGGCCTGAGGCACTCCCATGAACCGCAAGGGCATCATCCTGGCCGGCGGCACCGGCACGCGGCTGTATCCGATCACCAAGGGTGTCAGCAAGCAGCTGCTGCCGGTGTACGACAAGCCGATGATCTACTACCCGCTCAGCGTGCTGATGCTGGCGGGCATCCGCGAAGTGCTGGTCATCAACACGCCGCACGAGCAGTCGCTGTTCCAGGCGCTGCTCGGCGACGGTTCGCAATGGGGCATGCGCATCGAGTACGCCGTGCAGCCCAGTCCGGACGGACTCGCGCAGGCGTACCTGATCGGTCGCGATTTCGTCGCCGGCCAGCCCAGTTGCCTGGTGCTGGGCGACAACATCTTCCACGGCCCCGGGCTGACGGGGATGCTCAAGCGCGCCGGCGAGCGTGACGGCGCGACCGTGTTCGGCTACTGGGTGCGCGATCCGGAGCGCTACGGCGTGGCCGAGTTCGACCAGGACGGCCGCGTGATCGGCCTGGAAGAAAAGCCCGCGCGTCCGCGTTCCAACTACGCCATCACCGGGCTGTACTTCTACGACGGCCGCGCCAGCGACTTCGCCGCGCAGCTCAAGCCTTCCGCGCGCGGCGAGCTGGAGATCACCGATCTCAACCGGCGCTATCTCGACGAACGTGCGCTGCACCTGGAGCAGCTCGGACGCGGATACGCGTGGCTGGACACCGGCACGCACCAGTCGCTGCTGGAAGCGTCCAACTACATCGAGACGATCGAAGCGCGGCAAGGCCTGCGCGTGTGCTGCCCGGAGGAGATCGCCTGGAACAACGGCTGGATCGATGCCGCGCAGCTCAACGAACTCGCCCGCCCGCTGGCGAAGAACGGTTACGGCGAATACCTGATGAGCCTGGCCGAGCGGGGCCCGGTGCCGTGAAGGTGATCCAGACCGATCTGCCGGGATGCCTGGTGATCGAGCCCCGCGTGTTTGCCGACGATCGCGGCGATTTCTTCGAATCGTTCAATCACGACAAGCTCGCCGCGCATGGGCTGCAACCCGCGTTCGTGCAGGGCAATATCTCCACCTCGCGCAAGGGCGTGCTGCGTGGGCTGCACTACCAGTGGCCGAAGCCGCAGGGCAAGTACGTGTCCGTCATCGAGGGCGAAGTGTGGGATGTGGCGGTCGACATCCGTCGCGGCTCGCCGCATTTCGGTCGCTGGACCGCGGTGCTGCTCAGCGGAGAGAACAAGCGCCATGTGTGGATTCCGGAAGGCTTCGCACACGGGTTCGTGACGCTGAGCGAACGCGCGGTGTTCAGCTACCTGTGCACCGCGACCTACGACGCCGCGGCCGATGCCGCGATCCGCTGGAACGACGCGCGGCTGGCGATCGACTGGCCCGTCAGCGACATCACGGTGTCGGACAAGGACGCGCGCGCCCCGTTCCTGGAAGACGTTCCGGAAGACCGTCTGCCGGTGTACTCGCCGTGACGCGGGCCGCGTGAAGCTCCTGCTCGTCGGCGCGAACGGCCAGGTCGGGCATGCGCTGACGCGCAGCCTCGCGCCGCTGGGCGAGGTCGTCGCGACCACGCGCGGCGGCACGCTCGAAGTCAGTGCGCGCTGCGAGGCACTGGACCTGGGCGATGCGGACGCGATCGCGCCGCTGGTCGAACGCGTGCAACCCGACGCCGTCGTCAACGCCGCCGCGTACACCGCGGTGGACCGCGCTGAGGACGAAGCGGAACTGGCGATGCGCATCAACGCGCGGGCGCCGGAGCGGCTTGCGCAGACGTGCGCGTCGCTCGACATCCCGCTGCTGCATTACTCCACCGACTACGTGTTCGACGGAACAAGCACGCGCCCGTACCGCGAGGACGACGCCACCGCGCCGCTCGGCGTGTACGGCCAGAGCAAGCTTGCCGGCGAGCAGGCCATCGCGGCCAGCGGCGCGCGCCATCTCATCCTGCGCACCGCCTGGGTCTACGGCCTGTACGGGCAGAACTTCCTGCGCACGATGCTGCGCCTGGGCGCCGAGCGCGACGCGCTGCGCGTGGTCGCCGACCAGCACGGCTGCCCGACGCCGGCCTGGCTGATCGCCGACGTCACGGCGACGATCCTGCGCCGCGGCATCGTCGAATCCGGCGTGCGCCATCTGGTCGCCGCCGGCGAGACGACGTGGCACGGATTCGCCGAGGCGATCTTCGACGAGGCGGTGTCATCCGGTCGCATCGCGCGCCGGCCGGTCGTGCATCCCATCGCCACCGCGGACTACCCAACCCGCGCGGCACGGCCCGCGTACTCGGTGCTCGCCACCGATCGACTGCGGTCGGAATACGGCCTGGAATTGCCCCACTGGCGCGCGGCCCTGCGCGAAACCTTCGCGGCCGAAACCGACTGACATCGCACGACGGCGCGTGGGTCGATGCGCTAGGCTTCGGCCACGCACACCGGCGGCGCCAAGGGGGCGGCCACGGAAGGTGCAGTGCCGATAGGGAAGGGGGAAATCATGAAGCAGTTGTTCCTGGCGGCAGCGCTGACGGCGCTGTCTTCGCCGGCCATGTGCGCGGACGTGGACGTTTCGGCGTACGTTCGCAAGGATCAGTTCGGAGACATCCTGATCTCGCCCAATGGCAGTCACTTCGCGGCCACCGTGCCGCTGGAGGACCGCACCGTGCTGGCGGTGATCGAGCGCGGCACCAACAAGCTGACGGGCAGCTTCAACGTGGGCCGCAACACCGAGATTTCCGAATTCGCCTGGGTCACGCCCGACAGGCTGCTCTTCGGCACCGCCAGGAAGTTCGGCGCGCTCGCCCGCCCGCAGCTCACCGGCAACCTGTACGCGATGAACGCCGACGGCAGCAAGCTCGACATCCTGGTCGGGCAGGACATCGACGACGGCGGCCCGGGCACGTCGATCAAGCCCAAGAAGGGCAACAACAAGATCGCCGCGTTCCTGATCGATGCGCCGCCGGCGGACACCCGCTCGGTGCTGGTCGCGGCGTTGCCGTACACCTACGGTCCGGCGGACGTGTTCACCACGGTCGAACGCCTCGACCTGTTCAGCGGCCGGCTCTCGCGCGTGGCCACCGTGCCGGTGCGCAACGCCGGTTTCGCGCTCGACAACAAGGGCCAGGTGCGCTTCGCCTCCGGCGCCAACGCCGACCGCATCCGCAAGCTGTACTACCGCGCCAACGACGGCGCGGAGTGGGAGCTGATGACGATCGAGAAGAACGGCCTGTTCGAGGAGCCGGTCGGCTTCTCCGCCGACGACAGCATTGCGTACCTGCAGGTCGAGCAGCCCGACGGTCCGGACGCGATCGTCGCGCTGGAACTGGCCACGGGCAAGCGCACCCAGGTGCTGCGCGACGACGACGTCGACCCGTCGCGCATCATCTACCGCAACGGCACGCATGTACCGATCGGCGCTTACTTCAACGACGGCCGCCCGCGCTCGGAGTTCTTCGATGCGCAGGCGCCCGAGGCGCGACTGCAGAAGAGCCTGGAAGGCGCGTTCGCCGGCAACGCGGTGACGATCACCTCGCAGACCAGCGACGGCGGCGTGGCCCTGGTGCAAGTCGCCAGCGCGCAGAACCCGGGCGATTTCTACCTGTTCGACACCAAGGCCAAGAAGGCCGAGCACGCGCTGGCGCGTCGCGAATGGTTCGATCCGGAGCAGCAGTCCCCCATGCAGCCGGTGACGTTCGCCGCGCGCGACGGCCTCACGCTGCACGGCTACCTGACGGTACTCAAGGGCAGCAGCGGCAAGAACCTGCCGATGGTGGTGATGCCGCACGGCGGCCCGTACGGCGTCCGCGACGTGTGGACCTTCGACGAAGAAGTGCAGATGCTCGCCGACGCCGGCTACGCGGTGTTGCAGGTGAACTTCCGCGGCTCCGGCGGTTACGGCGTGGCGTTCACTTCGGCCGGCCAGCGCGAGTGGGGCGGCAAGATGCAGGACGACGTGACCGACGCGACGCGCTGGGCGATCCAGCAGGGCATCGCCGACAAAGGCCGCATCTGCCTGTACGGCGGCAGCTACGGCGGTTATGCCTCGCTGATGGGCGTGGCGAAGGAGCCGGACCTGTACAAGTGCGCTGCCGGTTACGTCGGCGTGTACGACCTGCCGACGATGCACACACAGGGCGACATCCAGGAGCGCGGTTCGGGCGAGACCTACATCAACGATTGGATCGGCAAGCGCGATTCGCTCGGCGCGGTGTCGCCCAACCGCATGGCCGATCGCATCAAGGTGCCGGTGTTCCTCGCCGCCGGCGGCGAAGACCAGCGCGCGCCCATCACGCACAGCCGGATGATGGAACAGGCGCTGCGCAAGGCCGGCGTTCCGGTGGAGACGCTGTACTACAACGACGAAGGCCACGGCTTTTACATCGAGGCGCACCGCAAGGAGTTCTACACGCGCCTGCTCGCGTTCCTCTCTCGCAGCCTGGGCGGCTCGGTGGCGGTGACGGGCACCGGCGGCGAGGCGAAAGCCGCGAAGTAAGCACGCCGGCAGCCATCCTGCGACACCACGAACGACGCCCACGGGCGTCGTTCGTTTTTTGCGCGACGGTTACTTCACGCCGTGCATCAACCGCCGCAGCAGCGGCGCGGCGATCATCGCCAGCACCGCCCAGCCCAGGCCGATCCCCATCATCAGCCAGAACAGGTTGGCGTACTTGTCGCCGGCGACGGCGAAATCGATCGCGGCGCCTTCGGGCATGTCGAGCGCGGCGAGCTTGCCGAACAGCGCCGCGAGCGTTTCGGAAAACGCGGTCGCCAGGAACCAGGTGCCCATCATCAGGCTCATCACGCTCTTCACCGACAGCTGCGTGACGGCCGACAGGCCCACCGGCGCCAGGCACATCTCGCCGATCTCCAGCAGCAGGTAGGCCAGCACCAGCCACCACACGCTGGCGAGCTGGCCGCTGTCGCCGGCATGCTGCGCCGCCCACGCCAGCGGGATGAAGCTCAGGCCGGCGAACACCAGGCCGATGGCGGATTTCACCGGCTTGGACGGGTCCATGCCGCGACGGTCCAGCGCATCCCACAGCCGCGCGAACACCGGCGCCAGCAGCACCAGGAACAACGCGCCCAGGTAGGTCAGCGAGCCCGCCGTCTGCGGCAGCACCACGCAGTCGCGCAGCAGGAACACGAGCATCAGCACGATCGCGCCGGCGAACAGCAGCTTGGGCAGGCGCGAATCCGGATCGCGATCCGACAGCATCGCCGCCGCGACGAACGCCGCCGGCGCGAGCACCAGCGACACCGTCGACCACGGCCACGGCGTGCCTTCGCGGATCACCAGCGGGGGGAACACGTCCTTGGTCAGCAGCCGGTCGGTGAAGGTCACCCACGAACCGTAGGTCTGCTCATAAAGCGTGAAGTACACCAGCGCCATGAAGATCAGCGCCAGCAGCGCGATCATCTGGTGGCGCTGCTCGCGCGTGCAGCGCGTGGTGGTGAACCAGAAGAACCATCCCAGCACGGCGAGCATCACCAGCAGCATCAGCACCAGCGCGAGCGAGATCTCGCCGCCCAGCGCGAAGCGGCCATTGGCGACCGCCCACATCAGCGCCGCCAGCGGCACCAGCGCGAGCAGCGCGCCGAGGTAGATCGCCCATTCGCGCGGCAGGCCGAACACGCGCTCGCGCAGGCGCGCGGGGTCGGGCGGCTCGGCATGGCCGTGCAGGTACCTCTGCCCCCACAGGAACTGCGCCAGCCCCAGCAGCATGCCGATGCCGGCCGCGCCGAAGCCCCACTTCCACCCCAGCGTCTGGCCGAGATACCCGCACACCAGCGCCGAGAACAGCGCGCCCAGGTTGATGCCGGCGTAGAACAGCGAGAAGCCCGAGTCGCGGCGCGGATCGTTCTGCGGATACAGGCGGCCGACGATGGTGGAGATGTTCGGCTTGAGGAATCCCACGCCGACGATGATCAGCGCCAGCGAGAGATAGAACACGCGCAGCGCGCCTTCATCGCGCACCACGGTCGCGCCGCTGCCGCTGGCGGCGTGGCCTTCCACCGCCATGCCCAGGTGCCCGGCGACCAGCAGCAGCCCGCCGAAGACGACCGCCTTGCGCATGCCCAGGAAGCGGTCGGCGAGCAGTCCGCCGACGACCGGCAGGCAGTAGACGAGGCCGCCGTATGCGCCCAGCACGTCGAGCCCGGGGCCGTCGCCGAAGCGGTGGTGCTGCAGCAGGTAGAGCAGCAGCAGCGCCTTCATCCCGTAGAAGGAGAAGCGCTCCCACATCTCGGTGAAGAAACAGACGTAGACGCCCTTCGGGTGGCCGAAGAGTTCGTCGCGCGGGTTGCGGGCGACGTCCGCGGCACGGGGATCAGAGAGGTCGATGGCGGCCACGGCGGGCTCCGCGAAGGGTCGGGCGAGTATAGGAGCGCGCTCTGAAGTCGCGTGCGGATCAATGCAAAGGGCACGTAGCCCGGGTAAGCGCAGCGCACCCGGGGGCGTCACCACCCGATTCCCGGGTGCGCTGCGCTTACCCGGGCTACGCACGACGAGTTGCTGCATGGGGGCGACGAGCACTCGGACGGGGTCGGACGGGCATCGGGGTGAGGTCGAGCGGGCAGACCGATGCCCTCGCGAAGGCAGCCGGATGGGTGCCCGAACCCACTGCGATGGGTGCGCGACGGCAGGCGGGCCGGTGCGCGAGGGCACCGGAATGCCCTCGCACGGGTGGTCCGGTGGGTGTGCGAGGGCGGCGATGCGTGCGTGAGGGTGACTCACTGCCTG
Source organism: Lysobacter sp. FW306-1B-D06B (assembly GCF_038446665.1). Lineage (NCBI taxonomy): Bacteria > Pseudomonadati > Pseudomonadota > Gammaproteobacteria > Lysobacterales > Lysobacteraceae > Lysobacter > Lysobacter sp. FW306-1B-D06B. Next base: position 3,802,543 of record NZ_CP151802.1, on the reverse strand, counting down.
CCGGCGGGCAGGTCACCGGGGTCGGGAGGGCATCGACATTGGGATCGCACAGGCACCGCAGACCTCGTTCGAGGGCAATGCGATGCTCGTTCGAGGGCAGCGGGTTGCTCGTTCGAGGGCATGGCGTTCCTCGTTCGAGGACGGTCCGATGCTCGTTCACCCGACGCCGCACCCCTCTCGAATCTCGTTATCCCGTCTACCTCGTCATCCCGGCGAAGGCCGGGACGCAGGCCATCACGCCTTCAAGCGCACCGCGTCGCGCACGGCCTCCCGACCATCCCGTCATCCCACCTACACCGTCATCCCGGCCTTCGCCGGGATGACGGGGTAGGTGGGGTTGTGAAGCCGCGCGATGCCTTCCGCTGGCGATCGCCGCTCACGCAGGCATACCGCCGCGTATCGCTGCACCGCCGCATCTTTGCCGCGTCCTGTCCATTTGCGCCGGGGTTTTTACAGTTCCCGGCGGGCAATGCGATGATCCGGGACCGCTCGGTCCACCGAGTCCACCTGGAGCTGCCGATGGCCTCGCCCGCGACGCCGCAATTAACCATCCGAGCCGTGCTGCTGGCCGTCGTGCTGGCGGTGATCCTCTCCGCCGCCAACGCCTACCTGGGCCTGTTCGCGGGCCTGACCATCGCCACCGCCATTCCCGCGGCCGTCGTCTCGATGGGCGTGCTGCGCCTGCTCGGCGGCGGCAGCATCCTGGAGAACAACATCGTCCAGACCGGCGCTTCCGCCGGTTCGTCGATCGCCGCCGGCGTGATCTTCACGATCCCCGCGCTGATCATCATGGGCTACTGGCCCGACTTCAAATACTGGTGGGTCGTCGGCATCGCCGGCCTGGGCGGCCTGCTCGGCGTGCTGTTCTCGGTGCCGCTGCGCCGCTCGATGATCGTCGAGGAGCCGCTGCCGTTCCCCGAAGGCAAGGCCGCGGCCGAAGTGCTCAAGGCCGGCGAGAACCCCGGCCCGGGGCTGAAGATCCTCGCCGTCGCCGGCGCGCTCGGCGCGCTGGTGAAGCTCGCCGCAGAGAGCGGCCTGCGCCTGATCCCCGACAACGCCGTCGCCTCGGGCTTCATCGGCAAGTACCTGGGCTACATGGGCACCAACCTGTCGCCGGCGCTGCTGGGCGTGGGCTACATCGTCGGGTTGAACATCGGCATCGTCGTGGTGTCCGGCTCCATCCTGTCGTGGCAGTTCGCGATTCCGATCTACCACGCGTTCTTCCTGCACACCGATCCGGCGCTGGCCGCGCAGATCGCAGGCGCGTCCGCCGCCGATGCGGGCGGCGCGATCTGGTCGGCGAAGATCCGTTACCTCGGCGTCGGCGCGATGCTGATCGGCGGCATCTGGACGCTGTTCTCGCTGCGCAATTCGCTGGCCTCGGGCATCAAGAGCGGCCTGGCCGCGGCGCGCAAGGGCGGTGGCCTGGCCGTTGCCGAAACCGAACGCGACCTGCCGATGAAGTGGATGCTCGTCGCGCTGGCCGTCTTCGTCGTGCCGCTGTGGATGCTGTACCACGCGATCGTCGCCAGCTGGGGCGTGAGCCTGACGATGACGATCATCATGATCGTCGCCGGTTTCCTGTTCGTGTCGGTGTCGGCCTACCTCGCCGGTCTCGTGGGTTCGTCGAACAACCCGGTGTCGGGCATCACGATCGCGACCATCCTGTTCGCCTCGCTGGTGCTGATGCTGTTGCTGGGCCGCGATTCGGCCATCGGCCCGGTCGCTGCGATCATGATCGGCGCGGTGGTGTGCTGCGCGGCCGCCGTCGGCGGCGACAACCTGCAGGATTTGAAGGCCGGCTACATCGTCGGCGCGACGCCGTGGAAACAGCAGTTGATGCTCGGCATCGGTGCGTTCTCGTGCGCGCTGATCATGGCGCCGGTGCTGAACCTGCTGGCGCAGGCCTACGGCATCGGTCCGCCGACGGCCACGCACCCGAACTCGCTGTCCGCGCCGCAGGCGACGCTGATGGCGTCGGTGGCCAAGGGCCTGTTCGGCGGCAAGCTGCCGTGGGACATGATTGCGATCGGTGCCGTCATCGGTGCGCTGGTCATCGCGCTGGACGAGTGGCTGAAGTCGCGCAAGTCGCACTTCCGCGTGCCGGTGCTGGCCGCGGCCATCGGCATCTACCTGCCGCTGGAACTGATGGTGCCGATCTTCCTCGGCGGCCTGCTGGCGTACATCGTCGAGCGCCGCCACGGCCTGACGATCGACAGCGACGAAGCCGAGCGCGATCGCGTGCACCGTCCGGGCACGCTGTTCGCCGCCGGCCTGATCACCGGTGAAGCGCTGACGGGCATCCTGATCGCGATTCCGATCGTGGTCTCCGAACGCGCCGACGTGCTGTCGCTGGGCATGCACCTGGGGCCGTGGGTCGGCCTGGCGGTGCTGGCCGTCGTCGGCTGGATGCTGTTCCGCTCCGGTGCGGGCAAGCACAACGCGCCAAGCAACGTCTGATCCACCTTCGTAACCACGGCCCGGCCCCGCGCCGGGCCGTGTGCCGTCCGAACCTCGCAATTCGCTATCGAGAACACCACCATGACGCCACGCCACGCCATCCTCCCGCTCGCACTGCTGCTGGCCTGCGGTTCCACCTCCGCGCTCGCCGCGCGCGGCTTCGAGGTGCGCGACCTCGCCGCGCTGGAGCGCGTTTCCTCGCCGACGCTTTCGTCCGACGGCCGCCGCGTGGTGTTCGCCAAGCGCGTGGTGGACATGGCGGCGAACAAGTCGTCCACCGCGCTGTACATCGAAGACCTGATGGCGCGCGACGCCGCACCGCCGGTGCGCCTCACGCCGGAAGGCTGGAACGTCAACTCGCCCAGCTTCTCGCCGGACGGCAGGACGGTGTACTTCCTCAGCGCGAAGTCCGGCTCGATGCAGCTGTACGCGATTCCCGCCGCTGGCGGCACGCCGAAGCAGGTCACCGATCTTTCCACCGACGTGGGCGGCTACAAGCTCTCGCCCGACGGCAAGCGCGTGGCGGTGAACCTGGAGACCTTCCCCGACTGCAAGGCCGATCTGGCCTGTTCGAAGAAGAAGCTCGACGCGCGCGGCGCGCAGAAGAACACCGGCGTGGTCTTCGACCGCATGTTCATCCGCCACTGGGATGCATGGAACGACGGTCGCCTCAATCGCCTGTTCGTGACGACGCTGGGCGACAAGGCCGCGACGACGGCGACGCTCGTCAGCGGCGGCGTCAACGGCGATGTGCCGTCGCGTCCGTTCGGCGACAGCACCGAATACACCTGGTCGCCGGACGGCAACACGCTGGTGTTCAGCGCACGCATCGCCGATGCGAAGGAACCGACCTCAACCAACTTCGACCTGTACCAGGTCAACGCCGACGGCACGGGCGCGGCGAAGAACCTCACCGCGTCGAACCCGGCGTGGGACACGGGCGCGACCTTCAGCAGCGACGGCAAGACGCTGTTCTACCGCGCGATGAAGCGCCCGGGCTTCGAAGCCGACCGCTTCGGCCTGATGGAAATGGACCTGGCCAGCGGCAAGACGCGTGAGATCGCGCCGAAGTGGGACCGCTCCGCCGACAGCATCACGTTGAGCGCCGACGGCAAGACCATCCTCACGCCGGCCACCGACATGGGTGAGCATCCGCTGTTCGCGGTCGACATCGCCACGGGCGAGGCCAAGAAGCTGGTGGGCGAGGGCAGCATCTCGGCGATCGACCTTGCCGGCCCGACGCTCGCGCTGACGCGCAACACGCTCAAGACCGGCGACGTGCTGTACACCACCAGCAATGATGCGTCCGCGCCGCTGCGCGCGATCACGCAGACCACGGGCGAGCGCCTGCCGGACGTGTCGTTCGGCGACTTCGAACAGTTCGACTTCAAGGGCTGGAACGGCGACACCGTGCACGGCTTCATCGTCAAGCCGTGGAACTACCAGGAAGGCAAGAAGTATCCGGTTGCGTTCCTCATCCACGGCGGCCCGCAGGGCAGCTTCGGCAACGGCTGGAGCTACCGTTGGAACCCGCAGACGTACGCGGGCCAGGGCTATGCGGTGGTGATGATCGACTTCCACGGTTCCACCGGTTACGGCCAGGCGTTCACCGATGCGATCAGCCAGCACTGGGGCGACCGCCCGCTGGAAGACCTGCAGAAGGGCTGGGCCGCGGCGCAGCAGCAGTACGCCTTCCTCGACGGCGACAAGGCCTGTGCGCTGGGCGCCAGCTACGGCGGCTTCATGGTCAACTGGATCGCCGGCAACTGGAACCAGCCGTGGAAGTGCCTGGTGAGCCACGACGGAGTGTTCGACCAGCGCGGCATGGGCTTCGCCACCGAGGAGTTGTGGTTCACCGACTGGGAGCAGGGCGGCAGCGCGATCGACAAGCCGGACAACTACGAGAAGTTCAACCCGGTCAACCACGTCAAGAACTGGCGCGTGCCGATGCTCGTCGTGCACGGCCAGCAGGACTTCCGCATCCCGGTGGAGCAGGGCATCGGCGCGTTCACCGCGTTGCAGCGCCAGGGCGTGCCGTCGCAGTTCCTGTACTTCCCTGACGAGAACCATTGGGTGCTCAAGCCCGCCAACTCGATCCAGTGGCACGACACGGTCAATGCTTGGTTGAAGCAGTACATCGGCCAGTGATGTCATCGGAAGGCGGAGAAAGCCGACAGCGCCGGCGCCGAGCAAGGAACGCACTACCGCTTTGACGCCACCGTCGTTCCGGCCCACTACGACTGGAAGCCCGAACCCGCGTCGCGTCCGGTTGTCGATGGCCCGCAGATCGCCCACGTCGTCGGTCCACCCGGCGAGGAGATCCATTGCGACGAACACGGGCGCGTGCAGGTCTGGTTCCCATGGGACCGCGGAGGGCCGCGCGAGAACGCGACGTGCTGGATCCGTGTCAGCCAGGGTTGGGCCGGCACGATGTACGGCTTCATGGCGTTGCCGCGCATCGGCCATGAAGTCATCGTCGATTTCTTAGAGGGCGATCCCGACCAGCCGATCGTGACGGGCCGCGGCTATCACACTCCCACAAGGCGTGGCTGAAGGGTTCGCCCCAATGCCAGAAGCTGGCCAATCTGGGCAAGGACGGCGAAGCGCACAACTGCTGGGTGGACTTGCCGGAAGACCTGACCGCGGCGAAACCGCGATACACGGCGGAGCAGCGGGCATCGCACGAGGCGTCGCTGAAGGCGGTGGCGGTGTGTGACCAGATCCAGGAGATGTACAAGCGTGCGCGATGCTTCCACGACGCGCCGGTGGACTACACGGAAGAAGACCCAGACGAGATCGAGGGCGTCACGCTGACAGGCATTGACCACCTGGCTGATTACCTGAGCGTGCAGGACTTCTCTGTGGACGGAGCGGTTGGTGGGCGGGCGGGCCAAGGAGGAAGCATCATGTGCTGCGCCAACTTGCCCAATCGCTGGCGCGAAGGACTGACGGTGGAGGTGCGGTGGAACGTGACCAACTGGCGCGATTGCACCGGCGCGAACTATGTACGTCGCGTGCCGGTGGAGCCGTATCACCGCCCCAATCCGATGTATGTGCATTTTCTCGCAGACGGGAACGTGAGGGTGGCGCCGCCGGCGCGCAGGCAGGCCAGGGCGGCAGCATCATGTGCTGCGCCAAGCTGCCTAACCGTTGGCGCGAAGGTCTCAAGGTGGAAGTGCGTTGGAACGTGACCAACTGGCGCGATTGCACCGGCGCAGACTACGTGCGCCGCGTGCCCGTGGAGCCGTATCACCGTCCGGACTCGATGTATGTGCATTTTCTCGCGGACGGCGGGGTGAAGGTGGTGTCGACCCCTTGGTATCCGGAGAAAGCCAATCGACCCAATTCGCAGTACCCCATCAAAGACCCGATCCCGGATAAAGCTCCGTGGCGCAAGTACCCGCGTGATGAAACGTGCAAAAAGAAGGAAGCGGTGACGAGAGCAAACAAGGGGACGCCATGAATGCGAGCGAAGAACTGTTGAAGCCCCATGCGGGCAAGGAGGAACGGGTCACGCCTGTTCTTTCCGAGGTGCATTGCCGCACCGAGGAATGCGAAATGGAATTGAACATCGGTGTGTTCATGGACGGCACCGGCAACAACTGGGAATGGGTGGAGGGCGGTACTCTGACCCAGTTTGAGCGACAGAAGGACAGCAACATTTACCGATTATCGAAGGCGTATCCGCATAAACCCTCAAATGGCCATTTCCGAATTTACGTCCCAGGTGTCGGCACGCCCTTTGAGGGAATCGCCGATGAAGGCGGGGCCGCAGGGCAAGGGGCGGGTGCGGGCGGTGACGGCCGTATCAATTTCGCGCTATTGCAGGTGCTCAATTCGATCGCCCGATCCTTGAACGATGATGGGTACCAGATGTTCCAGAAGGAGGTCATCACTGCCCTCTGCCGAAACGGTAAGCGCAAATACGACTCGCACGGAAATCCACTGCCATGGCCGAAAGGCGACGCCAGCCAACTCAAGCGTGTGCAAATGGAGAGCAAGGGCGGCCTGCTGCGTGATCCAGGTGACGCGCAGCGCCGAGCGTTCTTCCAGGAGTGGTGCGCAAAAGTCGCCAAGGATGTCGCCAAATGCAAGCCCCGCATCAAGCGCATCGTGCTGGATGTGTTCGGCTTCTCGCGCGGCGCTGCCGAAGCTCGGGTGTTCTGCACCTGGCTGGGCGAGTTGATGCCGGCCGGCAAGCTATGTGGTGTCCCGGCGCAGGTGCGGTTTCTGGGGCTCTTCGACACGGTGGCCTCCGTGGGCCTGCCGCACTCCGCGCCGCTGATCGGCGACTGGGTCGATGGCCATCTGGACTGGGCCAGCGCCGAAACCCTGCGTATCGGCACCCACGTGCAGCGCTGTGTGCATTACGTGGCGATGCACGAGCAGCGCGCCTCATTCCCGTTGGATACCGTGCGCAATCCGGACGGCTCCTTGCCTGCGCATTGCCAGCAGTTCGCCTTGCCCGGCATGCATTCGGACATCGGAGGCGGTTACACGCCGCAGGAGGAGGGGCGCGGGCCGGATGGGCGTGACAGTCAAAAGCTTTCGCAGATTCCCCTGAACCTCATGTACGAAGCCGCGCTGCAGGCGCAGGTGCCGCTGGACAAGGAAGCGGCGAACGCTGATTCCATTGAAGCAGGTTACGACCCCTTCGCCATTGACCCCGTCCTGCAGCAAGCCTATGACGCCTTCACCGCCGCGATGGGCCCGCAACCGCGCCGTCTGCGCGAGTGGCTGATGCCCTACCTGTGCTGGCGGTATCAGGTGCGGGACACCTACACGAAACTTCCGTGGGTTGAGCGTGCCTCCCACGGTGACCGCGAAAACCTGAGTAACGCCAACAACGGATTCCTCGCCGACCTCGCGCTGCTCGAATCGCCGGTTCGCAGTTATGTAAGGGATGTCGTGGACCTCGGGCCCGGTATCGGCCCCGCCAACAACATTCGCAAACACGTGCAATTGGAATCCGAGGCAGGCGAGATCGCCGACTACATCCGCAAGGCGGCGCCCGTCGCACCGGCCTTGGCCAACTTCTTCGCCGACTACGTCCATGATTCCTACGGTGGCTTCACCTTATTCGCCGGAGTGCACGAGCCCGCCGGCTACCTGCGTTATCGCCGCCAGTACATGGGCAACGACACCGCGCTGACCTTGAACGACCGGCGCGGCGAAAGCGGGGTGCGTCACGCCTGAGAGTGGCGTGATATGTGCCGCAGGGCCCTCGCCACTGATCCGCGCCGGCTGATACCCTCCAGCATCGCCAAGCCCCGGATCCGCCCGAATGCACGACGCCCCGAGTACCGCGCTGATCACCAACGACATCGTGATACTGGGGCTGATCGCCGCCACGCTCGGAGCGGTGTTCTGGACCTCGTCGCTGCAGTCGTTCCGGAAGTTCTATTCGATCGTTCCGGCGTTGCTGCTGTGCTACCTGATCCCGGGGCTGTTCAACACCTTCGGCGTCATCGACGGCGAGCACAGCAAGCTCTACAACCCCGTCGCCAGCCGCGTGCTGCTGCCTGCGGCGCTGGTGTTGCTGACACTGTCGATCGACCTCAAGGCCGTGTTGCGCCTGGGACCGAAGCTGGTGGCGATGTACGCGGCGGCGTCGATCAGCGTGATGCTGGGCGGCGTCCTCGCCTTCCTGCTGTTCAAGGCGGTGCATCCGGAAACGGTCGCAGGCGATACGTGGGCGGGCATGACCGCGCTGGCCGGCAGCTGGATCGGCGGCGGCGCGAACATGCTGGCGATGAAGGAGATCTTCCAGGTCAACGCGACGACGTTCGGGCAGTTCGCGGTCGTCGACGTCGGTGTGGGTTACGTGTGGATGGCGGCGCTGATCTTCCTCGCCGGACGCTCCGCGGCCATCGACGCACGCAGCGGCGCCGACACGCGCGCCATCGATGAGCTCAAGGAAAAGCTCGCTGCGTTCAAGGCGCAGCACAGCCGCATTCCGACGCTGACCGATCTGATGGTGATCGTCGGCATCGCGTTCGGGACGGTGGGCCTGGCGCACGCGCTGGCGTCGCCGCTGTCGGCGTGGTTCGGCGCGAACGTGAGCTGGGCGCGCGCGGTGAGCCTGCACGAACCGTTCGTGTGGGTGGTGCTGATCTCCACCTTCGTCGGCCTGGGCCTGAGCTTCACCCGCGCACGCACGCTGGAAGGCGCGGGCGCATCCAACATCGGCACGCTGCTGCTGTACTTCCTGATCGCCAGCATCGGCATGCAGATGGACATCCTGGCGCTGTTCGACCGCCCGTGGCTGTACCTGCTGGGCCTGGTGTGGCTGATGATCCACATCGTGCTGCTGTGGCTGGTCGGCAAGCTGCTGCACGTGCCGTTCTTCTATTTCGCGATCGGCTCGCAGAGCAACATTGGCGGGCCCGCGTCGGCGCCGGTGGTCGCGTCGGCATTCCATCCCTCACTCGCGCCGGTGGGCGCATTGCTCGGCACGCTGGGTTATGCGACGGGCACGGGGCTGGCGTATGTGATGGGGTTGATCCTGCGGTCGCTGGCGAACTGAGCATGGTTGACGCCGTCGTCGAACAGGTGGACCGGTTCATTCTTGGATTCGCCAATGCACACTGGCAGAAGGTGGCCATGGTGATCGCCGTGGCGATGACTTCCCGCGACCTGGAATTTCCTGATGACGTGGACGATGCAGAGCTCGTGGCGAGCCGTGTCGTCGCGCTGATCGAAGGCGGGCTTCTGGAGTGCCGGGGCGATCCGGCGGAGTGGCGGCATTCCGAAGTCAGACTCGTAGCCGGTTGAGGCGCATCGACGGCGCCCCGTCGCGGACTGCAGCACGCGTAGCCCGGGTAAGCGCAGCGCACCCGGGGTCTCCGTTGCGGTGGCGTCCCGGGTGCGCTGCGCTTACCCGGGCTACGGGATCACGGAGCTTCGGGCGGCGAGCATTGCGGCAAAAGAAAAAGGCGCCTTGCGGCGCCTTTTCCGTGTCAGGTATCCGCCTCAACAACAGCGACTGCGCCCCTTCCCGTACCGCGCATCCATCCGCTCGCGGAAGAACTCGTCGCGCGTCATCGGTTCGCGGTCCGGGTGGTTGCGCCGCACGTGCGCGGCGTACACGTCGTAGTCGGGAATGCCGATGGCCAGGCGCGCGGTCTGGCAGCTCGCACGCCACCAGCGTGCGAGCAGGTCCAGGGCCACGCGGCCGACGTCAGCGGGCGATGGCGTCGAGCGCGACATAGTCGGTCTCCTTCGCAGTCGGCAGGTTGGTGCGACGCGCGGCGAACGCGGCGCGCAGGCCGAAGAACACGGTCGCCACCACGACCGCGACGAACAGCGCGCACAGCCCCGCGTCGAGGTAGTTGTTGAAGATCACGCGCGACATGTCGTCCATCGACTTCGCCGGTGCCAGCACCTCGCCGCGCGCGGCGGCGTCGGCGAACTTGCGGGCGTTGGCGATGAAGCCGATCTTCGGGTCCGGGTGGAACAGCTTCTGCCAGCCGGCGGTGAGCGTGCAGATCAGCAGCCACGCGGTCGGGATCAGCGGGATCCACAGGAACTTCTCGCGCTTCATCTTCACCATCACCACGCTGCAGAACACCAGTGCGATGCCCGCGAGCATCTGGTTGGCAATGCCGAACAGCGGCCACAAGGTGTTGATGCCGCCCAGCGGATCGACCACGCCCTGGTAGAGGAAGTAGCCCCACAGCGAGACGGCGATGAGCGTGCAGACGATGTTGCTCGCCCAGCTCTCGGTCTCCTTGAACGGCGTGTAGGCCAGGCCCACCAGCTCCTGGATCATGAAGCGCGCCACGCGCGTGCCGGCGTCGACGGTGGTCAGGATGAAGAGCGCTTCGAACAGGATCGCGTAGTGGTACCAGAACGCCATCATCCCTTCGCCCGGGATCAGCCCGTGCAGGATCTGCGCCATGCCCACCGCGAGCGTTGGCGCGCCGCCGGTGCGCGAGAGGATGGTCTGCTCGCCGATTTCCTTAGCGGTGGCCGTCAGCACATCAGGCGTCAGCACGAAGCCCCAGCTTGAGATCGCCGCAGCGGCCGATTCGGCCGTGGTGCCGATCAGCGCGGCGGGCGAGTTCATCGCGAAGTACACGCCCGGCTGCAGCACGCATGCGGCGATGAGCGCCATGATCGCGACGAAGGCCTCCATCAGCATGCCGCCGTAACCGACCATCGGGATGTCGGACTCGCTGGCGATCATCTTCGGAGTGGTGCCCGAGCTGATCAGCGAGTGGAACCCCGAGACGGCGCCGCACGCGATGGTGATGAACAGGAACGGGAAGAGCTTGCCCGAGAACACCGGGCCGGTTCCGTCGATGAATTTGGTCATCGCCGGCATCTGCAGTTCCGGCATCGCGAAGACGATCGCGATGGCGAGCACCAGCACCGTGCCGATCTTCAGGAACGTGGAGAGGTAATCGCGCGGCGCCAGCAGGAACCACACCGGCAGCACCGATGCGATGAAGCCGTAGGCGATCATCAGCCACGCCAGCGTCGTGCCCTTGAGGTGGAAGATCGGGCCCCACGTCGGGTGCGCCGCCACCAGGCCGCCGCTCCAGATCGCCAGCATCAGCAGCACGAAGCCGATGATCGACACTTCCAGGATGCGGCCCGGGCGGAAGTAGCGCAGGTACAGGCCCATCAGGATCGCGATCGGGATCGTCATCGCGACGGTGAACGTGCCCCACGGGCTTTCCGCCAGCGCCTTCACCACCACCAGCGCCAGCACCGCCAGCAGGATCACCATGATCATCAGGATGCCGACCATCGAGATCACGCCCGCGGCGGGGCCCATCTCGGCGCGGATCATCTCGCCCAGCGAGCGGCCGTCGCGGCGCGTGGAGAAGAACAGCACCAGCATGTCCTGCACCGCGCCGGCCAGGACCACGCCGAACAGGATCCACAACGTGCCGGGCAGGTAGCCCATCTGCGCGGCGAGCACCGGGCCGACCAGCGGGCCGGCGCCGGCGATGGCGGCGAAGTGGTGTCCGAAAACGATGCTCTTGGCGGTCGGAACGTAGTCCAGGCCGTCGTTGCGGCGCCAGGCGGGCGTCGCGCGGCTGCCGTCGATCATCAGCGCATTGCGCGCGATGTAGAGGCCGTAGAAGCGGAACGCGACGGTGAACGTCGCCACCGCCGCCACCACCAGCCATATCGCGTTGATGGTTTCGCCGCGATGCAGGGCGATGGTGCCGATGCAGAACGCCGCCAGTACCGCCAGGGCGGCCCAGCCGATCCAGGACAAACCTTTCATGACATCCCCTCCGGAAGGATCACCGAAGAGTCGCGCCGGCGCGGGCGCCGGGTCAATGCGCAATGCGGCAAGTCGCCTGCGACTTTGGTCTAAGCGAAGCAGGGAACTCCAGTGTTTACAGCCACTTGGCGCGCTTGAGCAGCACGTACAGCCCCGAGCACGCCACCACGACCAGTCCGATGAGGATCCAGTAGCTGTAGCGTCCCTCCAGCTCGGGCATGTGCGTGAAGTTCATGCCGTACCAGCTGGTGATGAGGGTCGGCGCGGCCAGCAGCGCGGCCCAGCCGGCGAGGCGTTTGACGACCTCGCCCTGGTGGATCGTCACCAGCGACAGGTTCACGCTCATCGCGGCGGTCAGCATTTCACGCAGGGTGTCGGTGGTCTCGTTCAAGCGCACGGCGTGGTCGAGGACGTCGCGGAAGTAGAGCTGGCTTTCCTCGTCGATGAGGTTCGTGCGCGCGCGCGAGAGCTGGCCGAGGATGTCCTGCAACGGCGACACCGCCATGCGCAGGCGGGTGAGCTCGCGCTTGAGGTCGTACAGGTGCTTCACCGTGTCGCTGCGGAATTCCTCGGCGAAGATGTCCTGCTCCAGTTCGTTGAGGTCCTGGCTGAACTCCTGGACGATCGGCTGGAAGTTGTCGACGACCAGGTCCAGCACCGTGTAGAGCGCCGCGCCGGGGCCGTGGGCGAGGTCGTCGGCATCCCGTTCGTAACGCGCGCGCGCCGGCGCATAGCTGGCCGATGCGCCGTGGCGCACCGTCACCAGGTAGCGCGGGCCGACGAAGATGTGCGTCTCGCCGAAGCGGATGTGGGTGTCCACGCTCTGCGCGGTATGCACGACGATGAAGAGCGAGTTGCCGTAGGTTTCGATCTTCGGTCGCTGGTGCGCGTTGCGTGCGTCCTCGACGGCGAGGTCGTGCAGGCAGAATTCCTCCTGCAGCTTGTCGAGGATCGCCTCGGCCGGTTCGTACAGGCCGACCCAGATGAAGTTGTCATCGTCCTTCGCCAGGACTTCGCTGATCTCGTCCAGGCTGATCTCGCGGCGTTTCCCGCCGCGTTCGTACACTGCGCAGTTGACCACGCAGGATGGCAGATTGGGGCGAAGGGCCTCGGCGGCGGGCAGGGATTTGGCAGGCGTGCTCATGCGCAAATCCTGCGCCCGCCGCGCCGGCGCGGCAAGCGCTCAGCGTCGCGCGCGGAACGCCTGCAGCAGGCCCAGGTGGATCGGCAGCAGCAGCGCGATCCAGTGCACGTTGCGTTGCGGGGTCACCGGCAGCCAGTACACGAACAGCGATGCGACCGCGCCCAGTGCGACGACGGCCAGCACGCCGCGGAACCAGCGTCCGGGATCGCGTCCGCGCAGCACGCGCCAGCCACCGGGCAGCAGCAGCCAGCACAGCGGGCTGAGCAGCAGCAGGTTGGCGTTGGCCCAGCCGTAGGTGTGCTGCGTGCCGAGCCAGAGGAACAGCATCAGCGCGCCAAGCAGGCCGGCCAGCGTCCAGAACGGCAGCGCGACCGCGGCGGCGACGCACGGACGCGCGCGTCCGAGCCATGCCAGTGCGATGCCGATCGCGATGCCGGCCAGCGCCCACGGCCACCAGCGCACCGGGGCGTCCTGCGGTTCGGGCGGCAGGCGATGCGGGAGCAGTTCCTGTTCCTCGAGCACCAGCGGCCGGCCTTGCGTGTTCTTCACTTCGCGCAGCGCGGCGGCCAGGCGCATCGGCACGTAGGACTCGCGCCATACCGGCATCGGCTGGTCGGACGACGGCCCCAGGCCGACGTCGAAACCCAGCCACATCCACCACGCCGGCGAGGCCAGGCGCACCGCTTCGCTGCGTGCGGTGGAGCCGTGCGAGCGGCCTTCGATCTGCCGGCGCAGTCCGCCGTCGAGCGCGCGGTCGAGCATGTCGCGCACGCGCGTGGAGCAGTTGTCGTCGAAGTATTCGTACTTGTAGAACGCGTTCTCGGGCTTGGCGTTCTCGGCCAGCGCATCGGCCAGCGCGCGCGCCTGCGCTTCGTCCAGGTCCAGCCATTGCACGCTGACGCCGCGGCCTTCCTCGCGGTACTGCATCAGGTCCTGCTCGAAGGGCAGGGCCATCAGGCGGTAGCGCATGTCGCCCTTGACGAAGCGGCTGACGAAGTCCGGCTCGCTGGGATCGAAGAAGCCGTAGTTGTAGGAGATCGCCTGGCCCGACTCGGGATCGACCACGACGATCGCGTTGTGGCCGAAGCGCTCGAAGAAGATCTCGCCCGGCTGCATCGTGACCACGCCGATGCGCGGCGTGGAGGCGAACGCGGGAACGGCGAGGAACGCCAGCAGCAGGACGATCAGCGCGAACAGGCGACGCGGCGCGCCGTGCTTACGCGTCACCCAGCACCCCGACATGGAAGGCGTGCACGCGGCGCGCGTCGGCGCCGGAGACGCGGAACACGAAGCGGCCCAGCGTGAGCTCCTCGCCGGCTTCGGGCAGGTGGCCGATCGCGGCCGTGACCAGGCCGCCGATGGTGTCGTACTCGTCGTCATCGAAGTCGGCACCGAAGCGCTCGTTGAAATCGGAAATCGGCGTGAGTGCATCGACCACGAACTGGCCGTCGGCCTGCGCGGCGATCAGCGCGTTCGGGTCTTCGGCGTCGTCGTGTTCGTCGTCGATCTCGCCGACGATCTGCTCCAGCACGTCTTCGATCGTCACCAGGCCGGCCACGCCGCCGTGTTCGTCGATGACGATCGCCATGTGATTGCGCGACTGGCGGAACTCGCGCAGCAGCACGTTCAGGCGCTTGGATTCGGGGATCAGCACTGCCGGGCGCAGCAGCTCGTGGATGTTGCCGGGGCCGTAGTCGGCGACCACGCCGCGCAGCAGGTCCTTGGCCAGCAGCACGCCCAGGATCTCGTCCTTGTCCTCGCCATGCACCGGGAAGCGCGAGTGGCCGGACTCGACCACCTGCTTCATCAGGTCCAGGAACTTGGCGTCCGCCGGCAGCGAGACCATCTGCGAGCGCGGGATCATCACGTCGCCCACGGTCAGGTCGGACACCGCGATGGCGCCTTCCATCATCCGCAGCGTGTCGGCGGCGATCAGACCGTCGGCCTGCGCATCGCGCAGGAGTTCGACCAGGTCCTCACGGTTCGTGGGTTCGCCGGAAAGCGCCGAGCTTATGCGTTCGAGCCAGGAGCGCGGCTTGTCGTGCCCACGCCGGTCTGAGCGTCTTTCCTGGATCTCGGGCGTATGGAAGCTACTACTGTCGTCCTCGGACATTGCGATCTGTCAGGCGCCCCGGGGGGAAGGGACGTCGGTCCCAGTCTAGCGCGGATGAATGACGGGCGCTTGGCGGGCCCGGACAGGGCCGCGAGCGCCGACTCAGTCCCCGTAGGGATCCTCGATCCCCAGCGAGGCCAGGATCTCGCGCTCCAGCTGCTCCATGCACACCGCTTCCTTCTCGTCCTCGTGATCCCACCCCAGCAGGTGCAGTACGCCGTGAACGGTGAGGTGGGCGTAGTGGGCGGCGAGCGCCTTCTTCTGCTCCTTCGCCTCGCGTGCGACGACGGGCGCGCAGATCACCAGGTCGCCCAGCAGCGGCATCTTCACGCCCTCGGGCAGGCCTTCGGGCAGCTCGGCGGGGAAGCTGAGCACGTTGGTCGCGTAATCCTTGCCACGGTAATGGTGGTTGAGCGCGCGGCCTTCCTTGGTGCCGACGATGCGGATGGCGAGATCGGCCTCGCGGATGCGGCTCTCCAGCGCAGCGGCCACCCAGCGGCGGAAGCTCACGGCCGCCGGCACGCCCGTGCGCGGGACCGCATAGTTGATGACGACGTCGAGACGGATCGGGCCCTTTGTCATGGCATCCAGGCTCAGGCGGAGGGGCCGCTGGCCGCGTCCTGCGCGTCGCGGGCGTCATAGGCGTTGACGATGCGCGCCACCAGCGGATGGCGCACCACGTCGCGCGATTCGAAGAAGGTGAAGCTGATGCCGTTGACGTTGCGCAGCACGTCCAGCGCGTCCTTGAGGCCGGACTTCTGGTGCTTGGGGAGATCGATCTGGGTCAGGTCCCCGGTGACGACGGCGGTGCTGCCGTAGCCGATGCGGGTCAGGAACATCTTCATCTGCTCGATCGTGGTGTTCTGCGCTTCGTCGAGGATCACATACGCGTCGTTAAGCGTGCGTCCGCGCATGTACGCCAGCGGCGCGATCTCGATGACGTTCTTCTCCAGCAGCTTGACCACCTTCTCCACGCCCAGCATTTCGTACAGCGCGTCGTAGAGCGGGCGCAGGTAGGGGTCGACCTTCTGCGTGAGGTCGCCCGGAAGGAAGCCCAGCTTCTCGCCGGCCTCGACCGCCGGACGCACCAGGATCAAGCGCTGCACGCGCGCTTCGTTCAGCGCCTCCACGGCGCTGGCGACGGCCAGGAACGTCTTGCCGGTGCCCGCCGGGCCGATGCCGAAGTTGATGTCGTGCGTGGCGATGGCGTGCAGGTACTTGGCCTGGTTCGCACCGCGGCCGCGGATGGTGCCGCGCTTGACGCGGATCGCGACTTCCTGCGGCTCGACGTCGTCGTTGGCGACGGTGTCGGCGTCGATCTCGGTCAGGCGCAGGTGGATCGCAGGCTCGGTGAGCGTTTCTTCGGCAGCGTCGCGCCACAGGTCGCGCAGCAGCCTTTCCGCCTTGCCCACCGCATCCTGCGGGCCGACGATGCGGAAGATGTTGCCGCGGTTGGCGATCTCCACGCCCAGGCGCAGTTCGATCATGCGCAGGTGGCCGTCGAAGGGACCGCTGAGGTTGGCCAGGCGCTCGGTTTCGGCCGGCTCCAGGACGAATTCGGACGTGGTTCGTGACATCGACGGACGGTCTTCCGTGTGCGGGGATGCGCGCCGTGCGCGCCGGGGGCACACAAGCTTGCGCCCGTGGGTGCCATTTCGCAAAGGGACGTCAGCGCGGGTCGCGCTTGCGCCATTGCGTGCCGAACACGCCCGCGATCCACAGCGCGCCGATCACCATGATCAGCAACGAGCCCCACAACCAGACGTGCATCACCGCGTCGGACCAGATGCGGGCGTCGCGCGCGTAGCGCATCCACCAGCGCACCAGACCCAGCGCCCCCAATCCGAGGAACCACAGGCCCAGGGCGCAACGGTGGAGGAGGGTGGGTGCGGCGGAGTGGACCATGGCGGAGGCGGCGATGGGGACCGGCTCCAACCATAGACCAGGCAGGCCGGGCCGGCATGCCATGACCGACACGTTATGACCGTTCGTCGGGCCGGGCTTGCGATCTAATTAATCACATAATTAAATATGCGCTCATGAACGCCGAGACCTCCCCCAAGGCCCGCAAGGGCCGTCCCGCCGGCGCCGGCCGGCGCTCTCCCGGGCGTCCGGGCGCCGATGGCCCCGACCTGCGCGAGCGCCTGCTCGATGCCGCCATTGCCTGCTTCGTCCGCGAAGGCATCGCCGCGACGTCCCTGCGCGGCATCGCCGTCGAGGCCGGCGTCACCCCGGCGCTGCTGCATTACTACTTCGGCGACAAGGCGCAGCTGCAGGAGGCGGTGATCTCCGAGCGCGTGCTGCCGGCCTTCCAGCAACTGCGCGAGCCGATCATGGCCGCGGGCGACGACGTCGCCGCGCTTGTGGCCGCTTTCGTGCTGGGCGTGGGGCGCGTGGTGGCGGCGCATCCGTGGCTGCCGTCGCTGTGGGTGCGCGAGGTGCTGTGCGAAGGCGGCGCGCTGCGCGACGTGCTGTTCGACCGCATCGGCCCGCAGCTGCCGCGGATGATGGCCGCACGCTTCGCCCAGGCGCAGGCGCGCGGCGAACTCAATGAAGACCTCGACCCGCGCCTGCTGATGGTGTCGCTGGTCGGACTGACGCTGTTCCCCGCCGCCGGTGCGCCGATCTGGCGCCGCCTGCTGCAGGCGGACGATCTGGATTTCGACGCGCTGCGCCGGCACACGCTGGCGTTGCTGGACCGTGGACTGGGTGTGGGTTGATCGCATGAACACGAACCGCAAGACGACGCACGCGCTGCTGATGCTCGCGATGACGCTCGCCCTCTCCGCGTGCCGCGACGACACGAAGCAGGCGCTGGGCACGCTGGAATGGGACCGGATCGCGCTGCCCGCGCCGGCGGCCGAAAAGATCGTCCGCATCGACGTGCGCGAAGGCGAGCGCGTCAAGGCCGGCACGCGCCTGCTGCAACTGGAAGTCACACGCACGCAATCGCAGTTGCAGGCCTTGCAGGCGCAGGCGCAGCAGGCCGGTGAAGTGCTGCAGGAACTCGAACACGGTCCGCGCAGCGAGGACATCGCACAGGCACGTGCCAACCTCGCCGCGGCGCAGGCCGAAGCCGTCGATGCGCGCGCGTACTACGCGCGCCTGCAACCGCTTGGTCGCCAGCAACTCGTCGCCGCCTCCGACGTCGACCGCGCCCGCGCCGCCGCCGGCAACGCGCAGGCGCAGGTGCACGCCGCGCAGGCCGCGCTGGAAGAACTGGAACGCGGCACGCGCATCGAACAGATCCAGCAGGGCCGTTCCGCCGTCGCCGCCGCGACGGCGCAGGCCGCCACGCAGGCGGTGACCTTGAGCAAGCTCGACCTGGTCGCGCCGCGCGAAGGCGTCGTCGACAGCCTGCCGTACCGTCTGGGCGACGAAGCCCCGGTCGGCGCGCCGCTGGCGGTGATGCTCGTGGGCGAGCGCCCTTACGCCCGCGTCTACGTGCCCGAACCGATCCGCGCCAACGTCAAGGTCGGGCAGGCCGCACGCGTGTTCCTCGATGGCCGCGACGGCCCGCTGCAAGGCCGCGTGCGCATGATCCGCAGCGAGCCCAGCTTCACGCCGTACTACGCGCTCATCGGCGAAGACGCGGCGCGCTTGAGCTACCTGGCCGAGGTGGAGATCACGCAGGCGCACGAAGAACTGCCCGCCGGCCTGCCGGTGCGCGTGGAGTTCGCGCAGTGAACGCCCCGTCCGGCGAGCTCGCCATCCAGGCGCGCGGCCTCACCAAGCGCTTCGGCCAACTCGTCGCGGTCAACCACGTGGACCTGAGCGTCCCGCGCGCGAACGTGTACGGCTTCCTCGGCCCCAACGGTTCGGGCAAGACCACCACCATCCGCATGCTCTGCGGCCTGCTGACGCCGACGGAAGGCGAGGTGGAAGTGCTCGGGTTGCGCATTCCCGAACAGGCCGAGGAACTGCGCCGTCGCATCGGCTACATGACGCAGAAGTTCTCGCTGTTCGATGACCTCACGGTGCGCGAGAACCTGGAGTTCCTCGCCGCCGTGCAGGATATTCCGCGAGCCGAGGCCGCCAGACGCATCGACGAACTGATCGAGCACTACCACTTCGCCGACCGGCAGAAGCAGCTGGCCGGCACCATGAGCGGTGGCCAGAAGCAGCGCCTGGCGCTGGCCGGCGCGGTGATCCAGAAACCCGAACTGCTCTTCCTCGACGAGCCGACGAGCGCGGTGGATCCCGAATCGCGCCGCGACTTCTGGGAGAAGCTCTTCGACCTGGCCGATGCCGGCACCACCATCCTGGTTTCCACGCATTACATGGACGAGGCCGAGCGCTGCCATCGCATCGCCATTCTCGATCGTGGCGTCCTCGTTGCGGATGGCACGCCGGACGAACTCACCCAGGCGCTTACCGGCCGCACGCTGGAAGTGCTGGCGCAGCAGCCGCGCCGGGCGCAGCAGCTGCTGGTGAACGTGCCGGGCGTGCTCAGCGTCGCGCAGATCGGCAACACGCTGCGCGTGCTCAACCAGAGCAATGGCGATGCGGCCGGGCGCGTGCGCAAGGCCCTGTCCGACGCAGGACTCGACGCCGAGGTCGCCCCGTCGCATCCGAACCTGGAGGACGTATTCGTCTCCTCCACGCGCGGACGCGACGACGAAGCGAAAGAGAAGGCCGCATGAACCTGCGCCGCATGTTCGCCATCGTCATGAAGGAGTTGCGGCAGATGCGCCGCGACCGCATCACGCTGGCGATGATTGTCGGCATTCCGGTGATGCAGCTGGTCCTGTTCGGCTACGCGATCAACCTCAACCTGCGCGGGCTGGCCACGGGCATCGTCGACCAGTCCAACACCGCCGCATCGCGCGCGCTGGTGATGGACATGGTCGCCACCGGCGTCATCGACCCCACCGTCAGCGCGACCTCACCGCAGGAACTGATGGAGGACCTGCGTCGCGGCAAGATCAGCATGGGCGTGGTGATCCCGCACGATTTCGAGCGCCGTCGCTTCGAGGGCCGCGAAGCCGTGCAGGTGCTCGTCGACGGCAGCGACACCGTCGTGCAGAGCGCGGCGGTGCAGCTGGCGCAACTGCCGTTGCAGACGCAGCCGATCGTGAACACCTCGCGGGCCGTCGGCGGCACGGGGCAGGTGGGCGCGGGCCAGATCAGCGTCGTCGCCTTCTACAACCCGCAGCGCGTCTCGGCGATCAATATCGTGCCGGGCCTGATCGGCGTGATCCTGACGATGACGATGGTGCTGTTCACCGGCGTGGCCATCGTGCGCGAGCGCGAACGCGGCAACATGGAACTGCTGATCGCCACGCCCCTGACCAGCAGCGAGCTGATGATCGGCAAGGTGCTGCCTTACGCGGGCATCGGCCTGATCCAGACCACCGTAATCCTGGTGCTGGGCGTGTGGCTGTTCGACGTGCCCATCCGCGGCAGCCTGCTCGATATCTACCTGGCCGGCGTGCTGCTCATCCTGGCCAACCTCGCGCTGGGGCTGTTGATCTCGACGAAGGCGCAATCGCAGTTCCAGGCGATGCAAATGACGTTCTTCGTGTTCCTGCCGTCGATCCTGCTGTCGGGCTTCATGTTCCCCTTCGCCGGCATGCCGAAGGTCGTGCAGTGGCTGGCCGAGCTGCTGCCGCTGACGCATTTCCTGCGCCTGGTGCGCGGCATCATGCTGCGCGGGGCCGGACTGCAGGAACTGTGGCCGGACGTGCTCGCGCTGCTGGCCTTCATCGCGGTGATGATGACGCTGGCGATCGCGCGGTTCCACAAGCGGCTGGACTGAGCGCGACCTGTCGCTTTCTGGCGTGACTCGCGCCGCCACTTGCCTGCCGCCCCGCGTTTGCGCACAGTCCGGCTTTCGCTAGCAGGGGACGGGGAAATGCGCAATCCGGTTTGGGTGATGGCGGCGACGCTGGTCGCGATGTCGGGGCCGGCCGTCGCGGCGGAGGTGACGGTGCTCAGCGCCGCGCGCATCCACACGATGGAGATCGCGCAGCCGAAGGTGCAGGCGATCGCCTTCGACGAATCCGGCCGCATCCTCGCGCTCGGCAGCGCCGACGCGCTGCTCAAGCGCTACCCGAAGGCCCTGCGCATCGATGCCGGGCAGGCGACCGTCATCCCCGGCCTCATTGATGCGCATGCGCACGTCTCGGGCCTGGGCATGACGATGCTCAGCGCGGACCTCGTCGATGCAGCCAGCAAGCAGGAAGTGATGGCGCGGCTGCAGGCGTTCGAAAAGCAGCTGCCTGCGGGCGCATGGCTGATCGGTCGTGGCTGGGACCAGAACGACTGGCCGGAGAAGACCTTCCCGACGGCCGCCGACCTGGACGCCGCGTTCCCCGATCGCCCCGTATGGCTGGAGCGCATCGACGGCCACGCCGGCTGGGCCAACACGGCGGCGATGCGCGGCGTGAACCGCGACCTGTCCGGAGAGTGGCAACCCGACGGCGGACGCATCGAACGCGATGCGCGCAAACAGCCGACGGGCATTTTCGTCGACGGCGCGATGGCGCTGGTCGACCAGTCGCGTCCGCCGATGGACGAAGCCACCGCCGAACGCGCGCTGTCGCTGGGCATGCAGTCGGCGGTCGAACACGGTCTCACCGGCGTGCACGACGCGGGCGTGAGCCTGGCCGAGCTCAAGCGCTACCAGCGCCTGGCCGACCGCGGCGCGATGCCGCTGCGCATCACCGCGATGGCCGACGGCAACAGCGATGCACTGGAATCGCTGTGCCGCGACGGCCTGTACACGCATCCCTCCGGCCGATTGCAGATGCGCACGGTGAAGCTGTACGCGGATGGCGCGCTCGGCAGTCGTGGCGCAGCGATGCTCAAGGAATACAGCGACGACCATGGCAACCTCGGCCTGATGGTGATGTCGCCGGAACAGATCGCCGTCGCCGTCGCCAAGGCGAAGCGCTGCAAGGTGCAGGTCGCCACGCATGCGATCGGCGATCGCGGCAACCACGTCGTGCTGGAGGCTTACGCGAAGGCGCTGGGCGGCGAGGCCGCGACCACCGACCACCGCTGGCGTATCGAGCATGCGCAGGTGCTGTCGCCGCAGGACCTTCCGCGCCTGGCGCAACTGCATGTGATCGCCTCGATGCAGCCCACGCACGCGACCAGCGACATGCCGTGGGCTCAGGACCGCGTCGGCCCGCAGCGCATCATCGGCGCGTACGCGTGGCGGCAGCTGCGCGACAGCGGCGCGCGCCTGGCGCTGGGATCGGATTTCCCGGTGGAGTCGGTCGATCCGCGCTTCGGCCTGTACGCCGCCGCCACGCGCGCCGATGCACAGGGGCTGCCCGCAGGCGGCTGGTTTCCGCAAGAGAAGCTGACGGCGTTCGAGGCGCTGCGCGGCTTCACGCTCGATGCGGCGTACGCGGGTTTCGCCGAAGCGCAGGTGGGAAGCCTGGCCATCGGCAAGCGCGCGGATTTCGTGGTGCTCAGCGAAGACCCGCTGGCGATTTCGCCCTCGGGCCTGCGCAACCTCACCGTGCAGGCGACGTACGTGGACGGCGAGGCGGTCTACAAGGCCAAGTGAGTGAAGCGCACCCGACGTTGCGCCATCACCAGATCAGATCGTCCGGCACCTTGAACTGCGCGTAGTACGCATCGTCTTCGGAGGTCGTCGCAGAGGGTTCGGCGCCCGCATCCTGGCCGTGATCGAGCACGATCATGGTCGCGTCGCGTTCGCGCACCTTGTCGGCGGCGACACGCGGCAGCAGCTCGTAACGCTCGTCGATGCGGGCGATCACCAGCGCACCGGACGAGAGCTTCCTGCGCAGGTCGTCGTTGACGAGCACGGTGCGGATGGCGCCGCTCTCGGTGAAGCGGTACTCGCTTTCACCGGCGCGCGGCACTTTTCGATCCTCGATGATCTGCCGCGCCTGCGCGCGAAGTTCGGCGATGCGGGCCTGCTCCTTGCGCTCCGCGGCGAGTGCGCGGTCGCGGTCGGCCTTCTCGGCGCGGGCGCGCTCGGCTTCGAGCTGGATTTCGCTGGGCCCGGACGGCGCCTTGGCGTGCCGGGCCTTGTTCTGCTCACGCGCGACCTCGGCCACCTTGGACTTCTTGACGAGGCCCGCTTTGAGCAGTTGTTCCTGAAGGGGATTCGCCTTGGCCATGTCGCGGTTTCTTGCTGGGGATTTCAGGCCCATCATACCTCCCGACCCCGCCGCCCGCGCCCGCCCGCCACCGCCGATGGATCCCCTGAAATACCTCTCCGGCTACCCCGAATCCCTGCAGGCGCGGGTGCGCGAGCTGATCGTGCAGGATCGGCTGGGCGCGATGCTGGCGGACAAGTACGGCCAGTCCCATGCCGTGCGAACCGACGGCCAGCTTTACGATTACGTGCAGGCGCTCAAGGACCGGCATCTGCGCAAGTCCGTGCCGCTGGGCAAGGTGCTCTACGACAGCAAGCTGCAGGTGATGAAGCACGCGCTGGGCACGCACACGGCCATCTCGCGCGTGCACGGCGGCCGGCTCAAGGCCTCTCGCGAGATCCGCATCGCCAGCGTGTTCCGCGACGCGCCCGCCGAGTTCCTGGAGATGATCGCGGTGCATGAGCTGGCTCATCTGAAGGAAGCCGAGCACAACAAGGCGTTCTACCAACTGTGCACGCACATGACGCCCGACTACCACCAGCTGGAATTCGACCTGCGCCTGTATCTGACGCACCTGGAGATCGGACGGAAATGACCGATGCGCCGGCACGTGCCAGGCGCGACTCATCGGCCCCGAAGCGTGCCTTCCACGGCATCGCGAGGCGTATGGCTTGTGCATGCTTCCAGCCGCGAAGCCACGAAGCGTTCGTATAGCGTGGTATGCAGATTGTGCAGCGCCAGTTCGATGCGGAACGGCGTGCGCGGATTGCGGTCGAGCAGGCGGGCGATGTGGAAGCCGACGGGTTTGACGCCCTGCCGGTGCACGTAGATGTCGAAGCCGCGGTAGAACGGATCGGCGAGTTCGGCGTCCAGACGCGCCAGCGTTGCCTGTGATTGCGCCGGCAACGCGGCGCGCAAGGCGGGGTCGCGTTCGTGCAGCAGGCGTTCGAAATAGCGCGACGGCTTGCGCCCCGGGAGCGTGCGCGCCAGCGACCAGATCGCGCGGTTGCGATCGTTGTAGTACTCGAAGCCTTCGTGTTCGCGCAACACGGCGGCGGCATCGGCGCTCACGTCGTAGACGACGAAGTTCTCGGCCTGGTTGTTCAGATCGTCCAGCGTGCTGCGGTCGAAGACGTGGAAGATGAAACCGGGCAGGCCCATGAAGGCCTGGCGTCCGGCACGCGAGGCGGCTACCGCGCGGCCATCGCGCGTGAACGTGCCGGCGGACGATCCCAGCAGGATGCTGCGCGTGGAATGCAGGCGGTTGAAGGTGCCGATCACGATCTCGTCGGGATCGAATTCGGTGTCGAACGCTTCGCCGCCGTACAGCTCCGCCTGCGTGGCGTACTGCGCGATCTGCCGGCCGACGCCGCACTCGCTGCGCACCTGGCCGGCGTAGAACGCTTCGATCGCGCGCATGTTGCTGCCGCGCGGCTGGTAGCCGCGTCCGAACAGCGCGATGGGCTTCCAGCCATCGCGCGCCGATCCCGTCGGCCCGAACCCGATCCATCCCATCTGCAACGCGGAAAATCGGTAGCCCGGATTGCCTGCGAGTCGATCGACCGCGCGACGCGTCGCCGCGCCCAGCGCGAACGAATAGGCGCAGGCGGTGGCGGGATGCCGGAGCAATTCATCTTCCAGGCGCGCGCGGGAGGCGGCGTCCAGTCGCGCGGGAAAACGCACGACCAGATCGCCGGCCGCCTGTGCCTGTGCCAGGTCGGCGCGCTCGCAGGGAATGCCGGGATGAATCTGCGCGCTGTGTTCTTCGGACGAAACGAAGCGCCAGCCCAGCTCGCGCAGCAGGCGCATCTTGCAGTCCGGCGTCTGCGCGGTTGCGCTGATGCTGACGAGCAGCATCATGAGCGGCCACAACAGGCGTGGAGCAGGACGTTGCCGTGGGGATGGGGTCACCGCGCAGCATCTCCAAGGGATGCAGCCGCAGCGTACTGGCGGCCGGTCAAGTACAGGTGATGCCCGCCGGCGCCGCGAACCCTTCTGTGCGCAGCCCGACGCGCGTGCTCAACATCGTTCCGCTCGTCCGGCCGGCGTTGCGAAGGCGCCGCGGGCCGCCCTAAGCTCGGCGCGGGGACATGGAGGGGGTCGGAGATGAAGCGTTCGCTTGCCGTGCGGGCCGTGTCGCTCGCCTGTGTATTGCTGGCCACGTCGGTGCATGCGAAGGAGGAGACCGGGTATCAGCCGATCCTCGTCCAGTTGAAGGCCGCGCTCGATATCGATGTGCAGGGAAACGTCTCGGCGGTGAGCTTCATCGATGAAGCGAAGGTGCCCGACGCGCTGCGGCGCGAGGCGGAGCGGCTGGCGCAGTCGTGGCGTTTCCAGCCGCCGCGGAAGGACGGAAAGGCGGTCAGCGGCCGCACCTATGCGACGCTGCAGACCTGCCTGGTGCCCAGTGCGGCAGGCATCGACTACACCTTCTCGTACGCGGGCAACGGCCCGTCCGGTACCTATCGGCCGCCACGCAAGATGCACATGCCCGCGATGCCCATCGATACGCTCATGAGCGAAGGCGTGAACCGGTACGGCGGCAAGATCACCTATCTCGTCAAGCCGGACGGTTCGGTCACGCTGGAAAAGGCGGTGCTCGACGATCCGGCGCTGCAGGCGCGCTACGGCCAGCTGTGGTCACGTGACCAGCGCGAGTACATGAAGGGCTTCCACTACAGGCCGGAACTGATCGACGGCGTTGCCACCGCCACGCGCGTGGAAGCCACCGTCGAGCAGCGCTGGGCGGAGGAGGGAGAGTTGGACAAACTCGACGCCGAGATGCGCGCAGACGACGCCCGGACCGATGCCTGCCGCAAGTTGCGCGGCGCGCAGGATCATCAGATCGCCAGCGACAGCGTGTTCAAACGCATCGACAGCTGATCGGCGCGCAGCAAACGCAACCACCCATCACGCCATGACGCCTGCCGGGTCGCCCGGCAGGCGTCGCAACTTCATTGCGTGCAGCCCGCCCCGCCGTAGCCGAGCGTGGGTTCCATGTCCAGGCCGACGCGCTTGTCGTCGGTCTTGAGGTAGACGAGCGCACTGCAACGCGAGCCTTCGGACTCGAAGTCCTGCAGGTATTCCGCGCCGGCGACGGGCACCAGGCTCACGCTGTGGGTGCACGTGTAGTTCATGTAGCCGTCGGAGGTGGCGAAGTTCATGCCGATGGTGACGCGCTCGCCGGCCGGGATGCTCGCGCGTCCGTTCTTGTCCTTTTGCAGGATCTGCGACGGCGTGTTGGCGCAGATCCACGCGGTGCCGGCGCGGGCCACTTCGAGCTTCGCCGTCGGCTTGCCGGGCGGCAGCTTGTAGATGCTCATGCAGCCGGTAAGGCCGGTGGCGACGAGGCAGGACAGGGTGAGGGGCAGCAGGCGATTCACGACTTCACTTCCTTGTCGGGGGCCGATCCACCGTTGCCGGGCTTGCTGTCGGCCTGGCGGGTCGCGGCAGGCTTCACTTCCGGTCCGAGGCGTGTGAGCAGGTCCTGCACCGACAGCGCGTCGCGCGCGTCGGCGGGCACCACGAGGATGTAGGCGTAGGTTGAAGGCTTGCCGCCGAGCGAGGCCACCGTGCGGTCGCTGCTGCGCGCATCGGCGATCGCCGCCGGCAGGTTGGCGTAGAGCACGAAGTGCGTGCCGCCTTCGCGCTGGGCGACTTCGGCGCAGCGGTAGAGCAGGTAAGTGCCGACCTTGTCGGGCGAGATGAAGCCGTTGCCGGCGAAGCCGACCTTGAGCAGCTGGCCAGGACCCTTGGTGTCCCAGTAGCCGCCGCTGTAGCCGAGGATGGGATTGGTGGCGCTGTGGTAGCCGGTCGCGCACGACGTCAGCGCGAGCGGGAGCACGAAGGACAGCGCGAGGGCTGCCAACGGACGGCGGTTCATCGAGCGGAGTTCCCCTTGGAGATCGTGGCCGGCACATTGCCCGCGGCGGGTCCACCCGCTACGTCGCGCGCCTCCCCAGACGCGCGATTGCCACGGCGGGAGTATCGCGGCAGCGCCGCGTCCGCCTCAAGCGTGCGGGACGATCAGGCCGCCGCGTTGTCGCCGGTCGTCGCCACGCGGCCGCGCAGCGAGTTGCTCATCGCTTCGGTGATGACGACATCCACGAACTGGCCGATCAGGCGCGCGTGGCCGGGGAAGTTCACCGAGCGCATGTTCTCGGTCTTGCCGGTGAGCTCGTTGGGGTTCTTCTTCGACGGGCCTTCCACCAGCACGGTCTGCGTGCTGCCGACCATTGCATCCGAGATCGATCGCGCATGCGCGTTGATGTGCGCCTGCAGGCGCGACAGGCGTGCGTGCTTTTCCTCACTGGAGACGTTGTCTTCCAGGTCGGCGGCGGGCGTTCCCGGGCGGCGCGAGTAGATGAAGGAGAACGACTGGTCGAAGCCGACGTCCTCGATCAGCTTCATGGTCTTTTCGAAGTCTGCCTCGCTCTCGCCGGGGAAGCCGACGATGAAATCCGAGCTGATCGAAATGTCCGGACGCACCGCGCGCAGCTTGCGGATCTTCTGCTTGAACTCCAGCGCGGTGTAGCCGCGCTTCATCGCGGCCAGGATGCGATCGCTGCCCGCCTGCACCGGCAGGTGCAGGTAGTTGGCGAGCTTGGGCACGTCGCGATAGGCCTCCACCAGCGAGTCGGAGAACTCCAGCGGGTGGGAGGTGGTGAAGCGGATGCGGCCGACGCCTTCGATCTCGGCGATGGCGCGGATCAGCAGGCCGAGGTCGGCGATCTCGCCGTCTTCGCCATACGGTCCGCGATAGGCATTGACGTTCTGGCCGAGCAGGTTGATCTCTCGCACGCCTTGCGAGGCCAGGTCAGCCACTTCCACCAGCACGTCCTCGAACGGGCGGCTGATTTCCTCGCCGCGCGTGTACGGCACCACGCAGAACGAGCAGTACTTGCTGCAGCCTTCCATGATCGAGACGAAGGCGCTGGGGCCTTCGGCGCGCGGCTCGGGGAGGCGGTCGAACTTCTCGATCTCCGGGAAGGAGATATCGACCTGCGGCAGGCCGGTGTCGCGGCGGGCCTGGATGAGTTCGGGCAGACGGTGCAGCGTCTGCGGGCCGAAGACCAGGTCCACGAACGGTGCGCGCTTCACGATCGCCTCGCCTTCCTGCGAGGCCACGCAGCCACCGACGCCGATCACGACGGGCTTGCCACCCTGCTTCAACGACTTCCAGCGGCCGAGCTGGCTGAAGACCTTCTCCTGTGCCTTCTCGCGGATCGAGCAGGTGTTGATCAGGATGACGTCGGCCTCTTCGGCGTTGTCGGTCAGTTCCAGGCCGTCGCTGGCGGCGAGCACGTCGGCCATCTTGGCCGAGTCGTACTCGTTCATCTGGCAACCGTGGGTCTGGATGTAGAGCTTGCGCGGCGCGGTGGCGACGGCAGCGTCGGTGCCGCCTTCGGCGGCGAGGGTCGTGTCGGTCTGGCTCATCTGGCTCGGTCCGGGAGGGGCGGCGGTTATTCCGCGCCGGAGGGGGCGCATTCTACAGGCCGGGACGGGTCGCGGACCGCGTTTGCTTCCGTAAGGGCAGCACAGGAGGGCGCGCGGGCCGCGCCGGCAGGCCCCACCGTACGTGAACTCCCTGAGGGTTGGCTTTGCATCGCTGGGGTTGGCGGGGCTGCTGCTGGCGGTGGTGCCGGTCGTGTCCGCCCAATCCTCGTCCGCGGGGCTCGCGCAGCCCAGCCGCCCGGCCGCGCCGGGGCGTGCGCTGGGATTCTCGGCGGGCGGGCCAGGCGACGCTTCGCCGGGGCCCGTCGTCCAGGACAGTGAAGCAGCGGGCATCACCGCGCCGATGCGGGTCGCCCAGGGACAGGTGTACCGCTTCGAGGAAGACGGCGTAGTCCACTACGCCAGCCAGCGGCCGACGCCGCGAGCGGGGCTCGGCGCTGTCGCCCGGCTCACCTATACGTATATGGAAACCTGCTACGCGTGTGCGCTGCAGCCGGACGTGGACTTCGCCACGATCCGCCTCAACACCGAGTCGTACCGCAAGGAGATTGCCGCCGCGTCGCGCGATTTCGGCGTGGACGAGGCAGTGGTCCGGGCGATCATCCATGCCGAATCGGCCTACAACCCCAACGCGATCTCGCGCGTGGGCGCGCAGGGCCTGATGCAGTTGATGCCGGCCACGGCGCGGCGGTTCGGCGTGGCCAACGTGTTCGACATCGGCCAGAACATCCGCGGCGGCGTGCAGTACCTGGCGTGGCTGCTGCGCCGTTTCGACGGCAACCTGACGCTGGCCGCCGCCGGCTACAACGCGGGCGAGGGGGCGGTCGACCGCTACCGGGGCGTGCCGCCCTACGACGAGACGCAGCGCTACGTGCAGCGGGTCGCCGTGCTGGCCGAGCGCTATCGATCGGCGACGGCGATGGGACGGTGAGGTTCGGACGCGGCGGGGCGGTGGGACTCCGTCGCACGGGGCGGTTGCGGGCAACGTCACGTTTCACGTAGCCAGCGCAATCAAGGACTTGTGAAGGGGCAGGAGACAGGACACACTCGCGGCCATGAGGGGGGGCTCACTGCTACTGGGGATCGTTTGCCTGTTGGCCGCCGGACCGACCGTGGCCGGCACGCTGTACCGTTGCGATTCCCCGGACGGCAGCCGCAGCTACGTGAGCAAGCGCACGCCGGGCGCCAAGTGCACCGCCGTTAGCCAGAGCAATGACCGGCCCGCCCGCAAGTCGACTCCGACTCCGTCGCCCGCCGCTGCAATGGGCGGTGTAACGGCCGCTTCGTCCGTGACAGCCGCCGCTTCGGCGCCGGTCGCGCCGGTGCCGACGGTCATGACGTCCGCCCCGATCGCGCCGACTCCCATGCCCGCGCCGGCTTCCAAGGCCCCGCGCGTGGTGCAGGGTCAGGTGTACTCGTACATCAAGGACGGCGTGCGCCACTACACCAGCCGCAAGCCGCAGGGCGTGGCCAACGCCTCGGCGGTGCGGACCATCCGCTACAGCTACATCGAAACCTGCTACGCCTGCTCGAAGCGGTCGGGCGTGAACTTCGGCACGGTCCGGCTCAACACGGATGCGTACCGCGACGAAATCTCATCCGCCGCCCGCCAGCACGGCGTGGACGAAGCCATCGTGCGGGCGATCATCCATGCTGAGTCCGCCTACAACCCCAACGCGCTCTCGCGCGCTGGCGCGCAGGGGCTGATGCAGCTGATGCCGGCCACGGCGCGGCGCTTCGGTGTCAGCAACGCCTTCGATGCCAGCCAAAACATCCAGGGCGGCGTGCAGTACCTGGCCTGGTTGCTCAAGCGCTTCAACAACAACCTGACGCTGGCCGCCGCGGGCTACAACGCGGGCGAGGGCGCGGTGGACAAGTACAAGGGTGTGCCGCCCTACAGCGAAACCCAGCTGTACGTCCAGCGCGTCGGGCTGCTCGCCGACCGCTACCGGTCGATGGGCGTGATGCGCTGATTTCTCCCTGCCGGGCGCCGCGGGGCGTCCAGCCGCACCGGGCTGCGGCCTCGTTGTGCGACGTGGAGCGGATTGTCGGGCCATTCACCGTTCCGTTACACTTCCCCGTCTTTTGTGCCGCGAGCCGTCGCCAGTGGCGTTTGGCTTTGCGGCTTTACTTCGTTCCAGCTTTGCGGAGTGCCGGATGGCCAACCAAGGGGTCAACGATCCTGTCAACCAGGGCCGCCGTCGGTTCCTGACCGCGACCACTGCTGTGGTCGGTGCGGTCGGTGCCGGTTTCGTGGCGGTGCCGTTCATCAAGTCGTGGAATCCGAGCACGCGAGCCAAGCTCGCCGGTGCCCCGGTGACCGCCGACATCAGCGCACTGGAGGAGGGCCAGCGCCTGATCATGGAGTGGCGCGGCCAGCCGATCTGGATCGTCAAGCGCTCCAAGGCGATCCTCGAAGCGCTGCCCACGCTGGACGCGCACCTGCGCGATCCCAAGTCCGAGAACAAGGACCAGCAGCCGGCATACATCACCGGTGAGCTGCGTTCGATCAAGCCGGAGATCTCCGTGCTGGTCGGCCTGTGCACGCACCTGGGCTGCTCGCCGGAAATGAAGGCCGAGATCCGCCCCGAGCCGTTCGATCCGGAGTGGAAGGGCGGCTACTTCTGCCCCTGCCACAAGTCGCGTTTCGACATGGCCGGTCGCGTGTTCCAGGGCGTTCCGGCGCCGACCAACCTGGTCGTGCCGCCGCACCACTACGAGAACGACAACACCATCATCATCGGTGTCGATCCGACCTCCAGCAGCAAGGGAGCGGCGTAAGCCATGGCGAACATCTTCACCCGTACCGCTAATGGCGTCTGGGATTGGGTCAACGAGCGGGCCCCGGCGATGATGCCGGCGTACCGCAAGCACATGACCGAGTACTACGCGCCGAAGAACTTCAACCTCTGGTACTACTTCGGTTCGCTCGCGCTGCTGGTGCTGGTCAACCAGATCGTCACCGGCATCTTCCTGACGATGCACTTCAAGCCGTCCGCGGCCGAAGCGTTCTCGTCGGTCGAATACATCATGCGCGACGTGGAGTGGGGTTGGCTGATCCGCTACATGCACTCCACCGGCGCGTCGATGTTCTTCATCGTCGTCTACCTGCACATGTTCCGCGGCCTGATGTACGGCTCGTACCAGAAGCCGCGCGAGCTGGTGTGGATCCTGGGCATGCTGATCTACCTGGTCCTGATGGCCGAAGCCTTCATGGGCTATGTGCTGCCGTGGGGCCAGATGTCGTTCTGGGGCGCGAAGGTCATCATCTCGCTGTTCGGCGCGATTCCGGTCATCGGCAACGGCCTGACCGAATGGATCATGGGTGACTATCTGCCGGGCGACGCGACGCTGAACCGCTTCTTCGCGCTGCACGTGATCGCGCTGCCGCTGGTCCTGCTGCTGCTGGTCGTCCTGCACCTGGGCGCCCTGCACGAAGTGGGTTCCAACAACCCCGACGGCGTCGACATCAAGAAGGGCCCGAAGGGCAACCGCTGGGATCCGAACAAGCCGGCCGACGGCATTCCCTTCCACCCGTACTACACGGTGAAGGACCTGTTCGGCGTCGGTTTCTTCCTGATCCTGTGCGCGTTCGTCATCTTCTTCGCGCCGGCCTTCGGTGGCTGGTTCCTGGAGCATGACAACTTCACCGAGGCCAACCGCCTGGTGACGCCGGAGCACATCAAGCCGGTTTGGTACTACACCCCGTACTACGCGATGCTGCGCGTCATCCCGCACAAGCTCAGCGGCGTGATCGTGATGTTCGCGGCGATCGCGGTGCTGTTCTTCGTGCCGTGGCTGGACAAGTCGCCGGTCAAGTCGCACCGCTACCGCGGCTGGATCACCAAGGTGATGCTCGGCATCCTGGCCGTCTGCTTCCTGTGGCTGGGCAAGATCGGCGCCGGCCCGGGTACGGATCCGGTGGAGACGATCATCGGCCGCGTGCTGACCTTCCTGTACTTCGCCTTCTTCATCACCATGCCGCTTTGGACCAAGCTCGACAAAACCAAGCCGGTACCGCAACGGGTGACGATGCATGACTGACCTGATCGCTCACGTTAGCCACCGACCCGTACAGAAGATGCGTATCGTGAAGAAGCTCGCCACCTTCGCCGCCGGCCTGCTGGTCTCCTTCGGTGCCTTCGCGGCCGAAGGCGGCCACCTCATGCAGTCGGGCACCGACCTGGGCGACCGCGCGTCGCTGCAGCGCGGCGCCAAGCTGTACATGAACTACTGCTCCGGCTGCCACTCGCTGAAGTACTTGCGTTACTCGCGCATGGCCGAGGACCTGGGCCTGACCGAAGACGAGGTGATGAACAACCTCAACTTCACCGGTGCCAAGTTCGGCGAGCAGATCCAGGTCAGCCTGACCCCGGAGCATGCCAACCAGTGGTTCGGCAAGATGCCGCCGGATCTCAGCCTGATCGCCCGCGTCCGTGGCAGCGACTGGATCTACACCTACCTCAACTCGTTCTACCTGGACGAGGCGCGTCCGCTGGGCTGGAACAACAAGCTGTTCCCGAACGCTTCCATGCCGAACCCGCTGTGGGAGCTGCAGGGCCTGCAGCACGCCGAGTTCGGCGAGGCCAACAAGGCCACCGGCGAGCGCCCGGTCCTGGCGCTGAAGGTGACCCAGCCGGGTCACCAGAACGCCGAGGAGTTCCAGCAGTCGGTGCGCGACATCACGGCTTTCCTCGAGTACGCCGGTGAACCGGCCGCCCTCAAGCGCCAGAGCCTGGGCGTCTGGGTGATCCTGTTCCTGGCGGTGTTCACCCTCCTGGCCTACCTGCTCAAGCACGAATACTGGCGAGACGTGGACAAGCACTGATCGCATGTTGTATCCCTTGGAGCCCGTACAGGAATGTACGGGCTCCTTGGTTTGCAGGCAGGTGCAGCTGATCGAGGCCGCGACGACCGTCCACACGGGGTGGATGGCGTCTAACCACCGGCGGATTCCGGTGGCCGGAGAGGTCGA
This sequence comes from Lysobacter sp. FW306-1B-D06B, assembly GCF_038446665.1. Taxonomy (NCBI): domain Bacteria; kingdom Pseudomonadati; phylum Pseudomonadota; class Gammaproteobacteria; order Lysobacterales; family Lysobacteraceae; genus Lysobacter; species Lysobacter sp. FW306-1B-D06B. Next base: position 3,769,078 of record NZ_CP151802.1, on the reverse strand, counting down.
ATGGCGGCGAGTCCACGTATGCGCAATGCCCTGACGCTGTTTTCTTCCACCGATTGCGTGCTGTGCCACCGGGTGCGCCTGGTGTTGGCGGCCAAAGGCGTCACGTACGATCTGGTGCCGGTCGACCCGCAGAACCCGCCGGAAGACCTCGTCGACCTCAACCCGTACCATTCGGTGCCCACGCTGGTGGAGCGCGACCTGGTCCTGTACGCGGCCAGCGTCGTCAGTGAATACCTCGACGAGCGCTATCCGCACCCGCCGCTGATGCCGGTGGACCCGCTCTCGCGCGCCCGCCTGCGCTTGGCGATGCTGCGCTTGGAACACGACTGGGTGCCGCAGGTGCAGGCCATCCAGCTGGGCAACAAGGCCCAGGCCGAAGCCGGCCGCAAGCGTCTGAAGGAGCTGCTGACCGCCTCGGTCCCGCTGTTCAAGGCGAGCAAGTTCTTCCTCAATCCCGAAATGAGCCTGGCCGATTGCGCGATGGCGCCGATCATCTGGCGTCTGGACGCGCTGGGTGTGCCGCTGCCCAAGGATGGAAAGGCCATCGAGGACTACGGCAACCGCATCTTCCGCAACCCCGGGTTCACCCGCAGCCTCACCGAGCAGGAGCGCAAGCTGCGCGAAATGCCGGCCTGACGGCTCCGCATCCGGATGCGACGAACGGGCCTTCGGGCCCGTTTCCGTTTTTCGGGATCGGGTGCGCGCGCCCTGTCCGGATGCACGCGCTTCGCCCGTGTGTACCTGTCAGCGACCGCGCGGCGCTAAACTCCGGCCATGAGTCAGGAAAGCAATTCTTCGATGACCAGCCACCGCCCGTATCTGCTGCGGGCGTTGTACGAGTGGATCGCCGACAACGGCATGACACCGCACTTGCTGGTCGATGCGACGCGCCCCGGTGTGCAGGTCCCAACCCACGCGGTGAAGGACGGCAAGATCGTGCTCAACATCGCCGAACGCGCCGTGTCGCGTCTGGAGATGGGCAACGACGCCATCCGCTTCAGCGCCCGCTTCGGCGGCGTGAGCTATCCGGTGGCCGTCCCCGTGCAGGCGGTGCTGGCCATCTACGCGCGCGAGACGGGGCAGGGCATGGCGCTGCCGGAGGACATCCACGCGGCGGGCGAGGAGGGCGAGGTGGAAGTCGAGCTTGCCGACGAGAGCCCCGTGACCCCGCTCAGTGCCGTGCCGAGCGAACCCGCGCCCGATGGCGACGACGAAGGCCCGCAGCCTCCGACGCCGCGACGCGGTGCGCATCTGCGCATCGTGAAGTGAGGCAATGACGCGGCGGGAAGCGCCCGCCGCCCTCATCCTTGCGTCATCCCGGCGAAGGCCGGGATCCACGCCCGTAGCGCCGCCAGACGATGGTTTCGTCGCTCCGACGAACGCCGTCATGCGCACCGCCGCGCGCACTGCGTTCGCGAACGCCTGACCTCAATGCAGCAGCGTCGGCCCCCGGGTCACCGGTCCGGTGAACGCCACCAGCCGGTCGCCGCGCAGCACCAGCTTGCCGATGTGGCGGTCCTGTCCGTCGATGGAATAGTCGAAGCGGAACGTGCGCTCGAAGCCCAGCCAGCCGCTTTCGTGGCGGCACAGGCGCAGGCCGATCGCGTGCACGCTCTGGTCCAGCCATTGCACCCCGGCGGCGCGGCAGGCGTCCCGGCCGACCGCTTCGGCCCGTTCGGCGGCGGCGCGACCGGAGCTCCAGAATGCGAACGCCATCGCAGCGACGATCATCAGAATCAGTAGAGTCGGCATCCGATCACTGTGGCGACGCGCAGCGTCGCTCGCAAGGGGTCGTAGGGAAAGCTGCAGGGGGCAGATCCCGCGTGAAACTCGTCTTCCCGGGTGGCGAACACCCGCAGGTATTGCTCGGCCATGGTGTGAACCGGGTCGGCTCCGATCCGCGTTCCACCATCGTCATCGACCGGCCCGGCGTGCTGCCACAGCACTGCCAGCTGCACGTCACCGCGCAGGGTGTGATGCTCGACGTGCCGCAGGGCACGGCGGTCAGCGTCAACGGCCGGCTGGTGCAGGGACTCATCACGCTGCGCCCCGGCGACAGCGTCGGTTTCGACCAGGTCGAGGCCAAGCTGGCGGCACTCGGTCCGCCGCCGGTCGTTGCCCGCCAGCCGGGCACCGGGCCCGAGCTCCCATCGGCCAACGACGACCCCGGCGTCACCGCCGTGCGTCCGGTGCTTCCGCGCTTCTTCCTGCGCGGGGTATCGCCGGAGGTCGGCAATCGCAGCGACGCGCTGGTCGGCGTGATCACCATCGGTCGCGGGCCGGAGTGCAACCTGCGGTTCGAAGCCCCCGGCCTGTCGCGCTCGCATGCGCGCCTGATGCCGACCGAAACCGGCGTGCAGGTCGAGGATCTGGGCTCCAGCAACGGCACCTACCTCAACGGCAAGCGCGTCCTGCGCGCCGAAGCCAAGGTGGGCGACGAGATCGCCTTCGACGTACTGAAGTTCCGCGTCGCGGGCACCGCGGTACAGCAGCCCGTGCAGGTGGTGGCCACCTCGATGCGTGCCTCCAGGCCGAAGCGGTCGGCGTGGCCCTGGCTCGCGGCGATCGTCGTGCTGGGCGCGGGCGCGGCGGCTGCGGTCACCCTGCTGCCGTGACGCGCCGATCCGCGCGCTGAAAGGCGCGCGGATCGCAAGGGCGCAGTAGGTCAGGCGGGCGGCGGCCCGAGCTTGAGCGATAGGTCGATCGCCCGGACATGCTTGGTCAGTCCGCCGATCGAGATGCAGTCCACGCCGTCCTCGGCGATGGCGCGCAGGGTCGCCATGTCCACACCGCCCGACACTTCCAGCGGAATGCGCTGCGCAGGCGGACGCTCGTGCGCGATGCGCACGGCCTCGCGCCGCATCGTGGCATCGAAGTCGTCGATGAGGATGCGATCGCAGCCTGCCTGCAGGGCTTCGCGCAATTGTTCGATGGACTCGACTTCCACGATCAGCGGCAGCGTCGGATGCATCGCGCGCGCGGCACGGATGGCGGCCGTGAGCGAACCCGCGGCGCGCACGTGGTTTTCCTTGAGCATCACCGCATCGAACAGGCCGATGCGGTGGTTCACGCCGCCGCCGACGCGCACGGCGTACTTCTGCGCCTGGCGAAGGCCGGGGATCGTCTTGCGCGTGTCGAGGATCTTCGCCGCGGTGCCACGCACCGCCTCGACGTAGGCGGCCGTCGTGGTCGCCGTGCCCGACAGCGTCTGCAGGAAATTGAGCGAGGCGCGTTCGGCGCTGACGAGGGCGCGTGCGCGGCCCTGCAGCGTCGCCAGCACGGTGCCGGCCTTCACGTGGTCGCCTTCGGCCACGCGCCAATCGATGCGCACCTGCGGGTCGAGCGTGAAGTGGCAGGCGTCGAACCACGGGCGCCCGCACACCACGGCGTCTTCCTTGCACAGCAGGTAGGCGCTGTCGGCGATGTCCGGCAGCAGTGCCGCGGTGACGTCGCCGCTGCCCAGGTCCTCGGCCAGTGCGCGCGCCACGTCCTGCGCGACGACCTCGGCCGGCGGCGGGGCGAGGTCGGACCTCATGCGCCGGGGAAGTCCGGGACCTGCGCGGTAACGAAGGCCTCTTCGGCCAGCAGGACCGGGATGCCGTCGTCGACGCGGTAGACCGTCTTGCGATCGCGCGTGACCAGGGCCTCGCGTAGGGTTTCGGTCTGGGTGCTGCCGTCGGCGCGCTGCAGCCCGCCGGCCTGGATGGCGGCGTTCAACGCCTGCAAACCTCGGCTGTCCAGCAGTTGCAGCGGCTGGCGCGTGGTGGGGCAGACGAGCAGGTCGAGCAGCTTGCGGTCCATGGAATGCGGTGCCGGGGGGAATGCGGGACGGTAGAATACGTCTTTGTCCCAAGGCTCGACCAATGTCCGACACCGCCGCCGCCCCGCTCGTGGGCATCGTGATGGGCTCGCGCTCCGACTGGGAGACGATGCAGCATGCCGCCGCGAAGCTGGAGGCGCTGGGCGTCCCGCACGAAGTGCGCGTCGTGTCGGCGCATCGCACGCCGGACGTGCTGTTCGACTACGCCGCCACGGCGAAGTCGCGCGGCCTGCGCGCGATCATCGCCGGCGCCGGCGGTGCGGCCCACCTGCCGGGCATGCTGGCGTCCAAGACCGCCGTTCCGGTGCTGGGCGTGCCGGTGCAGAGCAAGGCGCTCAACGGCATGGATTCGCTGCTGTCGATCGTGCAGATGCCCGCCGGCATCCCGGTCGCCACATTCGCCATCGGCAACGCCGGCGCGGCCAATGCGGCTCTGTTCGCCGCGGCCATGCTGGCGAACGAACAGCCCGCCATCGGCCAGGCCCTGGAGGCCTTCCGCACCCGCCAGACCGACGACGTGCTGGCCAACGACGACCCGCGCCGATGACCACGGTCGGCATCCTCGGTGGCGGGCAGCTGGCCCGCATGCTCGCGCTTTCCGGCGCGCCGCTCGGCTTGCGCTTCCTGGTGATGGACAACGTCGCCGATGCCTGCGCCGGGCAGTTTGCGCCGATGGTGGTGGGCGACTACCGGGACGAGGCCGCGTTGGCCGAGTTCGCCTCGCGCGTGGACGTGGCGACGTTCGACTTCGAGAACGTGCCCGCCGAATCGGCGCAATGGTTGAGCGAGCGGGTGTCGGTGTTCCCGAACCCCGGTGCGCTGGCGACCGCGCAGGATCGCCTGGCGGAAAAGACCTTGTTCCAGCAGCTCGGCATTCCCGTGCCGCCGTTTGCGGCCATCGACACGCGTGAGCAGCTCGATGCGGCACTCCTGGAGATCGGCACGCCTTGCATCCTCAAGACGCGCCGGCTCGGCTACGACGGCAAGGGCCAGTTCCGCATCAAGACGCCCGCCGATGCCGACGCGGCGTGGGACGCGCTGGGCGCGCAGGCGGGCAAGGTCGGGCTGATCCTGGAAGGCTTCGTGCATTTCCAGCGCGAGCTGTCGGTGGTCGCCGTGCGCGGCCGCGACGGCGAATTCCGCGCCTGGCCGCTCACCGAGAACTGGCACGTCGACGGCGTGCTGTCGGCGAGCCTGGCGCCTGCCACCGTGGACAGCGCATTGAGCGAGATCGCCTACGACTACGCGCGCCGCCTGGGCGAAGCGATGGACTATGTCGGCGTGTTCGCGCTGGAGCTGTTCTGCCGCGACGATGAGCTGCTTGCCAACGAACTCGCCCCGCGCGTGCACAACTCCGGCCACTGGACCATCGAAGGCAGCGAGACCAGCCAGTTCCAGAACCACCTGCGCGCCGTGCTCGGCCTGCCGCTGGGCGATACGCGCATGCTCGGACTGGCGTGCATGCTCAACTGGATCGGGCAGATGCCCGACGCGTTGCCGATGCTGCGCGAACCCGGCGGCCACTGGCATGACTACGGCAAGCAGCCGCGCGAAGGCCGCAAGGTCGGGCACGCGACGCTGCGCGCCGACAATGCGCACGTGCTGGCGCTCTCGCTGGAGCGCGTCGGCGAAGCGCTGGGCCGGCAGGCGCAGGTCGCGCCGGTGATCGAAGCGTTGCGCTGATCGCCGACGTCGCGGCGGAAACGAAAACGGCCGGGTTTCGCCGGCCGTTTTTTGTTGCGCGCGGATCGACCCTTACTTCAGGTTCGACGCCACGAAGTCCCAGTTGACCAGGTTCCAGAACGCTTCCAGGTACTTCGGACGGGCGTTGCGGTAATCGATGTAGTAGGCGTGTTCCCACACGTCGCAGGTCAGCAGCGCGGTGTCCTCGCCGGTCAGCGGCGTGGCGGCGTTGGAGGTGCTCACCAGGCCCAGCGAGCCGTCCGGGCGCTGCACCAGCCAGCCCCAGCCCGAACCGAAGGTGCCCACGGAGACCTTCGTGAACTCTTCCTTGAACTTGGCGAAATCGCCGAACGCCTTATTGATCAGATCGGCCAGCGCGCCGGTCGGCTCACCGCCGCCCTTGGGCGAGAGGCAGTTCCAGTAGAAGGTGTGGTTCCACACCTGCGCGGCGTTGTTGAACATGCCGCCCTGCGACTTGCGGATGATCTCTTCCAGCGACAGGCTCGCGAACTCCGTGCCCTCGATCATCTTGTTGAGGTTGTCCACGTAGGTCTTGTGATGCTTGCCGTAGTGGTAGTCCAGCGTCTCGCCGGAGATGTGCGGTTCCAGCGCGGTGCGGTCGTAGGGCAGGGGGGGCAGTTCGATGGCCATTGCGGGCTCCTGGGGGCTGGCTAGGGGAATGCCGGGCGGCGTCCTGGACTTGAGCGCGTCCGCGGCTCGGGAAGGCTTACAATTGGACATTCTATCCCCACGTTCCGTTGCCGTGCCGTCAATCGCAGGGCAACGCACCATTGCAGGAGTTGCATCCATGTCCGTGATGGAGCGGATCCAGGCCGAAGTCGAAAGCCACCCGATCGTCCTTTTCATGAAGGGCACCGCGCAGTTCCCGATGTGCGGCTTCTCCAGCCGCGCCGTGCAGGCGCTCAAGGCCGCCGGTGCGAACGAACTGCACACGGTCAACGTGCTGGAGGACCCGGAGATTCGCGCGAACCTGCCGCGTTACTCGAACTGGCCGACGTTCCCGCAGCTCTTCATCCATGGCGAGCTGATCGGCGGGTGCGACATCACGCTGGAACTGTTCGAGTCCGGCGAGCTGGCACGCATGATCAGCGAGACGCAGCGCCAGTGATCGGGTCCGAAGCACCGGGCGCCCGTTCGCTCGAAGGCCGTGTCGTTCTGGTGACCGGCGCGCACGGTGGCCTCGGCAGCGCCGCTGCGCAGGCATGCGCGCGTGCCGGTGCGACGGTCGTGCTGCTCGGCCGCAAGGTGCCGAAGTTGAACCGCGTGTACGACGCGCTGGCGCAGATCGGGCCGGAGCCGCTGCTGTATCCGCTCGACCTGGAAGGCGCGTCCGCCGACGACTACGCCGAACTGGCGCAGCGCATCGAAAGCGAACTCGGCCGTCTGGACGGCGTGCTGCATTGCGCCGCCGACTTCGCCGGGCTCACGCCGCTGGCGCAGACCGATCCGGCGGTGTTCGCGCGCGCGCTGCACGTCAACCTCACCGCACCGTGGTGGCTGACGCAGGCCTGCCTGCCGCTGCTGGCGAAGGCGGAGGATGCTGCCGTGGTGTTCGTGGTGGACGATGCTTCGCGCATCGGCCAGGCGTACTGGGGCGGTTACGGTCTCGCCAAGCAAGGGCTCGAAGGCCTGGTGCGCATGCTCCATGCCGAACTCGCCAATTCGCCCGTGCGCGTGTCGGGCCTGCAGCCCGGCCCGATGCGTACGCCGCTGCGCGCCAAGGCGTACGTGGAAGAGAACGATCGCGTCGCGATGGAGCCGATCGCCTATGCCGCCGCGTGCGTGACGCTGCTGTCGCCGGACGGCGCCGCGCACCGTGGCAAGGTCTGGGCGCCGTCGCCCGCCGCTGTCTCCCTGACCCAGTTGCAGTGACGCCACGCCGATGACCATCGCTTCTGCCGCGCTGCTGCTGTTCCTGATCCTCGACCCGCTGGGCAACGTTCCGGTATTCCTGAGCCTGCTGCGCGGTCTGCCGCCCAAGCGCCAGCGCATCGTGCTGGCGCGCGAGCTGCTGATCGCGCTGGCGGTGCTGATGCTGTTCCTGTGGGGCGGCAAGTACGCACTGGAGCTGATGCATCTGCGCCAGGAGTCGGTCTCCATCGCCGGCGGCATCGTGCTGTTCCTCATCGGCATCCGCATGATCTTTCCGCCACCGGAAGGTCTGATGGGTGAGCTCCCGGACGGCGAGCCTTTCATCGTCCCGATGGCGATCCCGCTGGTGGCCGGCCCGTCCGGCATGGCGGCGGTGATGCTGATGGGCAGCAACGAGCCCGCTCGCCTGACCGACTGGAGCATCGCCCTGCTCGTCGCCTGGGGCGCGACGGCCGCGATCCTGTTCTCGGCCACGCTGCTCTACAAGCTGCTCGGCCGCCGCGCGCTGACCGCCATCGAACGCCTGATGGGCATGCTGCTGGTGGCAATCTCGGTGCAGATGTTCCTCGACGGCCTGGGCACCTACCTCAAGATCTCCCCGCCCTGACGCCGCCCCTCGCCGGCCCCGGCCCGAACCCGACCCGCGCCTGCCGCCGGTCGGGTTTTTTGTGACGCCCATGGGGCCGAATTGCCCGTAGGCCGCGTGAAGAACGGGTTGACGGTTTATGGCGGTTGTTGACGGCCGTCACGTCTCTGTCACAGACCCTACCTAGCCTGTTAAACTGCTGTTAACGGCGGGGCTCCGGCCCCGGCGCCCCAGGGGGCGAAACCAAGAATTTCTCGCGCGGGTACGACCGGGGTCGTGCCTCGCTTTCCTCTTGTGAACAATACCGAGGCCATCGTATGACCCAGACCAACCGCGTCCGCATGTCCAAGCTCACGCTTGGCCTGCTCGCCGCACTCGCATCCGCACCGGTGTTCGCGCAGGCCACGTCCGCCGGCGTCGGCGGCATGGTGACCCGCACCGACGGCCAGCCCGTCGCCGGCGCAGAAGTCACCATCACTCACGTCGAATCCGGAACCGTGAGCCGCGCGACCACCGACGCGAGCGGCCGCTACTCCGCGCGCGGCCTGCGCGTCGGCGGCCCGTACACGGTCAACATCACCAAGCCGGGTGAGGGCACCAAGACCGAGGACAACGTCTTCCTCGATCTGAACAAGGTCAACACGATCAACGCCGCGCTTACCGGCGACCTCACCACGCTCGACGCCGTTACCGCGGTTGCGGTCGGCGGCTCCGACGTCTTCAGCGCGACCAAGATGGGCGCGGGCACGAGCGTCAGCCGCCAGACCATCGAGTCGCTGCCATCGGTCAACGGCAACATCCAGGACTACATGCGCCTGGATCCGCGCCTGGCGGTCACCGACCGCGCGTCGGGCTCCATCTCCGCCGGCGGCCAGAACCCGCGCTTCAACAAGATCACCATCGACGGCGTCTCGGCCAGCGACACCTTCGGCCTGGAAGGCAACAACATGCCGACCCAGCGCCAGCCGGTGTCGATGGACGCGATCGAGGCCATCGACGTCAACGTGTCCAACTACGACGTGTCGTTCTCGGGCGCTGCAGGCGCCAACGTCAACGCCGTCACCAAGTCGGGCACCAACGAATTCCACGGCACCATCTACGGTTACTACCGTGATGGCGACTGGTTCGGCGACTACCCGGCCCGCGTTGCGGGCAGCACGCTGGACATCACCGGCCTGCCGTTCGACGAGTTCAAGGACGAGACGACCTACGGCATGACCTTCGGTGGTCCGCTGATCAAGGACAAGCTGTTCTTCTTCGCCAACTACGAGAAGTTCAAGCAGACCGACATCGGCCCGGCCGGCAAGGACCAGGGCACCAACCCGCTGGCCGTGGGCGCGGACTTCACCGCCGCCGACGTCGGCACCGTGCAGGACATCGCGCGCAGCGTGTGGGGCTTCGACCCGGGCAGCACCAGCGGCACCGGCGACACGGAGCTGGAGGAGTACGCGCTCAAGATCGACTGGAACATCAACGACGCCCACCGTGCCAGCCTGCGTTACAGCAAGCTCGAGCAGAACCGCGTGCGTCCGGAAGCCTCCACCGCCAGCGTGCTGGCGCTGAGCTCCAACTGGTACAACCACGTCAAGACCGTGGAAAGCTACGTCGGCCAGCTCTTCAGCGACTGGACCGACACCTTCTCCACCGAGTTCAAGGCCTCCTACCGCGACTACTCGGCGATCCGCGTCAGCCCGACCACCGCGCCGAGCATCAGCGTCTTCTTCGACGACGGCAACCCGGCCACGGCCATCAACACCGGTGACGCCATCCGCCTGGGCACCGAGCGCAGCTCGCCGGGCAACACGCTGCTGACCGAAACCTGGAACTACTTCGCGGCCGGCACCTGGTCGCTGGGCGACCACGACCTCAAGGTCGGCGCCGAGTACAGCGAAAACGAGATCTACAACTTCTTCCTGCAGGACTCGTGGGGCAACTACAGCTTCTACGTGCCGAAGGTGAACGGTGTCTCCGACTTCGGCAACCTGCGTCGCGGCCAGTACTTCGACTACGACCTGCAGACCAACCCGGCCGATCCGGACGCGATCGCCGCGCGCTACAAGGACAAGCGCCTGGCCTTCTTCGTGCAGGACACGTGGTATGTCTCGCCGAACCTGACGCTGAGTGCCGGCGTGCGCGCCGACCGTCCGGAAGCGACGCCGGCTCCGCCGTTCAACCCGTGCTTCGCCTCGCCGCGCGTGGCCAACGGCACCGGCCCGGCCAGCTGCCCGAACGGCGGCTTCGGTCTGGACAACACCAGCACGTACAGCGACGACTACATCATCCAGCCGCGCTTCGGCTTCAACTACACCTTCGACTGGGAGCGTCCGGCGCAGCTGCGCGGTGGCGTGGGCCTGTTCCAGGGTGATGCGCCGCAGGTGTGGGTCGGCAACTCGTACAGCAGCACGGGCATGAACTACGTCGCCTACGGCACCCCGGGCACGTGGTCGGCCACGAACACGCAGGTCATCAACTGCATGGGCACCGGCGCCAACGGCTGGAACCCCACCACCGGTTGCAACAACGGCGTGAACTTCAGCGGTGACGGCCTGAACCAGCCGATCCCGGCGACGGGCACCGGCATCCGCAACGTCAACCTCATCTCGGAAGACTTCGATCTGCCGTCGGTGTGGAAGGCGAACCTGGCCATGGACGTCGAGACGCCGTGGGACGGCATCGTCGCGTCGGCCGAGCTGCTGATGACCGACGTCAAGAACGGCCTGTTCTACCGCTCGCTCAACGTCGGCCCGGGCTTCACCGGTCCCGATGGCCGCACGCTGTACTTCAACCCGAACTCGCCGCTCAAGAACGCCACGCCGCGCTTCGGCAACAACAGCTACTTCGGTGACGTCTACCAGCTGGAGAACACCGGCAAGGGCAAGGGCCAGCAGTTCACCGTCGGCCTGAGCAAGCCCTTCAGCGACGACACCGACTGGTCGTGGAGCCTGTACTACACCTACACCAACGCCGAGGAAGTGTCGGCGCTGACCAGCTCGACCGCGGGTTCGGGCTACGGTTCGCAGCTGGGCTTCAACATCAACGAGCCGACCAGCTCGACCGCCCGTTACGAGATCCGCGACCGCATCGCCGGCACGTTGAACTGGGACCACAAGTTCTTCGGCGACTACAACACCCACGTCGGCCTGTTCTACGAAGGCCGCAGCGGTCGTCCGTACAGCTACATCTTCAACGGCGACGCGAACGGCGACGCTCGCACCTTCAACGACCTGTTCTACGTGCCGGCGGGCCCGGGCGATGTGCTGTTCGGTTCGTTCAACGCGCAGAACCGCTTCGTGGCGAACCCGGCGATGGAGCAGGCGTTCTGGACCTGGCTGGGCACGCAGACGGACCTGAACGCCTACAAGGGTCAGGTGGCTCCGGAGAACGCCTTCCGCGCCAGCTGGGTCAACACCTTCGACGTGCGCATCAGCCAGGAGCTGCCGGGCTTCTTCAAGGGCCACAAGTCGCAGATCTGGTTCGACATCCAGAACATCGGCAACCTGTTGAACAAGGATTGGGGCCACGTCATCGACTACGGCTTCAACGCCAACGTCGCAGCCGCCACCCTGGTCGGCATCGACCCGGCGACCGGCAAGTACGTGTACAGCTACCGCGGCAACGGCCCGAATGGCCAGGAGTTCGGCCAGACGACCGCGAAGGGCATCCCGACCAACGCGGACGGCCAGACCAACGGCATCTCGCAGTGGTCGATGTCGGTGGGCGTGCGCTACGAGTTCTGATCCAGCGGACTTGATGCGTTGTCGAAAACGGCCGGGACCTCCCGGCCGTTTTCTTTTTGTGGGGCAGGGGGCTAGAGTCGCAGGGCCAAAGAACGACAAGCACGTAACGAGAAGAACACAGAGAAGGCAATGAGCACCGCAACCCCCATCGAAACCACCCTTCCCACCGTGAACGCGCGCATCTACCCGAAGGGCGGACTGGATGTCCTTTCACGCGACGAGGTCGCCCGTCTGCGCGATGTTTCCACCGGCATGCACGACCTGCTGCGCCGCTGTGCGCTGGCGGTGCTGACCAGCGGCAGCGCGTCCGACGACCCGCGCGCCGCGCGCGAGCTGTACCCCGAATTCGACATCGAAGTGCACCAGCAGGATCGCGGCATGCGCATCGACCTGCACCATGCGCCCGCAATGGCCTTCGTCGACGGCGAGATCATTCGCGGCGTCGCCGAACTGCTCTTCGCCGTCGTGCGCGACCTGGCCTACACCGTGATCGAGCTGGGCCCCGACGCCAAGCGCGACCTCGACAGCACCGACGGCATCACCGACGGCGTGTTCGGCCTGCTGCGCAATGCGCGAATCCTGCACCCGACCGATCCGAACCTGGTCGTGTGCTGGGGCGGCCATTCGATCTCGCGCGACGAATACGTCTACACCAAGCAGGTCGGGTACGAGCTGGGCCTGCGCGGGCTGGACATCTGCACCGGCTGCGGCCCGGGCGCGATGAAGGGGCCGATGAAGGGCGCGACGATCGCGCACGCCAAGCAGCGTCGATTCAAGACGCGCTACATCGGCATCACCGAGCCGGGCATCATCGCGGCCGAATCGCCGAACCCGATCGTCAACCACCTGGTGATCATGCCGGACATCGAGAAACGTCTCGAAGCGTTCGTGCGCCTGGGCCACGGCATCATCGTGTTCCCGGGTGGCGTCGGCACGGCGGAAGAGATCCTCTACCTGCTCGGCATCCTGCTGCGCGAAGAGAACGCGCACCTGCCGTTCCCGCTGATCCTCACCGGCCCGACCGGCGCGGCGCCGTATTTCGAGCAGATCGACAAGTTCATCCGCCTCACGCTGGGCGAGGCGGCGACGCAGCGCTACGAGATCGTCATCGGCGATCCGGACAAGGTGGCCAAGCACATGGCCACCGGCATCCGCAAAGTTCGCGAGCACCGCATCGCGCAGAAGGACTCGTTCTTCTTCAACTGGTCGATCGACATCCCGCTGACGTTCCAGCGTCCCTTCGTGCCCACCCACGAGGCGATGGCCTCGCTCGACCTGCACCACGGCCGCAAGCCGCACGAACTGGCGGCGGACCTGCGCCGCGCGTTCTCCGGCATCGTCGCCGGCAACGTGAAGGAAGACGGCATGCGTCGCATCGAGCAGTTCGGACCGTTCGAGATCCACGGCGATCCGGACATGATGCAGTCGCTCGACGCACTGCTTCGCGCCTTCGTCGAACAGCGCCGCATGAAGATCGCGGGCGAGTACAAGCCCTGCTATCGCGTGGTGGCGTAAGGCCGAACCCCAGCCCTCTCCCGAGCGCGGGAGAGGGCGTTTGTTTCAAGGGTTTGCCGGCAGACGCACGGTTGCGATGAACCGCTTGCCTTCCAGTTGCGTGAGCACGCTGCCACGCCCGCCGGTCAGTGCTTCGATCCGCACCTGCGAGGCATTGAGGCCGACGTGGTGGCCGGGGCGGTTCTCGCCGCCGCTGGGCAGTGGATTCACGATCCGCACGACCACCGTCTCGGGCATCGTCGACACGGAAATCTCCAGCTCGCCGCCGTCCGGCCGGCGTTCGATGCCGTGGCGAATGGCGTTTTCGACCAGCGGCTGGATCGACAGTGCGGGCACCATCACCGCGGGCATCTCGCGAGGCAGTTTCCACACGATGCGCAGGCGCTCGCCGAAGCGCAGCGATTCGATCTCCAGGTAACGGCGGGCGAGGGCGAGTTCCTCTTCCAGCGTAATGTCGCGCGGCCCGGCGAGCGCGGCGCGGAACAGGTCGGCCAGGTCCAGCAGCAGACGCTCGACTTCCTCCGGTCGTCGATGGACCAGGGCCGCGCCCGTGTTCAGCGTGTTGAACAGGAAGTGCGGGCGGATCCTGGCCTGCAGCGCTTCCAACTCCAGTTGCTTCGCGCGCAGCGCGAGCTGCCGCGCGCGCCACTGGCTCTGGAACACCGCGATGCCGATCACGCCCACCGTCATGACCATCCCGATCAGGCGCCACTGGGCCCAATGCCACTCGCTCAGGTCCATGCCCCAGCCTTCACGGAAGAAGAAGCCGATCGCGGCGGTGATCACCCAGGTGCTGATCAACAGGATCGCCAGCACCACGTAGGCGATGCGCTGCGGCGGCAGTGACCGGATCGGTTTGCGCACCAGGTACAGCGTCGCGATGCTCCACAGCAGCACCCACTGGATCGCCACCGACATCAGGACGAAATAGCGCAGGCGCTGCTCGTCCAGTCCCGGGGCCAGTGCCAGCAGCAGCGCCAGCGCCTCGCCGGACAACATGGTCCAGACGATGGCGGACGGCTGCCACAAAGCATCCAGCGGGCTGTGTGCGGGTTGCGAATTGGGCATTGGAGCACTGCAGTCGCGCGGGCGCCGGGCCACCATATTGCCTGCCGGCCCGTGGCGGGGGCCATAGCGCCGGCAGGCCGGGGGAGACGGGCATCACAACCGCTTCGACGCCCATCGGCCGATACGACCGCTCGTCCCGGGTGCGCTTGTGCCCGGGCGGCAGGCGGGGAACGATGGCCCTCGGGGTGTAAGGGGAATTCCAGTCCATGACCAGATCCACGAGCCGAGGGTTCACCCTCGTCGAGCTCATGATCACGATCGCCGTGCTCGCCGTCGGGTCGATGCTCGCGTATCCGTCGTTTTCGAACGTGATCAAGTCCAACCGCGTCGCCACGTCGACCAACAGCCTGATCGCGGCCTTCAACCTGGCGCGCAGCGAAGCCATCCGCAGCAATCGCGGCGCGGGCGTGTGTCCGTCCAAGGCCGGCACTGCGTGCGAGGGCAGCGACTGGAGCACCGGCTTCATCGCCTTCACCGACCAGGACGGCAGCGGCGGCTGGTCCGCCGGCGACAGCGTGCTGCGCTTCTTCGAGGGCAACGAGGCGCTGACCTTCACCGCGGCGCCGGGCGCCAACGAGCCGGCGGGCAACGTCGACGTGGTCGTGTTCGGCCGCTCCGGTCGCGCCGCCCATGCGGTCGATTTCACCGTGAAGGCCACCAAGTGCAAGACGGGTGAGCAGTACCAGCGCCAGCTCAAGGTCACCAAGCCCGGCCAAACCCGACTGGAGAAGCAAGCGTGCGCGTGATCCGACGTCCTCCTTCGGCCCCCCGCGGACAAGCGGGTTTCTCCCTCATCGAAGTGCTCATCGCGTTGCTCGTGCTCGCGCTGGGCCTGCTCGGCCTGGCGTTCCTGCAGGTGTTGAACGTGCGTTACACCAGCAGCGCCGAGCACCGCACGATGGCCACGAACCTGGCGACGGAGGTCATCGACATGATGCGCTCCAATCCGCGCCACCTGGTCGTCTACAACCGCCTGGACGAGGCCTCCTTCGCCGGCGTGACCCCGCCGGCCGGCGGCTGCAGCAAGCTCGGCGAAGGCGAAGCGACCGCACAGAAGAACATCGAACGCTGGCGCTGCGACGTGGTTTCGCAGCTGCCGGGCGGCGTCGGCAGGGTCCAGGTCGCGGGCAACGACGCCATCGGCTACACCGCCACGGTCGATCTGACCTGGGTGGACGACGTGGGTCGTGAGGACAACGCCGCCGAAAACGCAAAGGGCACCGGCCAGAAGGTGACGTTCCAGGTGGTGACGCTGCTATGAAGAACCTGTATCCGTCGAGCCGACGCAACGCCGCCGGTCTTTCGCTGATCGAACTGATGATCGCCATGGTCATCGGCCTGATCCTGCTGCTGGGCCTGGTGCAGGTGATGAGCGCCTCGCGCGCCGCCTACCAGCTCTCCACCGGTGTTGCGCGCACGCAGGAAAACGCGCGCTTCGCCGTGGACTTCCTGCAGCGCGACCTGCGCATGGCCGGCCACATGGGCTGCGTCAACGACCAGTCGCACATGGCGCCGGAAAGCCCGGGCTCCACCGACGCCAGCCGCCAGGGCATGAACCTGTGGTTCCTGGACAAGACGCAGCGCGACAACCGCGCCTTCACCGCGCTCAACGACACCAAGTTCCAGCTGCGTTTCGACCTGGGTGTGCAGGGCTTCGAAGCACAGGCCACCGGTCCCGCGGACACCGTGACGCTTGCCGAAGGCACGCCGGTCGCCGGCAATGCCAACCAGTGGGTGCCGGCGCTGCCCAAGCCCATCGCGGACCTGAAGCCGGTTCCGGGCAGTGACATCGTGGTTGTGCGCTTCCTCTCGCGCGACGGCGTGCCCGCCACGCTGACCGCGACCTCGACGACGGCCTACAAGATCACCCCGGACAGCTACGGCTCGACGGTGGCCACCGCCGATTCCACGGGGCTGTTCGCACTGGCGGACTGCCAGCAGGTGAGCATCTTCGCCACCGACGCGGTCGATGCGACCACCGGCGTCATGGACGTCAAGGTGGCCGGCCTCAACGCCAGCGGCCTGATCGGCGACGAGTGGAGCTTCGACGGCGCCACGAACAAGCCGGTGCTCTACCGCGCGGAGACGGTCGTCTACTACGTCGGTGTCGGTGCCGGCACCAATGTCGACGGAACCCAGCCGCCGGCGCTGTATCGTGCGCGCGCGCTCGTGGACGGCGCCAACGTGAAGTTCGTGACGGAAGAACTCGTCGAAGGCGTCGACTCCATGCAGCTGCTCTACGGCATGGACGAGAACCTGCCCGCCAACCTGCCGCGCGGCAACATCGAGCGCGTGCGCACCGCCGGCACGGTGAACGCCGCGCCGAACAACAACCCCACCAATGCGCAGTCCGATGAGTGGCGCCGCGTCGGCGCACTGCAGGTCGGCCTGCTGATGCGCAGCTCCGACCGCTCCGCCTCCGACCAGGCCACCGTCACGCCCGTGGTGCTGGGCGTGAAGATGCAGCGTGGCGCCGGCGACACCCGCCGCGATGGCCACTACCGCTCCGTCTACGAGACGACGGTGGTGCTGCGCAACCGACTGTTTGGCAACTGAGGCTGCCACCCATGCATCGTTCTTCCTACAACTTCCCCAATCGCCAGCGCGGCGCCGTGCTGTATGTCGCGCTGATCTTCCTGGTGCTGCTCTCGCTGCTGGGCGTCGTCGGCATGCAGGTGGCGGCGCTGCAGGAACGCATGGCGTCCAACTATCGCGCCGTCAACATCGCCTTCCAGCGCGCCGAAGGCCTGGCGCGCCAGGTCGAAGTGCAGGTCAATGCGGACAGCCGCTTCTCGCCCCGCGCCGGCGAGCGCGACGAGGAGCGTCGTTGCGACGATCCCAATCCCGTCCGCGGCAGTTCCTGGGCGGACCTGCGCGCCAATGACGACGATCCGGACACCGCGCTCGTCGCCACGCGCCTGAACGAATGCACGCCCGGTTTCTCCATCGCGCAGGGCACCGCGCCGGTGAACGAGAAGCCGATGATCTGGCAGGTCTCCGCATTTTCGACCGATCAGAAGGCCGCTCCGAGTTCGGACGCCGCGATCGAAACCGTCTTCATGCCTTAAGGGCTGCACCCTATGAACCTCGAACGATTGCTCATCGTTTCCGTAGCCGCCGCCGGCGCAGCAGGCCTGCTGGTCCTGAGTCACGTGGACGCCAACGCCACGCGCCAGGGCGACGGCACGCTGGCGCAGGAGCCGATGCACCTGGGCGCCACGGTGTCCCCGAACTTCATCATGGCCATCGACGATTCCGGTTCGATGACCTTCCAGACCATGTTCCCCGGCAAGGACGGCGAGGGCTGCTGGAGCACCAGTGCCAAGAGCTTCTTCGACGGAACCGCGCTGCGTAAGTCCGGCACCTGCGATTACCTGTACGTGCTGCCGGGGCCTCGCATCAACAACTACTACGGCATTCCGCCGTTCGATATCTACGGCTTCGCGCGCTCGCCGGCCTATAACCCGACGTACTTCAATCCGGACGTGACCTACGATCGCTGGGTCAAGTATGTGGGCGACACGCTGACGGACTACGACAATGCCAGTACCAGCGAAACGCTGGTCGACCCGCGCAAGACGGACAAGGTGAAGCTGTTCGAGGCTCGCTACGAGAAGACCGTCGGCGAGAGCTTCTTCATCCAGAACGACATGAAGCTGCCGGCGGGCACGAACTACACCACCTTCAAGTGCGACCAGTGGAACAACGGTAACTGCACGCGCTGGAATGGCGGCGTGGACAAGAGCTACACCGTCGGCGCCACGGACCTGACCTGGAACAGCGGCGCGCAGCCGATCGCCATCGAATACACGCCGGCCGTCGTCTTCCTCAAGGAAAACCGCACGATCACGGGGTACACGGCGGCCGTCGAGGTCAAGGACGCGTGCGGCACGAATTGCTCGCTGTACAAGTACGTTCCCGTCGACGCGGCAGCCAAGCAGAACTTCGCCAACTGGTTCAGCTTCTACGGCAACCGCAATCGCGCGATGGTGGCGGGCCTGACGCGCTCGCTGAAGGACACCGAGAAGCTGCGCGTCGGCTATTTCACGATCAACGCGACGCTGAAAGACTTGACGATGCGTGACATGGACACGCTCGCGGACAAGAAGGCGTTGTACACCGAGGTGGTCAAGCTCGCCGCCGACGGCAGCACGCCCAACCGCAGGGCGGTCGCGCACATCGGCAACCAGTTCGAGACCAATACGTCGATCATCCAGAATGCCTGCCAGAAGAACGCCGGCATGCTGTTCACCGACGGCTACAGCAACCAGGGCGGCCCGACCTACACCCAGGTGCCCGACGGCAAGGGCGGCTTCAAGGACACCACGACCGCGTACGGCAACGCCGACAGCGCCATGGGCACGCCGTTCAACGATGGCCACAGCAGCACGATGGCCGACATCGCTGCCTACTTCTACAACACGCGTCTGCGCTCGGGCACGTATGCTGCGGGCAAGGTGCCGACCGCCAACCCGACGCTGTGCGAAGGCACGGGCGACAAGCGCGGGCTGGACTGCAACACCAACCTGCACATGAACTTCTACGGCATCACGCTCGGCGCGAAGGGCAAGCTGTTCGGTGTGACGTACGGCGTGAAGGCCGACGGCACCAACAACGGCGCCCTGGCCACGAAGGAAGCGCTGGCGCTGACGTCCTCGCCGGCATGGGAGCAGCGCACCGACGACAACGAAAACACCGTCGACGAGATCTGGCACGCGACGATGAACGCGCGCGGCCAGTACATCAACGCGCAGACGCCGGCCGACATCACCACCGCGATGCGCAACGTGCTCGCCTCGGTGGGCGTGGGCGGCGGCGTGTCGGGCAGCCTGGCGATCACCGGTTCGCGACTGGGCGACAACTCGCTCTCGGTCACGCCGCGCTTCAACCGCAACGGCGTGGACTGGTATGGCGACGTGGTCGCCTCCAAGCCGGCCAAGCAGACCGACACCGACGGCAAGGTCACCTTCACCTACACCACCACCTGGACGGCCAGCCAGAAGGTGCCGGCCGCGGCGGACCGCAAGCTGTTCTATGCCACCACCGACGGCGACAGCACGCCGGCCGTGGCGGACTTCTACACCTCGGGTCCGGGCACGCTGGCGGCCCTGTGCGCCAACTACGCGGCCAATACCTGCGGCCCGCTCTCCGGCGCCGACATCAACGCACTGGGCGTGAGCGCCAGCGAGGCGGTGCATTACCTCGCCGGTGACCGCTCGCTGGAAGGCACCAAGCTGCGCACGCGCACCACGGTGCTGGGCGACATCATCAACTCCACGCCCATCGTGGCGGCGCCGACGGACGATTACGGCTACACGCTGATCCGCAAGGCCGACGGCGGCTTCGAGTACGACCCCTACGGCTACACCAAGTACCTGGACACCAAGAAGACCCGCAAGCGCACGGTCTTCGTCGGCGCCAACGACGGCATGCTGCACGCCTTCCACGGCGACACCGGCGTCGAGCAGTTCGGTTACATCCCGGCGACCTCGGTCGGCTACATGGGCAACCTGCTGTTCCCGGCGAGCCCGAACTTCGAACACCGCTACTACGTGGACGGTCCGGTCGTCGTCTCCGACGCGCGCCTGGGCACGAACTGGAACACGGTCCTGGTCGGCACCGCCGGCGCCGGCGGCCGCAGCGTGTTCGGATTGAACGTGACGTCGCCGTCGAGCTTCTCGGCCAGCGACGTGTTGTGGGAAGTCAACGACAAGATGACCACCGAGGCCGGCAACCGCATCGGCTACGTGCTGGGCAAGCCGGTCATCGTTCCGGTGCGCGGCACCGACGGCAGGCCGGTGTGGAAGGCGATCTTCGGCGGCGGCTACGGCAATCGCCTGAACGCGGACGGCGCTGCCAACGACGGCACGCGCGGTACGGTGACGCTGTTCATCGTCGACATGGCCAGCGGCGATGTCGAATACATCGACGCCAAGGAAGACAACTACAACCTCGCCAACGGCCTGGGCAACATCGTCGCCATCGACCGCTATCAGTACAACAGCACGGCCAAGGGCTACACGCAGGGTTCCGACGGCATGGTCGACACCGTGTACGGCGGCGACCTGCAGGGCAACGTGTGGCGCTTCGACCTCAACGAGACCGGCACCAAGCGCGTCGGCCTGGGCGGCAAGCCGCTGTTCCGTGCGACCAATGGCACCACGCGCCAGCCGATCACCGGTGGCTTCGAGGCGGCCGTGGGACCGCGTGGCGGCGTGATGGTGCTGTTCGGCACCGGCAGCTTCTCGTTCAACAACGACAAGCTCAACACCGACCTGCAGACCATGTACGGCGTGCTGGACATGCCGAGCGAGTCGATCACCCTTCCGCTGACCCGCGCCAACCTGCAGGCGCAGACGATGAATGACAAGTTCGTCATCACGTCGACGCAGGTGAACTACTTCACCCAGCGCGGCTGGTACCTCGACCTGGGCGTGACCAAGGGCGACGGCACCTTCACCAAGGAAGGTGAGCGCATGGTCGGCTATCCGAAGATCGAGGGCGGCATCCTGTACTTCACCTCGTACGCACCGAGCGGCGGCGATGCATGTACCGGTGGCGGCTCCAACTACCTGTACGGCCTCTCCACGCTCAGCGGCGGCGGCGCGCTCGGCATCGTCAAGGTGGGCTCGCCGACGGCGACGGGCCTGGGCGAGGGCACCGGTCGCCTGTCGCTCGCGACCGACGGCTCGGCTCCGGTCAAGGATGTCAGCGTGTTCACCACCGGCAAGCAGGGTGGCCTCGACGGCAACCCGGACGACGCCGCCATCGCCAAGTACGACGCACAGGGCGACCAATACTGCATGGCGATCGTCTCGGTTGCCGGTTCGCAGCCGCTGTATCGTGTGCGACCCTGCGGTCGTCAATCCTGGAGACAGATCCGATGAGCATCGTGGCGTCCCGCCGGGCCGGTAAGAAATCGGCACGCGGTTTCACCCTGATCGAGCTGATGATCGTGGTTGCGGTGGTCGCCATCCTGGCGGGCATCGCATACCCCGCCTACAACGACGCGGTGCGCAAGAGCCGCCGTGGTCAGGCGAAGGCGGACATGATCGAGCTGATGCAGATGGCCGAGCGCTATCGCACGGTCAACAACACGTACAAGGACTTCGGCAAGCCCGGCGGAGACGGCACGTTGGACGGCGCGTGGGGCAAGTCCCCGCGCAACGGCACGCAGTACTACGCGATCAAGGCGACGACGCACAACGCCAACACCCTGGTCCTGGAGGCGGTTCCGACCGCCGGCGGCGGCCAGGACAAGGACAAGTGCAAGACCCTGAAGATCGATGCGACGGGCAAGAAGGAATCGACAGGAACCGATCCGATCACCTGCTGGTGAATCGACCGGCGGATGATCGACCGAGGGCCGCGCGCAAGCGCGGCCTTCGTCTTTGAGGGCTGCGAAAGATTCGTCCGGCCAAGCACGGACGCGCGGAGCAGGCGTGCGGCGCATGCGCCCGGCCGCGGATGGGCAAAGAAAAAGGGCCGCGATTTCTCGCAGCCCTTTTCGAATTTGGCGCCCGAAGTTGGACTCGAACCAACGACCCCCTGATTAACAGTCAAGTGCTCTAACCGGCTGAGCTATTCGGGCGGGGACCGGCATTGTAAAGCCTCGTGAGGGAAGGTCAAGACATGGCCGCTCAGAAGATGCATCCCGGCGCCAGCGCGCGGGGCCGCTGCGTGCGGATGCGGCCCGGGCGGCTGACCACGACCCGGCCCACCTCGCGTTGTGCGCGGCGCTCGCACAGCAGGATGGTGAGGTTGTTGGTCGCCGTCGCGCCGCTGGGGATGTAGCGCACGCGCAGGCGTCCGGGCGTGCTGCGCAGTGTGAATGCGTCCCGATCGATGGTGAACCGCTGGAGGACGTCCGCCTGCGACTGGGGTTGGTCGCGGGCCAGCCGGTCGCGGTACACGATCCAGCCGTCCTCCCACACCGGATCCTTCCGGCATTGCCGCCCGTCCGCGCTGGGGCACACCGTCATCGGCACGCGCCGCGAGACGGCGGCCATGCGCGCGCTGGCCAATGCGGTGCCGAGCAGGTGCAGCGCGGTGGTTCCCTTGGTGCGCAGGATGAGCGCGCTGAACCCCGGCCATGCCAGCGTCGCGCCGATCGCCAGCACCGCGAGTGCGACGATCAGTTCAGGAAGGGTCAGGCCTTTCGAATGGTGCATGAGCGTGGCAAGCCGGAGAGAGGGCTCCAGCGTGGCCATTGCACGCGGACGTCGGCATCGCGCCATGCCTATCGGCAGGGTAGGGAAATGCCGTTCCAGCCCCCATCCATTAGCCGGTCTACACTGAAGGATTCTCCGGAGCCGTGCCGATGAACGACAGCCTCCACCCCGCTGGATTCCAGCTCGTCGCACCGTACCAGCCCGCCGGGGACCAGCCACAGGCGATTACGCGCCTGGTGGAAGGTTTCGAGAGCGGGCTGGCGTCGCAGACCGTGCTGGGCGTGACCGGTTCGGGCAAGACGTTCACCGTTGCCAACGTCGTCCAGCAGGTGCAGAAGCCCACCATCGTGATGGCGCCCAACAAGACGCTCGCCGCGCAGTTGTACGGCGAGTTCAAGGCGTTCTTCCCGCACAACGCGGTGGAGTACTTCGTCAGCTACTACGACTATTACCAGCCCGAAGCCTACGTGCCGTCGTCGGACACGTACATCGAGAAGGACAGCTCGGTGAACGAGCACATCGAGCAGATGCGCCTGTCGGCGACCAAGGCGCTGCTGGAGCGCCGCGACGCGCTGATCGTGTGCACGGTGTCCGCCATCTACGGACTGGGCGATCCGAACGAATACTTCCGCATGGTGCTGCACATGGTGCGCGGCGAGCGCATCGACCAGCGCGAGTTGATCCGCCGCCTCACCGAGATGCAGTACACCCGCAACGACACCGAGCTGCGCCGCGCCACCTACCGCGTGCGCGGCGAGGTGGTGGACGTGCACCCCGCCGAAAGCGACGCCGAGGCGCTGCGCATCGAGCTGTTCGACGGCGAGATCGAGCGCCTGACGCTGTTCGACCCGCTGACCGGCGAGACGCTGCGCCCGGTGCCGCGCTACACGATCTACCCCGGTTCGCACTACGTCACCACGCGCCGCACGGTGCTCGACGCGATCGAGACGATCAAGGAAGAGCTGCGCGAGCGCCTGGAGCAGCTGTACGCGCAGAACAAGCTGGTCGAGGCCCAGCGCCTGGCGCAGCGCACGCAGTTCGACCTGGAGATGCTGGCCGAGGTCGGCTACTGCAACGGCATCGAAAACTACTCCCGCCACCTCACCGGCCACATGCCCGGCGAACCGCCGCCGTGCCTGTTCGACTACCTGCCGCCCGACGCGCTGCTGGTGGTGGACGAATCGCACGTCACCGTTCCGCAGATCGGCGCGATGTACAAGGGCGACCGCTCGCGCAAGGAAACGCTGGTGGAGTTCGGCTTCCGCATGCCGTCGGCCCTGGACAACCGGCCGCTGCGCTTCGAGGAGTGGGAAGGCCGCTCGCCGCGCGCGATCTACGTGTCCGCCACGCCGGGCCCCTACGAGCTGCGCAAGTCGGTGGACCAGATCGTCGAACTGGTCGTCCGCCCGACCGGCCTGATCGACCCGGAGGTCGAGATCCGTCCGGTCGGCACGCAGGTGGACGACGTGCTGGGCGAGATCCACGAGCGCGTGGCGATGGGCGACCGCGTGCTGATCACCACCCTGACCAAGCGCATGGCCGAGAACCTCACCGAGTACCTCGGCGAGCACGGCGTGCGCGTGCGCTATCTGCACTCGGACGTGGACACCGTGGAGCGCGTGGAGATCATCCGCGACCTGCGCCTGGGCAAGTTCGACGTGCTGGTGGGCATCAACCTGCTGCGCGAGGGCCTGGACATGCCGGAGGTGTCGCTGGTGGCGATCCTCGATGCCGACAAGGAAGGTTTCCTGCGCTCGTCCGGCTCGCTGATCCAGACCATCGGCCGCGCCGCCCGCAACGTGCGCGGCAAGGCGATCCTGTACGCCGACCGCATCACCAAGTCGATGCAGCACGCGATCGACGAAACCGACCGCCGCCGCCAGCGCCAGGTCGAATACAACCTGGAGCACGGGATCACGCCGCGCTCGGTCGCCAAGCCCGTCGTGGACATCATGGAAGGCGCGCGCGCGGAACCGGGCGAGGTCGGCAAGGGCCGCGGCAAGGCGCGCAAGGTCGCCGAAAGCATGGCCGACTACGCCAAGCTGACGCCGGCGCAGTTCGCGGCGCGGATCAAGGCGCTCGAACAGCAGATGTACGAGCACGCCAAGAACCTGGAATTCGAGGAGGCCGCGGCGGTGCGCGACCAACTGCGGCAGATCAAGGACGCCGGCTTCGCCGCCTGAACCGGCGCGCCGGCGGACGGATGCACGCGGACCTGTTGCCGCCGTCGCGTCGACGGGCTACACTGCGCGCCCCTCGTCGAGCGGTTTGCGGCGAAGGATTCCCGGATTCCGGGCGGTTAGCTCAGCGGTAGAGCACTACCTTGACATGGTAGGGGTCACAGGTTCGAACCCTGTACCGCCCACCACTTATGTGGTCGAACGGCGCGATCTCCGGATCGCGCCGTTTGTTTTTCCGGAGGGCGCATTGGCGCCGGGACCCGAGGGGCCGGGGCGACAGTCCCAGGCCGGCGTGATACAGATACACGCTGGGCCGCAAGGACGGGACGGCCCGCAAGTGCCGGGGAGTGTCCGGAGGGGCAGACGTGCTGAGCGTGTGGCTTAAATCGATCGCGCAGCGGTATCTGGACGTGCGCCTGCGCGCCGGCCGCGACTTCGACACCCGCATTCTCGAGCGCCCCGGTTGCTGGATGCCGGCGGCCGAGCTCGACACCCTGTCCGCGGAGCTGCGCGAGGTGGCATCCCGCACCCTCCCGGCGGGCAGCCTGACCTACGGCGTCTTCTCCGGCGACCGCACACGACTGGCGCACAGCATCGTCACCGTCGTCTACCGTCGATCCGATCGCCGGCCCGTGGCGTTCAACGCGATGGCCGCGATGGCGCTGGAGGTCGATGGCCGTCCGGAGGAAGTGCTGCACCTGGGCCTGGTGATGGTCGATCCCGACGTACGCAGCCAGGGGCTGTCGTGGGTGCTGTACGGCCTGTCGTGCTTCCTGTTGCTGGTGCGCAAGCAGATGCGGCCGCTGTGGGTCTCCAACGTGACGCAGGTGCCGGCCATCGTCGGCATGGTCGCGGAGACTTTTTCCGACGTGTTCCCGGGGCCGCATCCCGGTGCGCGCCGGCGTTTCGTGCAGCTGCTCGCGGCGCGGCAGATCATGGCCGGCCATCGGCACGTGTTCGGCGTGGGCGCGGACGCCGTATTCGACGAGCAGCGCTTCGTCATCACCAACGCCTACACCGGCGGCTCGGACGCGCTGAAGAAGACCTTCGACGAGGCCCAGAAGCACCGCAAGCCGGCCTACAACGACTTCTGCGCGCGCGAGCTCGACTACGCGCGCGGCGACGATGTCCTGCAGCTCGGTCGCATGGACCTGGAGGCCGCCGTGCGTTACCTGCGGCACAGCGTGCCGCGCGCCGCGTGGGCGCAGGTGCTGCTGTCGGCCGGCGTGCTGGTCGTCCAGCGGCTGGCGTTGCCGGTGCTGCACTGGTTCGACAGCGATCGCGAATGGGGAAGGCTGCGTCCATGGAATCGCTAGAGGCATTCGACTACGCGACGTTCAGCGATCGCAACCTGGGTTTCGTCAGTGCACAGGAACAGCAGCGCCTGCGCGAGTCGACCGTGTTCGTCTGCGGTGTCGGCGGCATGGGCGGCGCATGCGTGCTCGCGCTGGCCCGGGCGGGCGTCGGGCGGCTCGTGCTGGCCGACATCGACCATTTCGAGATGTCCAATCTCAACCGGCAGGTGTTCGCGTTCACCGACACGGTGGGCGAACACAAGGCCGAAGCGACGGCGGAACGGTGCCGTCGCATCAATCCGCAACTCGACCTCACGGTCCTGCACGGGGACTGGCCGGACCATGTCGAGGCGGCGGTGCGCCGTAGCGGTGCGGTGGTGAACGGCACCGACGACCTGGCGGCGTCGCTGCTGCTGTACCGCACATCGCGCCGGCTGGAGCGCAGCGTCGTGGATGCCTACGCATCGCCGCTGCCGTCGGTGTACGTCACGCGGCCGCACGAGCCCATGCCGGAAGAGCGCCTGGGCTATCCCACGCGGGACACCGCCTGGGACCGGGTCGACGAGACGCAGCGCCGCGCCGCGTTCCTGTGCGAGGCGGAGCACGTGCTGCTGCACTCGTCGTCGCGCAACTACATCGACATGGGCCTGGCGGCCGACGTCGCGGCCGGGCGACGAAGCCGCATGTCGTTCGCGCCCATGGTCATCACCACCGGCATGCTGATGGCGTACGAGACGATCGCGCTGCTGCTGGGACGCCCGACCGCCTGCGATTGCCGCGGCTGGTTCTTCAATCCGTACACCGCGCGCATCGAGCACCCGCGCAATGTGCTGGCGGCCGCCGTTCTGCGGCCGCTGGTGCGTCATGGGATCCGCAAGCTGCTCGACGGAGCGCCGGCATGAGCGCCTACCTGATCGCCGACAGTTTCGTCTCTGTTGCCGGGGCGCTCGGGTTGCTGGTGCTCATCAGTGCCTTGCGTCGCCGGCATCCCGGCGACGGGCTGGTCATGCGGCTGTCGTTCGGGCTGGGCGTGCTGGCCGTCATTCTGGTCAGTCGCGTGCTGGTGTGGTGGGGCGCGCCATCGCCGTTCAACGCGCTCACGCTGACGACCGCCGGACTGGTGCCGCTGGCGGTACTGCTGTTCTGTGAAGGGCTGTTGCGCCGGCATTCGCCGACGACTCTGAAGGCGCTTGCCGTGGTCGGGGCGGTCGTGTTCGCGGTGCTGGCGTGGGTGCCGACGCCGTGGGCGTATCCGTGGCGGACGATTGCGCTGCTGGCCTTCCAGTTGCTGGGATTCCTGGCGATGGCGTGGTTGCTGCTCGGTCGCGACCGCGCATCATTGTCCGCGCTGGAGAACCGCAGCATCGACCGCATCGCGCTGTCGCTGTTGTTGATCGTGCCGCTGCTCGCCACCGATTTCCGCTTCCCCGGATTTCCGATTCCGGTCCGCCTGGCCGGCATCGCGATCCTCGCGTTCTGCTGGTTGGCGCTGGGCCTGGGTCGCGGTCAGCGAGCGCATCGCGACAGCATCCGTGCATTCCTTGCGTTCATCGGTTGCGGACTGGCGGCTGGCGGCGCGGTGGCATGGTTGGCCGGCTTCGATCCGACGCAGACGGTGCAGGCGCTGGCCGTGTGCAGCGCGGCCACGCTGCTGGCCGCGATCGCCAACGACGGCTTCGAGCTGCGCGCGGAAGAGCGGCGTCGCGGCATGTTGCGTCTGCTCGCGGAAGGCGACCTGTCCGGGACGGATGCCTTCCTCGGCGGGCTGCAGCGTCACGCGCAGGTCGACGGCCTGCTGATCCTGCGCGCCGGCGAATTGCGGGACTTCGACCACGCGCTGCTCCAGGGGGTGTTCGCGCGGCGGCCGCTGCTGCGCGCGGGGCAGCTGGACGCAGCGGGCCTGGACGAAAACGCGCGCGAACAGGTCGACAGCCTGATGCAGCGCTACGGCGCCAGCCATCTGATGCACATCGCGCGCGAGCCGCTGACGCTGGCCGCGCTGAACATGCCGGTGCTTGCCGCTGCACCGGGTGCGGAGGTCGAACTGGCCGCCGTGCAGCGCATGGTGCAACTCGTTTCGGAACGCGGGAGGGAATGTGCTGCAGCTCAGGGAGCGTGATTTCGAGGCCTTCTTCGAAGCGCCGTTTTCGGCCTACGGGCCGGACAGCCTGTACGTCTCGCCGATGAAGAGCGACCTGCGGCGCTTCCTTGCCGCGGGCATCAACCCGCTGTTCCCGGACGATGCGACGTTCACCTGGTTCACCGCGCATCGGGACGGTCGCGTGCTCGGTCGCATCACGGCGCACGTTCACGCCGCGTCGAACGCGCTGCATGGCTTCGACCGGGCCTATTTCGGCTATTTCGACTGCGCCGACGACGCTGATGCGGCGCGCGCGCTGCTGGGCGCGGCCGAAGACTGGGCAAGGAGCCGTGGATTCGCCGAGATCGCCGGCAACTTCAACCTCACCGCCATGCAACAGATCGGCGTGCAGACCGGCGGTTTTGAGCATCCGCCTTACACCGACCTCATCCACAATCCGCCGCACATCCCGCGCCTGCTGGAAGAGAACGGCTACACCGCCTTCTTCCCCATGAGCACCTTCGAGAACCGCGTCGGCTCGATCGCGCTGGAGTCGCTCACGGGGCCGGCGCAGCGCGCGATCCTCGACTCGCCGGAGTTCTCCTTCGCGCCGGTGACCTGGAGCACGATCGACCAGCGCATGGAGGACGCGCGTGTGATCCTCAACGACGCGTTCGCGAAGAATCCGATGTTCGTGCCCGTGTCAGCGGAGGAGTTCCATTTCCAGGCGAAGGAAATGAAGTGGATCATGGATCCGCGCATCTCCGCCGTGCTCCATCATCGCGGCGAACCGGCCGCCTGCATCATCTGCATTCCGGACCTCAATCCGTTCCTGCGTGCCACGCGCTCGCGGCTCGGCCTGGCCACGCCCTGGCACTTCCTTCGCCACCGCATGCGTCGCGACCGCGCGGTGCTGATCTTCTCGGGTGTCATCAGCCGTCTGCAGGGGCAGCGCGTCAACGCCGTGGTGCTGCATCGGATCCTCGGCGCCATGCAGCGTGCCGGCTACGCGACGCTGGGCGGCACCTGGATCTCGGACACCAACCACGCCAGCCTCGCGCAGAAGCGGAAGATGGGTGCCACGGCGTTGCATCGGCTGCACCTGTTCCGCAAGGCGTTGCGGGCATGAACGTGCTGGATATGGACGCCCGGCGGCGCGTGGTCGAGATGGCGAGGCTGGCGCCGTCTGCGCACAACACGCAGCCGGCGCGCTGGCGCTTCGAGGGCGACGGCTCGATCCTGCTGATGGGCGACGTCGCACGCCGCTTGCCCTGTGCCGATCCCACCGATCGGGACTTCGCCCTGTCCTGCGGCGCCGCACTGGAAGGCACGGTGCTCGCGCTGGGTGCGCTGGGCATCGGCGTCGCTGCGGTGGAGGAGGCACCGGGACCGGATGCCTCGCTGGCGTTGCGTCCGATGGCGCGCCTGATCGCCCATGGGGCCACGACGGCCGATCCGCTCGCCCGATGGATCGATGACCGACACACCTGGCGGGGCGGATTCGCCGATCCGGGCCACGAGGCGACGCAGGCGCTGGGACGCTGGGCATCGACCGTCGACGACACGCATCTCGTCACCGTTCGGCACGATCGTGCATGGCTCGCGGACCTTGCCGATCGCGCGACGGTGGGCTTCCTGCGCGACCGCGAATGGCGCAAGGAGCTGTGCCGCTGGATGCGGCTGTCGCGCCGGCATCCGCAGTACGAACGCGACGGCATGAATCGCGAGGCGTTGCACATGGGCGTGCTGGAAGCCGCGGGCGCGCATGCGGTGCTGGGCGGCGCGTTCCCGTGGCTGGATCGCCTGGGATTGGCGACGGCGCTGGTGGGCGAGCGCGCGCGCAGTGTCACGGCCAGCGCGATCGTGCTGCTGCATCGTCCGGCGGAGGAATCGCCACTCCAGTCCGGGCGCGTGCTCTACCGGCGTTGGCTCGAACTCACGTCGCTGGGGTTCGCCGCGTGGCCGATGTCGGCGGCAATCGACGACCCGTCCGCTGCAGAGGAAATCGCCTCGCGTCTGTCCCTTCCCGCGCAGCGCCGCCTGCTGGCGGCGCTGCGCGTCGGCAAGTCCACCGGCACCGCGCCCGCCCGCGTGCGGCTTCCGGTGGACGTGCTTACAGCAGCTTGAGGTACTCGATGAGCGCGCGCTTGTCCGCGTCGCTCATGCCGTCGAACTCGCGCTCGTGCCCGGCGTTGGCCAGGCCCGGGCGACGCGTGTCGAACGTCACCGGTTCCGAGAACGGCGTGTATCCCGACGGATAGCGGCAGTGCCGTTGCGCATCGCAGTGCAGCGCGATGCCGATCGCGGTGAAGTCGAGGGCGTGCCCGCCCACCGGAAACTCGACGGCCCGCTCGGCCGGCGCCATGAGCTGCCACAGCGTCGGAATGCTGCCGTTATGCAGGTACGGCGCGCTCGACCAGAGTCCGGCCAGCGGAGGTGCGCTGTAGCGCTGCGCCACGCGCACATCGAGGTGGCGGCCGTAGCTGGACCGGTTGATCGCCCCCGCGACCTGCGGCGTGAACTGCGCCGCGCGCACGCGATCGGTACCGACGTCGCCTTCCCAGTTCGGGAACGCCACCAGTCGCGGCCGCTCCAGCGAGTCGTCGTAGCGGCCGTGGCAGCGCTCGCAGTTCGCGGCGTACAGCGTGTGCCCGTTCGCCGCGACGGTGCGATCCACGCGGGCAGGGAAGGGCTGCGGGCGATAGTCGCGCAACCAGTGCATGATCCCGGCGACGTCGCCGATGTGCGAGGCCGCCGCTTCCGGAGTGACCCCCATGCTGGGCACGGTGAAGTACGCCACGATGCCGGCGAGGTCCTGCAGGTGTTCGTCATCCAGGTCGTCGCGCGTCAGCGGTCGTGCGTCCGATTCGCCGGGAACGCCATAGGCGCCGGTGTTGAGCAGGCGGCTGCGCATCACGCGGTCGCCGAGTTCGGGAATGGAATTGAGCGCACTGAGGGGCACGTGCTCTCCCGTTGGGATCAGCCCCAGGCGGCGGCGCAGTGAATCGAAGCCGTTGGTCGCGCCCGGCGTGCCCGAGACGAAGGGCAGCAGGTCGTCGGCGCCAGCGGCCCCGAGTTCCGCGGTGCGACGTCGCAGCTCCGGCAGGACGACGAAGCGCAGCGTGAGTCGCTCTCGCGGATCCAGGTCCGGATACAGGCGATCGATGGCGGCCCATACGCGGGCGTCGTCGCCACCCTGATCGCGCATGGCGCGGTACAGGCCCCGGGTGTAGGCGCCCAGGTTCAGCGATGTGTTGGGCGTACCGAGCCATGCGCGATCCGGGTCGGGACGGCCCCGGGCGTCGTACATCACGCCGGCGTGGCAGGCCGCGCAACCCAGGTTGCCGATGGTCAGCGCCATAGGCGGCAGCAGGCGCTCCGCATGGCCGAGGTTCTGCCCGAGTGGCTGCGCCGGCTGCGCGGGCGGCAAGGTGTTCGATGGCCAGTTGCCGATCCGCTCCGGGTAGAGGAAGCCCCAACGCCGCAGGGCCGCTTCGACATGCCGCGGACTCACCGTTGCCGGATCGCCGCCGGTCTCCTGCAACGCCAGAAGCGCGCTGGTCAGCGTCCACGGTGCCGCGGAGACCCGCAGCGTGTCCGTGTCGAGGGACGAAAAGTCGCCGAAGGCGAAGTAGGCGAGGCCGGGGCCGGCGCGTTCGAGATCCGCCGCCGGGATCGCCGCATGGCGCTGCGACGTCGCCGATGCGCGGCCATGCACCATGCCGGCCACGTCGCCGTCGAGGGCGACCATCAGGCCCACCGTCGCCGCGAGTACGAGGACCAGTCCGCCAAACCACCTGCGCTTGCGCATCGATCACCTGTCCCTTTCGTTCGCAGCGGCGGCGTGCCTTGCCGGAGCGCCGGAGCAGGTCGATTGTAGGGGGGCGAGCGCGTCGCGGCCGCGCAGGCGTTGACTTGGCCATGCGCAGCCCCAACACTTCCTACCGTGCTCCGGCAAACGGCCGGAGGCAGGATTGAGGTGGCCCGCGGCAATTTCGCCGGCCGAGCGTGCGACATGAGCACTACCACCGCCCACCGCTGAACGCCGACGACGCCCCTTCCTGACGGCGCCGCGGCGCCGTTTTCCGTTTCTGGACGGTACTTCCTGGACGCCGTGCGCCGGCGACCGCCCCTTCGCCCCTCTGCCAGCCGCGCTCCGCGCGCCCGCCTCCCATGATCGCAATCACGCTTCCCGACGGCAGCCGCCGCGAATTCGAACAACCCGTTTCCGTCGGCGAGATCGCCGCCTCCATCGGTGCCGGCCTGGCCAAGGCCGCGCTCGCCGGCAAGGTCGACGGCAAGCTCGTCGACACGAGCTTCCGCATCGACCGCGACGCCTCGCTCGAAATCGTCACCGACAAGCATCCCGACGCGCTCGACGTGCTGCGTCACTCCACGGCGCACCTGCTGGCGCAGGCCGTGCAGCGCCTGTATCCGGGCGCGCAGGTCACCATCGGTCCGGTGATCGACAACGGCTTCTACTACGACTTCGCCTACGAGCGTCCGTTCACGCCCGAGGATCTGCCCGCCATCGAGGCGGAGATGCAGAAGATCGTGAAGGAATCGCTGCCGGTGTCGCGCAGCGTGAAGTCGCGCGACGACGCCGTGGCGTTCTTCCGTGGCATGGGTGAGAAGTACAAGGCCGAGATCATCGAGTCGATTCCGGCCAACGAGGATCTTTCCCTCTACAACCAGGGCGAGTTCACCGACCTGTGCCGCGGCCCGCACGTGCCGTCGACCGACAAGCTGCGCGCGTTCAAGCTGATGAAGGTGGCCGGCGCGTATTGGCGCGGCGACCACAACAACGAGATGCTCAGCCGCATCTACGGCACGGCGTGGCTCAACGACAAGGACCTCAAGGCCTACCTCACGCAGCTGGAGGAAGCCGAGAAGCGCGACCACCGCAAGATCGCCAAGGCGCAGGACCTGTTCCACCTGCAGGAAGAGGGCCCGGGCCTGATCTTCTGGCATCCCAAGGGCTGGTCGATCTGGCAGGTCGTGGAGCAGTACATGCGCCGCGTCTATCGCGAGACGGGCTATGGCGAAGTGCGCTGCCCGCAGATCCTCGACGTGTCGCTGTGGCAGAAGTCGGGCCACTGGGACAACTACAAGGACAACATGTTCTTCACCGAGTCCGAGAAGCGGACGTACGCGCTGAAGCCCATGAACTGCCCCGGTCACGTGCAGGTGTTCAACCAGGGCCTGCACAGCTACCGCGACCTGCCGATCCGTTACGGCGAATTCGGCGCCTGCCATCGCAACGAGCCCTCCGGCGCGCTGCACGGCATCCTGCGCGTGCGCGGCTTCACCCAGGACGACGGCCACATCTTCTGCACCGAAGACCAGATCGAGTCCGAGGTCCGCGCCTTCCACGAGCAGGCGCTGAAGGTCTACGGCGATTTCGGCTTCACCGACATCCAGATCAAGATCGCCCTGCGCCCGGATTCGCGCCTGGGCGACGACGCCACCTGGGACAAGGCCGAGAACGCCCTGCGCTCGGCCCTGAGCGCCGCCGGCGTGCAGTGGCAGGAGCTGCCGGGCGAGGGCGCCTTCTACGGCCCGAAGATCGAGTACCACCTGCAGGACGCCATCGGCCGCACCTGGCAGCTGGGCACGATGCAGGTGGACTTCATGATGCCCGGCCGCCTCGGCGCCGAGTACGTGGACGAGAGCAGCCAGCGCCGCCACCCGGTGATGCTGCACCGGGCCATCGTCGGCTCGATGGAGCGCTTCATCGGCATCCTGATCGAGCACCACGCCGGCCAGTTCCCGGCCTGGTTGGCCCCGATCCAGGCCGTGGCCATGAACATCACCGACGCCCAGGCCGACTATGTGGATGAAGTCCGGAAATCCCTTGCAAATCAAGGCTTCCGGGTCCATTCCGATTTGCGCAACGAGAAGATCGGCTATAAGATCCGCGAGCACACCCTGCAGCGCGTGCCCTACCTGCTGGTGGTCGGCGACCGCGAGAAGGAAAACGGCCAAGTCGCCGTCCGCACGCGGGGAGGGGAGGATCTGGGGACGATGACCGTCGCCGAATTCGCCTCGCGTTTGCGCAGTGAGGGCGTACAGTAACGCCCGCAGCCAGACCAGACCCCGGCCGCCCCGGCGGCCGGCACGTTCCATACCGGAGATTGCAACATCAGTACCCCCGAGAAGCCCAATCGGAAGAACCAGGAAATCCGCGTCCCCCGCGTGCGCGTGATCGGCAGCGACGGCGAAATGATCGGCGTGCTTACGCGCGACGAAGCCCTGCGCATGGCCGAGGACGAGGATCTGGATCTCGTCGAGATCCAGCCCAATGCCGATCCGCCGGTCTGCAAGATCATGGACTTCGGCAAGTTCCGCTTCGAGCAGCAGAAGAAGGCCAACGAGGCCAAGAAGAAGACGAAGCAGGTCGAGATCAAGGAACTCAAGTTCCGTCCTGTGACCGACGAGGGCGACTACCAGATCAAGCTGCGCAACATGCGCCGCTTCCTGGAAGAGGGCGACAAGGTCAAGGTCAACATCCGCTTCCGTGGCCGTGAAATGAGCCACCAGGAGCTGGGTCGCGAGATGGCCGCGCGCATCGAGGCCGACCTCGGCGAGGACATCGTGATCGAGTCCCGCCCGCGCCTGGAAGGCCGGCAGATGGTCATGATGATCGCGCCGAAGAAGAAGTAACCCGACGCGCGCCGCATGGCGAGCGCGCCTTCGCCCTCTCCCGCGTGCGGGAGGGGGTGAGTCGGAAAGGGCGCCGCGAGGCGCCTTTTGCTTTCCGGAGCTCTGGCCTTGGCCGTGGACCCGGGGCGGGCGGCGAGGCCCTCCGGAGGCCGCAGAGGCGCCAAACCCGCTGATTTTCAACGAAAAGATTGCAACCCGGCCGCCAGGCACGCATAATGTGCGGCCCGGTTCGCCGGGTTTGTTGTTTGCTGCATCACGGACCTGTCGTGATTCCTTGAGGATCAACGACTTACAAGCCGGCAGGGCAGGACGGAAAGAGTGGCTACGCCACCGCCCAGGCCAGTGACCAAACCATCCGAAAGGACATCGCAATGCCCAAGATCAAGACCAATCGGGCGGCAGCCAAGCGCTTCCGGAAGACCGCTTCCGGCAAGTACAAGTGCGGCCATGCCAACAAGAGCCACATCCTCACCAAGAAGGCGACCAAGCGGAAGCGCAACCTGCGGCAGACGAACCATGTTCGTGCCGAGGACGCGGGCCGTCTGGACCGCATGCTTCCGTATCTCTGAGGAGGATTGAACAATGGCACGAGTTAAGCGTGGTGTTACGGCGCGCCGCCGTCACAAGAAAATCCTGAAGCAGGCCAAGGGCTACTATCACGCCCGTCGCAAGGTCTTCCGCGTCGCCAAGCAGGCGGTGACGAAGGCCCTGCAGTACGCCTACATCGGTCGTAAGCAGAAGAAGCGTCATTTCCGTTCGCTGTGGATCACGCGTATCAACGCGGCGGCCCGCATCAACGGCATGAGCTACAGCCGTTTCATCAACGGCCTGATGAAGGCCGGCATCACCCTCGACCGTAAGGTGCTGGCGGACATCGCCGTGCACGACGCGCAGGGTTTTGCGGCGCTGGCAGAGAAGGCGAAGAGCGCGCTCGCGGCGTAAGTTGCTCGCTCCACCACGCCGGCCGAAGGTCGGCGACGGTTGGATGCACAACGCAATACACGCATGGGGAAGGGCGCAAGTCCTTCCCCATGTTTCGTTTTGGAGTTTGGTTTCCTGCGGTCGTGCGCTTCCGTGAAGAGGACGACGGCCGTGCGGAGCGGAGGTTCGGGGGCGTATGAGTATCGAATCACTGACGCAGCAGGCACTGGCGGACATCGCCGCCGCGGACACGCCGGACGCGATCGAAGCCCTGCGCGTGTCGCTGCTGGGCAAGAACGGCAGCGTGACCGCGCAGCTCAAGCAGCTCGGCGCCCTGCCGCCGGAACAGCGCAAGACCGCCGGCGAAGCGATCAACAAGGCGCGCGACGAGCTGACCGCCGCGCTGGGCGAGCGCCGCACCGTGCTGGACGAATCCGTCCTCAACGCACGCCTGGCCTCGGAAAGCATCGACGTCACGCTGCCGGGCATCGACGCCGGGCGCGGTGGCCTGCACCCCGTCAGCCGCACGATGGAACGCATCGCCGACATTTTCGGCCGCCTCGGTTTCGAGCTCAGTACGGGGCCTGAAATCGAGGACGACTGGCACAACTTCGAAGCGCTGAACTTCCCGCCGCACCACCCGGCGCGCGCGATGCACGACACGTTCTACTTCGGCGACGGTCGCCTGCTGCGCACGCACACCTCCGGCGTGCAGGTGCGCTACATGCAGGACCACCCGCCGCCGCTGCGCATGATCGCGCTGGGCAAGGTGTACCGCAGCGACAGCGATCAGACGCACACGCCGATGTTCCACCAGTGCGAAGGCCTGCTCGTCGATGAGCACGCCAGCTTCGCCGACCTCAAGGGCACGCTGGCCGAATTCGTGCGCGCGTTCTTCGAGCGCGATTTCGAAATGCGTTTCCGTCCGAGCTACTTCCCCTTCACCGAGCCTTCGGCCGAAGTGGACATTGCCTGGCAGCAGCCGGACGGCTCCACGCGCTGGCTGGAAGTGCTCGGCTGCGGCATGGTGCATCCGAACGTGCTGCGCAACGTCGGCATCGATCCGGAGAAGTACACCGGCTATGCCTTCGGCCTGGGCGTCGAGCGCTTCGCGATGCTGCGGTACGGCGTTGACGACCTGCGCAGCTTTTTCGATAACGACGTGCGGTTCCTTCGGCAATTTGCCTGACGAGCGGGATTCGGCATTCGAGATTCGGGATTCGATAAGAGCCCGCTCCGATTCCCGCCCCGTGCTGTTGCGAATCCCCACTTCCGAATCCCGAATCCCGGCATTCAAATGAAATTCTCCGAAAACTGGCTGCGCCACCACGTTCCGACCACCGCTACGCGTGACGAACTCGCCGCGACGCTGACCGCGATCGGCCTGGAGGTGGAAGAGGTCACGCCGCTGGGCGAGTCGCTCGACGGCGTCGTCGTGGCGCGCATCGTCAGCGCGAGCAAGCACCCCGAAGCCGACCGCCTGCAGGTGTGCGAAGTCGACACCGGCAACGGCACGGTGCAGATCGTCTGCGGCGCGCCCAACGCGCGCGCGGGACTGATCGCGCCGCTGGCGACCGTGGGCGCGAACCTGCCCGGCGGCATCGCCATCAAGGCGGCCAAGCTGCGCGGCGTGGAGTCGTTCGGCATGCTTTGCTCGGCCAAGGAACTGGGCGTGGATCCGGATGCGTCGGGTCTGCTCGAACTGCCGGGCGATGCGCCGGTCGGAACGCCGCTGGCGCAGTACCTGTCGCTGCCGGATGCGAGCATCGAGATCAAGCTGACGCCCAATCGCGCCGACTGCTTCAGCGTGCGCGGCATCGCCTACGACGTGGCTGCTTCGCTGTCCGGCGAAGTGCGGGCGCTCGACGCCGCACCGGTGCCCGCGCAGAGCGACGCGACCATCGCGATCCGGCTCGACGCCGGTCCGCGCGTGCCGCGTTTTGCCGGCCGCGTGATCGATGGCGTCAACGCGAACGTGCCCACGCCCGTGTGGATGGCCGAGCGCCTGCGCCGCAGCGGCGTGCGCCCGATCAGTTTCCTTGTCGACGTCACGCAGTACGTGATGCTCGAACTCGGCCAGCCGATGCACGCCTTCGACAAAGACACGCTGGAAGGCGAGGTCGTCGTGCGCGCTGCGCGCTCGGGCGAAGAACTCAAGTTGCTCGACGGCCGCACGGTGGCGCTGGACGAGGAGTTCCTCGTCGTCTCCGACAGCAAGGGCGGGCAGGGCGCACGCGCGGTCGCGCTGGGCGGCATCATGGGCGGCTTCGACACGCGCGTGACCGATGCCACGCGCAACGTGTTCCTGGAAGCCGCGCACTGGATCCCGGCGGCCATCATCGGCCGCAGCCGCAAGCTAGGCCTGCACACCGACGCGGGTCATCGCTTCGAGCGCGGCGTCGATCCGGAGTTGCCGCGCATTGCCGTTGAGTACGCGACGAAGTTGATCGTCGACATCGCCGGCGGCGTGCCGGGCCCGACGCTGGACGTCACGCTCGCGCAGCACCTGCACGCGCCGCAGCCGATCGTGCTGCGCCGCGCGCGCCTGGCGCGCGTGTTGGGACTGACGGTTGCCGACAGCGAAGTCGAGCGCATCCTGCGCGCACTCGGCCTGGCGGTGGAAAACATGGCCGACGGCTGGCGCGTGGTGCCGCCGAGCCGCCGCTTCGATCTGGAGATCGAAGAGGACCTGATCGAGGAAATCGCCCGCATCCACGGCTACGACGCGATCCCGACGACGTTGCCGGCCGGCGCCGCGCGCCTGGTCGCGCCCAGCGAAACGCGCGTGGAGGAGGCGACGGTGCGTCGCCAGCTCGCCTCGCGTGATTATCTGGAAGCGGTGAACTACGCCTTCGTCGACGGCGACCTGCTGGCCAAGTGGGGCCTGACCGACGGCAGCGTGCCGCTGGCCAATCCGCTGAGCGGCGAACTGGGCGTGATGCGCACCGGCTTGCTGCCGGGGCTGGTCGCCGCGCTGGCGCGCAACGCCGCGCGCCAGCAGCCGCGCGTGCGCCTGTTCGAGCTGGGCAACGTGTTCCGCGCCAATGCCGGCGACGCACCGATCGAGACGCCGCGAATCGCAGGTGTCGCCTGCGGCGAGGCCGGTGCCGAGCAGTGGGGCGTAGCGGGTCGCGCGGTCGGTTTCCACGACCTCAAGGGCGACCTGGACAGTCTGGCTGCACTCTCCGGCGCGAAGCTCGAATACCGCGCCTCGCAGCCCGCCTGGGCGCACCCGGGCCGTTCGGCCGATGTGTACCGTGACGGCGAGCGCCTGGGCTGGATCGGCCAGCTGCATCCCCGCCTGCAACGCGGGTTGGAGCTGGATGTCGACGTGGTCGCCTTCGAGCTGGACCTGGCTCCCCTGTTCAGCCGCGCAGTGCCGCGTGCGACCCCGCTTTCGAAGTATCCGTCCGTCCGTCGGGACCTCGCGTTCGTCGTCCCGGAAAACGTGGAATGGGCCTCCATCGAGCGGGCGCTGCGTGCCGCCGCGGGCCCGTCCCTGCGCGATCTGGTGCTGTTTGACCGCTACCAGGGCAAGGGGGTTGAACCGGGTTTCAAAAGTCTTGCTATGGGCTTGATTCTGCAGGATGAATCACGCACCCTGACTGACCGTGACGTCGACACCGTAGTGGCTTCGGTGGCCGGCGCGCTGCAGCGGGAGTACGGGGCAACGATCCGCGGCTGAGGTTGAGGACGCAACGATGGCATTGACCAAGGCCGAGATGGCCGAACGCCTGTTCGACGAAGTCGGACTGAACAAGCGAGAGGCGAAGGAGTTCGTTGACGCGTTCTTCGACGCGCTGCGCGAGGCGTTGGAGCACGGCCGTCAGGTGAAGCTGTCCGGTTTCGGCAACTTCGACCTGCGCCGCAAGAACCAGCGCCCGGGCCGCAACCCGAAGACCGGCGAGGAGATCCCGATCTCCGCCCGCACCGTGGTGACCTTCCGCCCCGGCCAGAAACTGAAGGAACGCGTCGAAGCCTATTCCGGAGCCGAGCATGCTTGATCCCGGCAGCAATCGAGAACTCCCGCCGATCCCGGCCAAGCGCTACTTCACCATCGGTGAGGTCAGCGAGCTGTGCGACGTCAAGCCGCACGTGCTGCGCTATTGGGAGACGGAGTTCCCGATGCTCAACCCGGTCAAACGCCGCGGCAACCGCCGCTACTACCAGCGCCACGAGGTGCTTATGGTGCGCCAGATCCGCGGCCTGCTGTACGAGCAGGGCTACACCATCGGCGGCGCGCGCCTGCGCCTGGAAGGCGAGACAGCGAAGGACGAGTCCGCGCTGAGTTCGCAGATCATCCGCCAGGTGCGGATGGAGCTGGAAGAAGTCCTGCAGCTGCTGCGGCGCTGAACCCGCCGCCGCGAGGAAAACGCCGCGGTGGCCGTGGCCGCTGTTCAACCGTTATACTTGCCGCCCGCTCGCAAGGGCGGCACAAGCAACACGTCGGGGCGTAGCGCAGCCTGGTAGCGCATCTGCCTGGGGGGCAGAGGGTCGTCGGTTCAAATCCGGCCGTCCCGACCAATTGTTGCAGTCAAACTTCTCTCCGCGGTCTGCGGAGCAGTCTGGAAATTCCTTCCGCATCACCCGCTGTAGGGTTGTTGCGCGCCTGCCTCCAGGCGTCTGCACCGTGCTCACTCATAAGTCTGCGTGGCGATCCATGCCGGTTGACCGTTGCCATTGGCCCGGACGTAGCCGTCGTAGTACGCGAGCAGAGCCGACTTCAACGATGGGGCGGGCTGCAGGTGCAAGGTGTAGTGGGTGGGGGCCGGGCTCTTCGGACACTGTGTGCGGATGTCCTTCGGTACCTCATGGGTGGGAATCTCGATGGCGGTCGGCGCGCACGTCGGTGACATGACACTGCCGACGAATGTGATGTGGCCGCCGGAGGCGTGCGCGCTCGCCATCATCGCCGTGCATGCCACGGCGAGAATCGCAATGTAGGTCCGCTTCATGTCCTGTCCCTGCGCGTGTGTGCGCCTTGGATTGGATCGCCGCCCTGTGTCGGGCGGCGAGGACAGGCCTGGCCGGAGAAGTCCGGGGAAAGCAGGTCCGTCAGGGCACAGGATCGCGGGACAGCTCCTGTCAGAACATCAGAGCAATCTGAATTTTTCTTATTGCGAATCGGCGGGGCGGCCCAGCCGGCGGTTCGGTCGGCACCTACTTCGCAGCTTTCGCGGTGCTCTTCGCTTTCGCCTTGCCGGAAGCATTCAACGCCACAGCTGCCTTGATCAGCGCCTTCAGCGCCGCCTCGTCGATCTCATCATCCTCGTGGATGTCGATGGCGCGTCGCGTGTTGCCGTCCAGGCTGGAGTTGAACAGGCCTGCGGGATCGTCGAGCGATGCGCCCTTGGCGAAGGTCATCTTCACGTAGTTCTTGTACGTCTCGCCGGTGCAGATGATGCCGGCGTGCGACCACACGGGAACGCCGCGCCACTTCCATTCCTCGACCACTTCGGGATCCGCCTGGCGGATGAGCTTGCGCACGCGTGCGAGCGTCTTGCCGCGCCAGTCGTCCAACTCGTTGATCCTGGCGTCGATGAGCTGCGATGCATCGCCTTCGCCGTGCGCGTCCTTCGCGGTGCCGTTGGTCTTCTTCATGGTCGTGGCCTTCGTCATGGAGGTGTTGTGATCCTTCGTCCGTGTCACGTCCGTTCGCCGGGAAGCTTGCTGGCCTGCTTTACCCACGCGACGAATTGCGTCTCGTCGATCGCGTCGTCTTCGTGGATGTCGAGGTAGCGCACGCGCGGCATCTTCGACTTGCCGGGCGGAACCGGGCGCAGCGCAGCGCCGTTGAAGAACGACACTTTGATGTAGCGCGTGAAGCAGTGGACGCCGAGGAACCAGGTGCCCTCGGTGACGCCGTAGAGCGGCGAGTTCCACTTCACTGCCTTGTGCAGGCCGGGAACGGCTTCTTCGATGAGGGCGTCGAGGCGACGCCAGGCTGCGCTCTTCCACCCCGGCATCGCCGCGATGTACGCCTGCACGGGAGCATCACCGAACCCCTTGGGGATCTGCGGATTGCCGCCGGAGAGCAGGGGGACGGCGTCTGCGGACGTCGTGGCATCACGCTTCGTCGAACGCGCCGTTTTTTTGGTAGGACTTTTCGCAACCTTGCGAGCAGAGGGAGTGGCGGCCTTGCGCGGCAATGTGGCTTTCGCTGCGGTCTTCTTCGTCGCGGCTTTCACCGGCTTCCTGGGCGTCGTTTTGCCGGGCATGCGGGCTCGTCCTCTCGAGCGCGGGCGGCATCATGCCGGCGCGCCATCCTGGTCCTTGGGGCGGTGCGCGGGCGAGGATAGCACCGCTCAGGAAATCACCGGCGCCTCTCTCGCGGCGACGACGCTTTCCCGAGTTGGTTCGCCGGCCATCGATCCAATCACAAAGGGTGCACTGCAGGCGTAGCCATTCAGGATGCCGTCGCGGTTGACGACATCGAAGCCAACGGTGACATGGTCCTGGATCAGCACGTTTCGTTCGGCCGACTTCTCCATCTTCCACCCCTCATGCACATGAGCTGCGGAATCTGTGGCAAGTGGGGTTAGGAACCGGTGAAGTCACCCAAATGGATGCGGCCGGCGCGTCTGGAGCTCAGACAGGGTGGCGCGTCGCGGGTGAGGCTGAACGATCCGGCGATACGGCAGATTCGTGCATCGCATGAACCTCCCCGCGCACGGCGTTACGATCCGCCGATGGACCCGACCGCCGACCGTCTCATCGCGCAACTGCACCTGGCGCCGCACCCCGAAGGCGGCCACTACCGGCGTGTCTACGAGTCGGCCGTGACGGTGGAGCACGCGGGTCACCGCCGCCCCGCGCTCACCGCGATCCAGTTCCTGCTGTCGCAAGGCGAGGTCAGTCGCTGGCACCGTGTCGATGCCGACGAGACCTGGCACTGGCAGGACGGCGGTGCCCTGGAACTGCAGGAGTTCGACGTGGAAAGCGGTCGACTCGATACGATGCGCCTGGACAGCGCGGCGCGCGGTGGGCCGGCGATGCATGTGGTGCGGGCGGGGCGCTGGCAATCCGCGCGTCCGTTGTCCGCGTACACGTTGGTTGCGTGCACCGTGGCGCCGGGGTTCGTGTGGGACGGGTTCGCATTGCTTGAGCCGGGCGGCAATGTCGAAGCTGCGTTGCGACGTGCCGGCGCGCGGGGCCTGGACTGAACGGGAACGAGCGCCGCGCGACGCGGTCCTATTCATCCCGTGCGACGCGGCATGCGTCGCGCCATGTTTCTACAGGGAGTGCAGATGCGTCACCGGGTCGCGATGCTGCTGTCGGGAATGTTCATTACCTTCGCCGGAACGGCCGCTGCGCAAGGCGCGCCGGCATTTCCAGCCGAACCGCCGATACGGGATCTCGCGCCGCTCGTGGTCAGCGGCATCCAGCCCGGGCCGGGTCTGTGGAAGGTGCGACGTGGCGAGAACACGCTGTGGATCCTCGGCACGGTTTCGCCGTTGCCGCGTCGCATGGAATGGGAATCGCGCGATGTCGAGAAGGTGATCGCGCAGTCGCAGGAGGTGATCGAAGGCCCGGGCGTGCGTATTGATGCGGACCTCGGGTTCTTCGGCAAGTTGGCGCTGGCGCCGAAGGCGTTCGGTGCGCGCAAGAATCCCGATGGGCAGACCTTGCAGCAGGTGGTGCCGCCGGAAATGTACGCGCGATGGCTCGTCCTCAAGGACAAGTACATCGGCGATGACCGTTCGGTGGAGTTCTATCGCCCGATCCTGGCGGCGATGGAGCTGTACAACGAAGCGATAGAGGACATCGGTCTGCGGCAGGGTGGCGTGGTGTGGCCCGTCGTGAAAAAACTGGCGAAGCGCCATGACGTACCGCGCACCGAAACCATGGTGACGGTGATGATCCAGGACCCGAAGGCGGCGCTGAACGAGTTCCGCAGCTCGAAGCTGGAGGACCTGGACTGTTTCGCCAAGACGCTGCAGCGGTTGGAGTCCGACCTGGGCACGATGCGCGAGCGCGCCAATGCATGGGCGGTGGGCGATCTGGAAGCGCTGAGGGCGCTGCCCTACACCGATCAGAACGAAGCCTGCCTGCGTGCGGCCGCGCAGTCCGGCGTGCTGCGCAAGCGCACGAGCGACATCGAAGGGCAGGTGGCAGCGCGCTGGATCGGCGTGGCGGAAGCGGCGCTGGCGAAGAACCGGGTGACGTTCGCGGTGTTGCCGATGCGGGAGTTGCTCAAGCCCGATGGCTATGTCGCGAAGTTGCGGGCGAAGGGGTATGCGGTGGAGGGGCCGTCGGCTGCGGCGCCGGTAGAGGCGTCAGACGTGAAGTCAGAGAAGGCGCCAGAACGAACACCGGCGGGCCGGTAGCCGCGCCACGTCCGTGCCGTCATGCCCATATGCCGTCATCCCCGCGAAGGCGGGGTTCCAAGGCGCAGAGGTGTCACGCGCGACGTAGGGTGAGGCGACGGACAGTTGGATTCCCGCCTTCGCGGGAATGACAGCATGGCGGGGCTGACGAACTTCGCGAGGTAACGGCGCTCCCGCGTCGTCCGCACACAATTTACCCCGCGGCGCTCACCGCGATGCTCGCGCGCCCCAGCTCCGGCCAGCGCTTGAGTACCGCGTCGCGAATGCCCGCCACATCCAGCCCCGATTCGGACAGCAGCTGCTCGCGGCTGGCGTGGTGCTGGAACTCGTCGGGCAAGCCCAGATGCAGGATCGGCAGCACGATGTTTTCAGAGGCGAGCAGTTCCGCCACGCCCGATCCCGCGCCACCGGCGACCACGTTGTCCTCGATCGTGACGAAGCCCT
Source organism: Lysobacter sp. FW306-1B-D06B (assembly GCF_038446665.1). Classification (NCBI taxonomy): domain Bacteria; kingdom Pseudomonadati; phylum Pseudomonadota; class Gammaproteobacteria; order Lysobacterales; family Lysobacteraceae; genus Lysobacter; species Lysobacter sp. FW306-1B-D06B. The sequence goes on along the minus strand of NZ_CP151802.1, from coordinate 3,724,695 downwards.
CATGGCTGCGCGCGAGTTCGAGGAGGAGCGCGCGATCCAGCGGCTTCACGAAACGCATGTTGACGACGGTGAGGCCCAGCTCCGCACCGACGGCTTCCGCCGCCGGCGTGACCGCGCCGAAGGCGAGCAACGCGATCTTCGAGCCACTGCGACGCACTTCGGCCTTGCCGATGGGCAACGTGTCGAGCGTGGACTGCACCGCAACGCCCGGGCCCGTGCCACGCGGATAACGCACGGCGGCGGGGCCAACATGGTGGTAGCCGGTGCTCAGCATCTGCCGGCATTCGTTCTCGTCGGCCGGCGCCATCACGACCATGTTCGGCACGCAGCGCAGGTAGCTCAGGTCGAGGTTGCCCGCGTGCGTAGCGCCGTCGGGGCCGACCACGCCGCCGCGGTCGATGGCGAACAGCACGTCGAGGTGTTGGATCGCCACGTCGTGCACGAGCTGGTCGTAGCCGCGCTGCAGGAACGTCGAATAGATCGCGACGACGGGCTTTGCGCCTTCGCACGCCATGCCCGCCGCCAGCGTCACGGCGTGTTGCTCGGCGATGGCGACGTCGAAGTAGCGCTGCGGGTATTCCTTGCTGAAGCGCACCAGGCCGGAGCCTTCGCGCATCGCCGGGGTGATGCCCAGCAGCTTCGGTTCGACGGCCGCCATGTCGCACAGCCACTCGCCGAAGACGTCGGTGTAGGTGGGCTTCTTCGCGCCGGGCTTGCTCACCAGGCCCTTCTCGGGATCGAACGGCCCGACGGCGTGGTAGCCGATCTGGTCGCCCTCGGCGAGCTCGTAGCCCTTGCCCTTGGTGGTGATGATGTGGAGCAGCTGCGGGCCCTTGAGGGTCTTGAGCGTCTTCAGCGCCGACAGCAACGCGGGCAGGTCGTGGCCGTCGATCGGGCCGGTGTAATGGAAGCCCATTTCCTCGAACAGCGTGGACGGCACGAACATGCCCTTCCAGTGCTCTTCCCAGCGCTTGACGAACTTCGCCGCCGGCTTGTTCTTGTCGCCCAGCAGGCGCTTGCCGCCTTCGCGGATCGCGTTGAGCGTGCGGCTGCCGGTGAGGCGCCCGAGCATCTGCGTCAGGCCGCCGACGTTCTCGGAAATCGACATCTGGTTGTCGTTGAGGATCACCAGCAGGTTCGGCTCGGGATCCATGCCGCCGCCGTGGTTCAGCGCCTCGAACGCCATGCCGGCGGTCATCGCGCCGTCGCCGATCACGGCCACGACCTTGCGGTCGTCGCCCATCTGCTGCAACGCGATCGCCATGCCCAGCGCGGCGGAGATCGACGTGGACGAATGGCCCACGCCGAAGGTGTCGTATTCGCTTTCCTCGCGCTTGGGGAACGGCGCGACGCCGTCCTTCTGCTTGACCGTGTGGATGATGTCGCGACGGCCGGTGAGGATCTTGTGCGGGTAGGTCTGGTGGCCCACGTCCCACACCAGGCGGTCCACCGGCGTTTCGAACAGCCAGTGCAGGGCGACGGTGAGTTCGATCACGCCCAGACCCGCGCCGAAGTGGCCGCCGACGAGGGCGACCTGCTCGATCAGGTAGGCGCGCAGCTCCTCGGCGATCGCGGACAGTTCCTCTTCGGGGAACTGGCGCAGGTCGGCGGGAACCTGGATACGGGACAGGCGCGGATAACGTTGCGGGTCGATCATCACGCCATTGTCCCGCCGTCGTCGGGGGCGGGCAAGGATCGCGCCCCGCGTGTCGTCGACACCCTGTTCAGATGGCGGCGCAATGAGCGCCGCTGTGTCGGCTCAGCGGCCGCGCAATCGTCCGAACAGGCCGCTTCCGGCCTTGCCCGGGTCGACGGGCTCGGGTTCGCGCTCGGGTTCGGCGAAACCGGTGGCAAGGTTGGCATTGATGAAATCGGCCACTTCGGCCGGCGTCACGCCGCTGGCTTCGGCGATTTCCGACACCAGCGCCGGGCCCTTCATCATCACCGTGGCGATGCGGAAGTGCTTGGGGTACTCGCGTTCGGTCTGCGGCCACTTGACCATCAGGTAGCGGCGGCTGGCGTCGTGTTCGCCGGCCAGCGTGCCCTTGCCGGCGAGGAGGCTGCCGAACCACACCAGGCGCGAGAGCGGCATCGGCGCGCCCAGTCGCGCGCTTTCGCTGGCGAAGGTCGCTGCGTCCACGGGTACGAACTCGATGGATTCCAGGCGTCCTTCGAACAGGCGTGCCAACGGCTTCAGCGCGGCAGGGCCGTGATAGACGCGCTGGTCGAGATCGAGCAGCAGGCCTTCCTCGGCACCTCGCACGCGCACGCGGCCCTTGAGGCGATCGTTGGCGATCCAGTCGAGCAGGGTGCCTTCGGCGATCGACGGTGCGACTTCACGCGCGGGCTCGACGGCCACCGGGGCCGCCTCGACCGGTGCCGGCGGCGCAACGGGTTGCTGCGCTGCAACCGGTGCTGGCGCGGGCGTCGGGACGGGCGCGGGTGTGGGTGCGGGCGTCGGCGCAGGCACCGGAGGTGCAGGTGCAGCCGCGACAGGCGCCGGTGCCGCCGGCTTGGGTTCGGCCGCCACCGGGGCTTCGATCGTGATGCCGGCTTGCGAGGCGATGTCGCGCAGCAGGTTGCCGACACTGTTGGCATCGAACGGCTGGCCCAGCCGGTAATCGGCCTGCGTGCGCTGCGCAGCGGTCAGCGCGACCACGTTCTTGCCCGCTGCATGCAGGCGCAGCCAGCTCATCGGGCCGTACATGCTGTCCATGTCGACGATGACGTAGTCGGCATCGGCGTCGGGGACCAGCTGCCAGGCGCGGCCAAGACGGTCGTTCGCGGACTGGAAGGCCGCCTGCAGAGCGGACTCCGTCGTCGGGTCCATGCCGGTCAGGCCGAGGGTCAGGCGCATCGAGAATCCGTCGTATTTTTGCAATGGATGGCGAGTGTTGCGGACGCCCTCTCGGTCGTCAACGCGCGCAGAGCGTCGCATCTGAGCGTTTTAGGTCAGGCAGTAGGCGCGCGAGAAGCGGGATTCGGCAAAACCGCGATACGCGTCACGTCCCTGCCGCATTCACGCTTGCACGCGCGCGTTCTTCGGCAACTGGCTGCGCAGGAACGCCATCTGGTCGGCGAGGATGTTGCGGTTGGACAGGATCAGGTGCTCGACCCAGCTCGGCCGGTAAGGCACGGCCAGCAGCGGCATGCCGGCCTGCTGCGGCGTGCGGTTGCCCTTGCGCGAGTTGCAGTGGAAGCAGGCCGCGACCACGTTCTCCCAGATGTCGCGACCGCCCTTGGATACGGGCATGACGTGGTCGCGCGTGAGATGCGGCCGGCTGAAGTCGTGGCCGCAGTACAGGCACAGGTAACCGTCGCGTGCGAACAACGCGGCATTGGTCAGGGCAGGGGTGGGGTCGAGCGCGTGCGTCCGTGCATGGCTGCGCGCAGCCACGATGGGATGCAGTTCGATCACGCTCTGCTCGCCGGTGTGCCGGCTGATGCCGCCGTGCACCTGCAAACACGGATCGCCCAGTGTCCAGGCGACTGCACCGCGCACGTAGAGGCAGGTCGCGTCCTGCCAGCTCATCCAGTCGAGTACGCGCCCGTGCGCGTCCAGTGATAGCAGTCGAACCGAATTGAGACGGTCGATCGCGCCGCGCGGGGCGAAGGAGGGGTGGGCCGGATCCAGATCGGTTCCGGTTCGGACCAGGCGTAGCTTCGCTCTATCGGTCTCCATCGGGACACCAGCTTATACGCCATTGTTTACGTTTTGTGTACTTCAGGCCCGCGGACCATGCGATCCGCGGGCTGTGCGGGTCATGCCGCTTCGATGGGAAGCTCGGGCAGACCGGCCACGCCACTCTCCATGGCCGCTGCATGCGCGAGCGTGCGCGGCAGGATGCGGGCGAAGTAGAAGCGCGCCGTCGCGCGCTTGTCGGCCTTGAACACCTGCGGATGCGACGAGCCTTCCGCCGCGACCACCGCGCGGGCCCACCAGTAGGCGAGGACGACGTAGCCGGAATACATCAGGTAGTCGTAGGACGCAGCGCCGATCTCGTCCGGGTTCTCGCACGCGCGATCCGTCGCCGTCTGCGTGAGTTGCTGCCACTGCGCCGTCTTTTCGCGCAGCGGGTCGATGAACTCCGCCAGTGCGCCATCGTTCGCATGCTCTTCGCAGAAGGCCGTCACCTGCGCCAGGAAACCCTTCAGGCCCACGCCCTGCATCTGCAGGATCTTGCGGCCGAGCAGGTCGAGGGCCTGGATGCCGGTCGTGCCCTCATAAAGCGTGGTGATGCGGGCATCGCGCGCGAGCTGTTCCATGCCGTGCTCGGCGATGTAGCCGTGGCCGCCGAAGCACTGCAACGCGTGATAGGTGCACTCCACGCCCCATTCGGTCAGGCACGCCTTGACGATCGGCGTGAGGAAGCCGGCGATGGCGTCAGCCTGCTTGCGTTCGCCCGCGTCGGCGGCGTGTTCGGCAATGTCGCCCTGCAGCGCCGCGTCGTAGCCCATCAGGCGGCCGCCTTCGATCAGCGCTTTGCAGGTCAACAGCATGCGGCGCACGTCGGGGTGCACGATGATCGGATCGGCCGGCTTGTCGGGCCGCTTGGCGCCCGACAGCGCGCGCATCTGCAGGCGCTCGCGCGAATAGCGAAGCGCATTCTGCAACGCACGCTCGGACAGTCCCAGTCCCTGCAGGCCGACGCCCAGGCGCGCGGAGTTCATCATGGTGAACATCGCCATCAGGCCCTTGTGCGGCTCGCCCACCAGCCAGCCCTGCGCGCCGTCGAAGTTCATCACGCAGGTCGCCGAGCCGTGGATGCCCATCTTGTGTTCCAGGCTGCCGCAGCGCACCTCGTTGCGCGCGCCGGTGGCGCCGTCACGGCCGACGCGTTCGCGCGGCACCAGGAACAGCGAGATGCCTCGGCTGCCGGCCGGTGCGTCGGGCAGTCGCGCCAGCACCAGGTGCACGATGTTGTCGGTGAAGTCGTGCTCGCCGGCGGTGATGAAGATCTTGGTGCCCGTGACCGAATAGCTGCCGTCGCCGTTGGGCTCGGCGCGCGTCTTGAGCAGGCCCAGGTCGCTGCCGCAGTGCGGCTCGGTCAGGCACATCGTGCCGGTCCAGCGGCCGTCGACGAGCGGCTTGAGGAACACCTCCTGCTGCCAGGCCTCGCCGTGATGCAGCAGCGCTTCGACGGCGCCGTGCGAAAGCAGTGGGAAGTTGCCCCACGCCAGGTTCGCGGCGTCGATCATTTCCTTCAGCGGCACGCCGACGAGCTGCGGCAAGCCCTGTCCGCCGAACTCGGCCGGCGAGGTCAGCCCCGCCCAGCCACCCTCGACGAACTGCGCATAGGCCTGCTTGAAACCCGCCGGCGTGGTCACGCGCCCCGTCGCCTGGTCGAGCGTGCAGCCCTCGCGATCACCCACCGGATTGAGCGGCGCGAGCACGGTCTCGGTGAAGCGCCCGGCCTCGTCGAGCACGGCATCGAGCACGTCGCGCGTGGCATCGGTGAAACCCAGGCGCTGGAACTGCCCTTCGGCGCCCAGGACGTCGAAGAGGGCGAAACGGATGTCGTCGAGAGGTGCCTTGTAGCTGCTCATGGAAAGTCCGGGCAGACGCGCGTTGCGCGGTCGTGAATGAAGAGGTGGGTCAGCGCAGCACGCCGGGCAGGCCGGGCGCGGGGCTGAGCATGTTGTTGTTGCGGTCGATGTCGAAGCTGCGCAGCTTGCCCTCGTCGGGCGTGGCGTCGATGCGGCCGTTGAGGGAGTAGGCGAGGCTGCGACCCGACGCCAGCGCATCGGCGGCGGCGAGCTTGCCGGCGGCGTCGGGCATGACGGTCACGGTGATGACATCGGCCGATTCCGGGCCGATGGTCAGGTTGGGCTGCGCGCGCAGGCGGCCGGCTTCGTCATCGGCGATCTTGACCGCCAGGTCGACGGTTTCGAACCGCATCGGGATGCTGCTGAAGTTCTCGATGCGCAGTTCAGCCGACCAGCTGCCATCGGCGCGGACGGTAAGTTGCTGGATGCGGGCGGAAGGCTCCGACACCCGTCGCACCGGCCCGCTGGAACACCCCGCCATCAGCAGCGCGACCAGCGCCAGGGCCGTCCAACGTGTCCAGTGCATCGCCTTCATGCCGCCGCTCCGTCTGATGGGACGGCGAGCATACTACGGCGCACGGTGCGCCCAGCAGCTAACTCCGGCGGGCGCTAGGGGATGTAGGGAAATGCCGCGCGGGCGGGTCAGGTTGCCGCGGCTGGCGCCACGACCTGCGCGATCAGCGCCAGCGCTGCCACGGCGCTCCAGACGAACAGATGCCGCAACGCGGCGCGGCGCGCACGCTTGCGGCGGAAGTCGACTGGACGGCTGCCGGCCGGCGATGCGTAGGGGGTTCGCGGGGAGGCGTCGGCGTGAGTCGTTGCCACCGTTGGAACCCTCCCGGAAATGCCCGTGAACGCCTGACCCAGAAGAAAAAGCGCCCCGGCCCAGCTGGCTCACCTGCTCACGGTGACGGCCTTATCCATTGCTGAGCAGCATCCTTGCTTGCGCATGGCCGGGCTGCCGGGGCGGTGCTCAGGATCTGCCTTTTCGGGATGGGTCTTCCATCGGGTAATCGCGCTTGCTGGGGTAGGAAATTTCCTACGTTGGCTCTTCGGAGCGCGCGCTGTCGTTGGCCGACGTGCAGATGAGGCCCCGTTGTCTGCCTAGGGTTCGGCGCATACGGGGGCAGGCCGGTCATGTCATGGGTGCAGGTCGTCTGGCCCATGCTGGCATCGGCCAGCCTGACGTTGGGTCTGATCCATGCACTGATCTGGGCGCGCCAGCGTTCGATGCCGCAGCACCTGGCATTCGCGGTGGCCGCCATCTCGCTGGCCATCCTCTGCCTGCTGGAGCTGCAGGCCATCCACGCGCGGACTCCGTCGGAACTGGCGGGCCTGCTGCGATGGATGCACGTGCCGATCGCGGCGTTGGTCGTGTCGCTGGTGACCTTCGTCCACCTGTCGTTCGGGCCGAAGTACCTTGCCTTGGCGATCGCGGCGGTTGCGCTGCGCATGGCCGCGCTGGCGTTGAACTTCACGACCGGCGCGAACCTGAACTTCGCGTCGATCGCCGCGGTGGGGCGGGTCGAATGGGCGGGTGGCGTGGTCGTCTCATACCCGATCGGATCGCCCAACCCCTGGGTACTGGTCGCGCAGGCCGGCAATCTCCTGCTGGCCCTCTATGTATTCCTGGTCCTTACCTCGGCGCTGCGTTCCGGCAGCGCCGCGGAGCGACGCCACGCCATCATCATCTGCGGTGGCTGGCTGCTCTTCATCGGTCTGATGATGACGGCGGCGATCCTGATGACGCTCAACGCCATCAAGACGCCCTTCATCGGCAGCGCCAGCTTCCTGTTCGTGATCGTCGCGATGAGCTATCAGCTCACGACGAACCTGTTCGAGTCGAACCGTCTGGCCGTCGAGTTGCGCAACAGCGAACTGGTCCGCCTGAAGAGCATCGCCGAACTCGCGCAGCGTCGCGAGGAGGTCGCTCATCTGTCCCGCGTGACGATGCTGGGCGAATTGTCCGGCTCGCTCGCGCACGAACTCAACCAGCCGCTGGCCGCCATCCTCAGCAATGCGCAGGCCGCGCAGCGCATGCTGCAACGCAATCCCGAGGGCCTGACCGAAGTCCGCGAAGTGCTCGGCGACATCGTGGCCGATGACCGCCGTGCCGGAGAAATCATCCGACGCCTGCGCTCGCTGCTGCGCAAGGAACCGGAGAGCCGGGCGGACATCGATGTGAACGATGTGCTTCGCGAGAGCCTGCGCCTGATGGACCACGACCTGCGAAGTCGCGGCATCACCGTGATCACGGACCTGGCCGTGGCGCTGCCGCCGGTGACCGCGGATCGCGTGCAGATCGAGCAGGTGGTGCTGAACCTGATCTTCAACGCGTGCGACGCCCTGCTCGCCGCCGAATCAAGGCGCATGACGATCCGTTCGCAAGTCACCGACGGATGGGTGAGGGTAACGGTGTCGGATGAAGGCCCGGGAATACCGGAGGCGGATCTGGAACGCATCTTCGAGCCGTTCCAGACCACCAAACTGAACGGCCTCGGCCTGGGCCTGGCCATCTGCCGCACGATTGCCGCCTCGCATCTGGGCCGGCTATGGGCGCAGAACAATGCGCCGGCACGCGGCGTGGGGTTTCATTTCGACCTTCCGGTGAGCAGTGCCAGGCGACGGCCGTGATCTCGATCGCGCGTGTCGCCGTCCATCGTCACGGCGCTCGTATGGCGATCAACGGTCTGTGTACGGCACGGATCTTGGCGAAGTGAAGCGTTCCGCGGCGCGAAACCGGGATTGGGCCAAGGGCCAATGGCGGGCGGAAATCCGCGGGCCTAGATTCGACCCGCCAATCCGGACGGATCCCCGTGCGATGCATGCACGCATGGCCGCGCACACGCAGGTCCGCACGCCACGGTCCGCGATCCAGCGGCCCATCCATATCGAGATCATCGCCATGAACGCATCGCCGAAGCATTTCGCGCTTGTCAGCGTATTGGTCTTGTCGAGTCTGTCGACGGCGTTCGCGGCCGATGGTGACAAGAGCAAGATCAAGGGCCTCATTACCGCTGTGCAGGGCAGCACGATCACCGTCAAGGACCAGAACAACGTCGAGCAGACGATCACCGTCGCGCCGGACACGCGCTACAAGCGGACCAAGGGCCTGACCGGTGTCATTCACGAGAAGGCCGAGCAGAGCGCGCTGATCCCCGGGCTTCCGATCACCGCCGACGTCGTGGCCGCAGGCAGCGGATTCAACGCGACCGAGATTTCGTTCAAGTCCGAAGACATGCGCACCGCGCAGCAGGTCCAGGCCGGCCTTGCGCCGACGACGGCGCGCATGGACGATTTCGGAACCTATGAGGCACTGGACACGGTGGAAGTGCTGTTCGACTCCGGCAGCGCGTCCATTTCCTCCAAGGGCAAGTCCGACCTCGATGCCCTCGCCGCGAAGGCGAAGGACACGAAGAACTACCAGGTCGTCTTGCAGGGCTTCACCGATTCCACCGGCAATGCCGCGGCGAATCAGCGACTGAGCTCGCGGCGCGCCGATGCGGTGTCCAACTATCTCCAGCAGAACGCAGGGTTGGCGCCCGGACGCGTGCGCGCCGGCGATGGCATGGGCGTGGCGAGCGACGCCGGTGCCGGTAGCAATGCCAGCGCGAGAAAGGTGGTCGTGAAGCTGGTCGTCGACAAGGGCGTGCAGGCCGGCGCCAAGTAATCCGGCCGGCACGACGGGAGAAGCCGCATGCGTATCCGCGCATCCGCGCTGCTGGCGATGGCGCTGCTGACCGGCAGCGCCATCGCGACGGGCCAGGCCAACGCGCAGGGCACGTCGCCGCCGGCGTCCGCAAGCGACGCGGGCGCCCAGGCGTTCAGCCGTGAAGAACTCGACCAGATGATGGCGCCGGTGGCGCTGTATCCGGACTCGCTGCTCGCGCAGGTGTTGATGGCGTCGACCTATCCGGGCGATGTCGCCGATGCGGTGGCATGGTCGAAGGCGCACAAGGATGCCAAGGGCGAGGAGGCGGTGAAGCAGGTTGCGAACCAGCCCTGGGATCCGAGCGTGCAATCGCTCGTCGCGTTCCCGCAGCTGCTTGCCGTGCTGGGGCAGGATCCGTCGTGGGTGCAGCGAATGGGCGACGCGTTCCTTGCGCAACCCGATGCGGTGATGGAATCCGTGCAGCGACTGCGCAGGCAGGCCGAAGCGGCAGGCAACCTCAAGTCGACCGAGCAGCAGAAGGTCACAACGCAGCCCGCGCCATCGGGAACGACGGGCGCGGCGCAGCAGACCATCGTCATCGAACCGGCGAACCCGGAGGTCGTCTACGTCCCCAGCTACAACCCCAGCGTGGTCTACGGGAGCTGGGCGTATCCGTCGTATCCGCCGTACTACTACCCGCCGCCGGCGTACTACTACCCCGGCGCGGCGCTCTTCAGCTTCGGCGTGGGCGTGGCCATCGGCGGCGCGCTGTGGGGCGACCTCGACTGGGGCCACAGCGATATCGACATCGACGTGGACCGCTACAACAACATCAACTCCAATCGCCAGATCAATCGCAACGAGAACACATGGCGCCATGACGCCGCCAATCGCGATGGCGTGCCGTATCGCGATCGCGCCAGTCGCGAGCAGTTCGGCCGCCAGCTCGACGGCGCAGGCCAGCGCGATGGCTACCGTGGTCGCGACCAGGCGCGTACCGCGGATCGCGATCGCGCGCGGCAATCGCTGGAGCAGCGCGGCTTCGAGGCGCCCGCGGCGAGCAATCGCGAAGCACGCGAACGCGCGGGACAGGCTTCGCGCGAGTTCGAGCGCCAGCCAGGATCGCGACAGCAGGCCGGAACGCGCGACACGCGCGCAGGATCGCCGTCGGTGTCCAACAACCAGGCCAGGCAGGGCGCCCGTGAACGCAACGCCGGCGCACATCAGGGCAACAACGCCTTCGCGGGCGCGCGCGATCCGGGCCAGTCGCGCGCCACGTCCAATCGCGGGCACGGCAGCTATTCCGCATCGCAGCGTCCTTCGAGTTCGCGCGGCGGCGGCAGTCGTCCCGTTTCGCGTCCCGCACGACCGCCATCGCGCGGCGGCGGTCGCCGTCGCTGAAGGAGAGGCTCGATGATCCGTCCGATCCGTCTCCCGCTGCTGGTGTGCCTGGCGGCGCTTGCATGGCCGGCGCAGGCCCAGCAGTCGTTCCCGACGCCGGATGCCGCCGCGCAGGCGCTGGTTGCCGCGCTTGGCACGAGCAAGGCCGACGAGGCGAAGCTGTCCGCCGTGCTCGGCCCGGATTGGAAAACCTATATCCCGGTCGGCAGCGTGGATCGTGAGGACGTCGACGCCTTCCTCAAGCGTTATCGCCAGCGCCATTCCTTCCAGTCGCCATCGCCGACGCGGGCGATCCTCGCCGTGGGCCCGGAAGCGTGGACGCTGCCGGTTCCCTTGGAGAAGGGCACGAGCGGCTGGGCATTCAACCTGAAGGCCGGTGAGCCGGAAATCCGCGCGCGACGCATCGGCCGCAATGAGCTGGACACGGTGCAGGCGATGCTCGCCTATCACGATGCACAGATGGACTACGCCTCGGTGGATCGCAACGGTGATGGCGTGCTCGAGTACGCGCGCAAGTTCGTCAGCACCGACGGAAAGCACGACGGGCTGTACTGGGACGACAAGAACGACGAAGAGAGTCCGCTGGGCCCGCTGTTCGGCGACGACACGCCGCAGGGCGAGTGGCATGGTTACCACTTCCGCATCCTCGAGGCGCAGGGGCCGTCGGCGCCACGCGGGGCCTACAGCTATCTCCTCGGCGACCACATGAGCCGCGGCTTCGCGCTGGTCGCATGGCCCGCGCGCTACGGCGACAGCGGCGTCATGAGCTTCATCATCAGCCACGACGGGCAGGTGTTCGAGCAGGACCTCGGCCCGGAAGGCGGCGGCATCGCGAAGGCGATGACGAAATTCGATCCGGACAGCGGCTGGAAGGAAATCGACAGCGCGACCATTGCTTCGGCCGCGCCGCCGAGCACGCCCTAACCACTGCGTGAGCCATGCAGCCGGGACACGCCCGGCTGCATCCGGTGCGACTCATCCACGCAGCGTCTTGAACCCTTCGCGCACGTCCTTGGAAAGCAGCGCGGGCTGTTCCCACGCCGCATAGTGCCCGCCCTTCGCGGGGCGGTTGTAGTACACGAGCTTGGGATACGCCTTCTCGGACCAGCTCTTCGGAGCGGTATAGAGTTCGTCGGGAAATGCGCTGACCGCGACCGGGATCGTGACGCCCTTGACTGCGAAGTAGGGCGTCTTGTTCTCCCAGTAAAGCTGCGCCGCGGAGATCGGCGTATTGGTCAGCCAGAACAGGGTGATGTTGTCGAGCACGTCATCCGGCGTCAGTCCTTCGGGAGTTCCGTTCACCGAGCGCGCGATCATGTCGTAGCTCTTGGGATCGTGATCGAGCATGAAAGCCGCCAGCCCCACCGGCGAATCCGAAAGCCCCGTCAATGTCTGGGGCCTGTCGCCCATCATGATCGCGTAGCCGATGTGCTTGTAGGTGAAGAGGAGTTGCTCGCAGCAGTGGCGTTCTTCTTCCGACAGGCCTTCCGGAATGGCTTGGCCATGGAACATCGCCTGGTCAATCTCGGGTGGAACCACGCCGGCCATGTTGGTGTGGATGCCGACGAGGCCGGGCGGCTTCTTGAGCGCCATCAGGTCCACGACGATCGCGCCCCAGTCGCCGCCCTGCGCTCCCCACTTCGTATAGCCGAGACGCTTCATGAGTTCGTTGTATGCGTCGGCGATGCGCGGTGGATTCCAGCCGGTCGCCGTGGGCTTTCCGGAGAAGCCGTAGCCCGGCATCGAAGGAATGATCAGATGGAATGCGTCGGCCTCGGTGCCGCCGTGCGCAGTGGGATCGGTGAGCGGGCCGATCAGCTTCATCTGCTCGACGAAGGATCCCGGCCATCCGTGCGCCACCAGCAACGCAAGCGCGTTCTCATGCTTGGACTTGGCATGCATGAAATGGATGTCCAGCCCGTCGATGTTGGTGATGAAGTTGGGAACGGAGTTGATCCGGGCTTCCGTCTTGCGCCAGTCGTAGTTCTTCGCCCAATGGTCGGCGAGCTTCTTCATCACGGCCAACTGGACGCCCTGAGTGGAGTCGTTCACCGTTTCGCGCTCGGGCCAACGGGTGGCCTCGATGCGACGTTTCAGGTCCGCCAGGTCGGCCTGCGTAGCTTTGAATTCGAGCGGCCGGATCTCGGCGGACGCGCTGGCCGCTGCCGGCTTCTTCTCTGCGACTTCGTTCATGGCTTTGTTCCCGTCTGAGCAACTGAGCAGTCCGAGCGGTGCGGCAGCGATCGTCGCGGCCGCAGCTCCGCAGAGCCTGCGTCTGGTCAAAAGGTCAGGGTGAGTCACCTTCCGCATACGATCTCCTCCGGCGTGCAGTTACCTGTCACGTGGATGCACTCCACATGGTGGGGAAGAGCTGAAAGCGCTCGTTTCAACTGGGTTTTCCGAGGGCAATGCGCCAGGCCTTCGAGAGCGTTCGCCGACGAAGCAACCGTCGATCCATCGGGGCGCGCGCACTCCGTGCGCGACACGCGCGTGAGAGATTCACTTCGGGATGTTCCAGTCCTGTGCAGCCATTGCGGCTGCCGGAACACCATCTCAGCGTGCCTGCCAGCATCGATTGATACGCCGCGGATGAATCAATCGCAACTGCCATTCGGCGCAAGCGAGTTGGCGCGCAACTTGCTTTGGAAGCTGGCGTGAAAGGGACAGCGTTTGCCGCTTCGCTTACGCGACCGCGCGTTGTTGGAAAGGAGTCTTTCGTTGTTGCGTCGTCAACGCGTTCCGTTCCTTCCAGTGCATGGCGGTCCATGCCGAAAGGCGAGTGAAGCTCGGCGATCAAGCAGCTGCGCGCTGCGCATGCCGCAGTGTCATCGAGCATTGCGGCTACCGAACGGCCGCGTGTCGCGGCTCGTGGTCGTTTCACCATCGCTTCACGACGGGGAGCGTAACTCGCTCGTGAACCTAGGCGCCTCAACTCCAACCGCGAAGGGGATCAGGATGAAAGCGAAGTTCGGTACTTTCGGGCTGTGCGTGGCGTTGTCTCTTCTGATGGTTCCCGACTTGATGGCGCAGACCGTGGGCAGCAGCGAGGTCGGGACAGCCCGCTCAGTGGAGTGGGGCAAGGTCCGGCGCGTGCTGGCAGTGACCATCCAGAACGACTCGCGCGGTGTAGGAACCGCCACCGGTGCCGCCCTGGGCGGCATCGCCGGGAGCACGATCGGCGGCGGACGCCGGGCGAACACGGCCGGTGCAGTGGCCGGCGCAGTTGCAGGTGGCGCGGTTGGAAACCGCGCGAGCCGCGGAGGCAGATCCGGCATCGAAGTGACCGTCGAACTGGAGTCGGGCCGCACCATCGCGGTCACGCAGGAAGGAAGCGTCAATGAGTTCCGCGTGGGTGACCGCGTCCAGGTCGCATCCGACGGCAGGACGACACGCGTCAGTCGCTGAGAGAACGTCGGCCGACCGCGCCGAGGTTTCAAGAAGCAAAAGCCCAGTAAGGCCGTCGGGCCTTACTGGGCTACGATTGTTCATGGAGACCCACTGCGCTGCCCGTCCTGGAGGCCATGGACGCGTCCGCCCATGCGCTGAAGAGGATCCTAGCGCACAGCCAAGAAGCTGACGCTGCTGCTGGTTACATTACGGATGACGTTGAGCAGCTCACGGCTCCGATTGAGCGCTTGAGCGGTTCGCGGTGCAGGTGAGAAGTTGGTGACTCTGAGACGTCGATCAGGCGCGTGATGCGGTGCATCTATTCCTTGTTCAAATTGCCGAGAGCGGTCGCCGCGGCATGGGCCGCGGCGACGCAAACCGTCAAACAATCTTGGTCTTGATCTTCGAAACATATAAGGCTCGCCGGGCCCCTGGTACACCGTGTCATCGCCTGGGAATAGGGTGTACGTGTTGTACGCCTCACCCATGATGGTCGCCCAGTACACCTTCACCTCAATCGATTTGGACGGATGCGAGTTCCGCAATCTGATTGAAGGGCCTTCAAGAACCATGGAATGGATGTAACCGCACCCGTTGCCGCTGCACGGGATGCCAAGCAAGGCCTTGCTCTTGTCCTGTTCCACGGAAGTCTCGTGGCCAGTCTGATGGGCGTGATGCTTCGCACTGTTCTCCGCTACGACGTACTGGTTTGTAGCGCCTCGGATGCGTCGGTTCTCTGTTTTGCAGAAGGCGTAATAGAAGGTGTTCGGTTCGTCGGCGATTGGACAAACGATGCCGTCGAGTTCTTCCTCTTGCTGCTGCTCCATTCAATCCCCCTGTGGATTTGACGCGGGCCATGCGGCAGAACTTCGCCGCCTTGGAAGCGTAAGAGTGCCGAGGCACCGCCACAAGCTGCGATTTGGGGAGGTGCCGAGCGGGCTAACGACTAGCCACCAAGCCGCGGTTACGACAGGAGCGGTTTCCGACGAGGTCGACTTGATGCCGCGCTTTCGGCCACGCGGGACGCGGTGCCGGAAACGCCCGGCGGCGACTGTATTGAGGACGTCGGCATCAGGCGCCAAGAACGTGAAACTTGCTCGCAAGCGCGGCAGCAAATCCGATTCGAGAAGTGAGGTGGCCCTCATGAGGTCCTCGGTGCCTCCATCGAGCCAGTCGTGCGTGTAATGCACGAGCCGGTGTCGCAACTCCATCAGCGTCTTTGCCGATTGCCAGGCGCTGCCATCTAAGGCGATCAGTTCTGCACCGCTGGCTTCCAAGTGCTCGTTTAGCCTCAGCAGCGCACCAGGTTGACCACGTAACTTCCGCGGCCTCCCCGGGTTCCGGCAACTGCGCACAACAAAAAGCCCAGTAAGGCCGGTGGCCTTACTGGGCTTTTGAATTTGAATGGTGGCCGGGGAGGGAATCGAACCCCCGACACGGGGATTTTCAATCCCCTGCTCTACCAACTGAGCTACCCGGCCATTCCGCAACGGTCAGGCCGTGCGAGGAGCGGAATGATACGGATGGGCGGCGGACATGGCAAGCCGGATCTGCGCTGAACGGGTCGGTCCGCGCGGCTGGCGCCCGCGACGGGCGGGTGCATCATGGCGGCGACGGTCCCAGCCGCAGCCGCGGTGGCTGCACGGAGTCATCGATGAAAGCCCTTGTTTTCTCGGTTCTTTCGATCTTCGCCTTCAGCGCCTGCGCGAGCGACCCGCGCACTACCGATGCCGAACGCCTGGCGCTCTATCGCGCCAATGCCGGAGCGCCGGTCGGCAACTTCCAGTACTTCGGCCGCCTCGACGGCTGGACGCCGCTGGGCAACACCGCACTGGCGATCTGGACGCGACCCAGCACCGTTTACCTGCTGGAACTGGGCGGTACCTGCCAGGACCTGGACTTCGCCAACGCCATCACCGTGACCAATCAGATGGGCCGCGTGTACGCACGCTTCGACAAGGTGATCGTGCTGGGGCGGGGCACCAACCAGATGCCGTGCTGGATCCAGGAAATCCGCCCCATCGACGTCAAGGCGCTCAGGGCCGCCGAGCAGGAAAAGCGCGAGGCCCAGACCGCCGAGCGCGAGAAGGCGACCTAGGTTTCGTTTTCCGGCGGCACGTAGCCCGCGGGCTTGGCTGCGTCGCCGCCGAAGAGGAACTTCACCATCTCGGTTTCGAGGAAGGCGCGGTGCTGCGGGTTCATCGGCGAGAGACGGTTCTCGTTGATCAGCATCGTCTGGTGCGCCAGCCACGCGGTCCACGCCGCCTTGCCGATGTACGCGAAGACGCGCTTGCCCAGTTCGCCCGGCCAGGGCACGAAGTCGAGTCCTTCGGTCTCGCGCTTCTCGTATTCGCAATAGACGGTGCGGGGCATTTCAGGCGTCCTGGTTCGTGAGCAGCTTGCGGATCGGCGCGGGAATGCCGAGCGAGGATAGTTCCTCGCGGGCGACCCAGCGCAGCGCGTCATTGTCGCCGATCCGGTCGCCCGGTTCGGCGCGCATGCGCACGGCATGCAGCTGCAGTTTGTAATGGCTGAAGGCGTGGTCGATCGGTGGCAATGCGTGTGCGCTGTCGTAGTCGCCGCGCAGGTGCTCGTCGAACCAGCCGCGCGCGGCCGTCGCGTCGTCGGCCTGCGGCAGCGTCCACAGCGATGCCCAGATGCCGGTCGGTGGACGGCGTTGCATCAGGATGCGGCCCTGCGCGTCTTCGGCCCACAGCACGTGCGCGTATTTCTGCGGCGGTGTCTTGCCCGGCTTGGGCGTGGGCAATTCCGCCGTGCGACCTTCGCGGCGCGCGATGCAGTCGTCCTGCAGCGGGCATAGCACGCAGGCGGGGTCGGCGCGCGTGCACAGCGTCGCGCCCAGGTCCATCTGCGCCTGCGTGTAGTCGGCCAGGCGCGTATCGGGAAGCTGCGGACTGGCGACGTGCGTATCGACCAGCGCCCACAGCTTCTTCTCGATGGCCGGAAGACCGGGGTAGCCGTCGATGCCGTGATAACGGCTCATCACGCGTTTAACGTTACCGTCGAGGATCGCGTGCCGATCGTTCCACGCCTGCGATGCGATGGCCGCCGCCGTGCTGCGGCCGACGCCCGGCAATGCGGTCAGCGCGTCCAGGTCGCGCGGAAGATCGCCACCGTGAAGTTCGATGCACTGCTTGGCGGCCGCGTGCAGGTTGCGTGCGCGGGCGTAGTAGCCCAGACCCGACCACAGCGCGAGCACGTCGTCCAACGGCGCCTGTGCAAGATCGCGCAAGGTCGGCAATGCGGCGACGAAGCGTTCGAAATACGGCGCGGCCGTCTTCACCTGCGTCTGTTGCAGCATGATTTCCGACAGCCACACGCGGTACGGCGTGCGCGGATGCTGCCAGGGCAGGTCGTGACGGCCACTCACGTCGAACCACGCGAGCAGGCGTGCAGGGAAGTCGCGTGTCGTGCCGGGTTTCGTCATGGGGTCGCGTCTTGGGCGAAATCGATTTCCACGCCTTCCAACGTGGCACCGGCGATTTCGATCTTCGGGCTGGTCAGGCGTCCGTCCAGTGGCGGCAGCGGCGTGCCGCGGTCGATGAAGTCGAGCCAGCGCAAGAACGACGGCAACTTGAACCGACCATCGAAGCGCGTCGCATCGCGTTGCAGGCGCAGCGCCGTGGTGTCGGAAAAATCGGCGCGGCCGCGGTATTCGAGCACGAAGGGCAGGGGCGAGGTCGATGCGATCAACGGCGCCGGAAGCGCCGGCCACGCACGCGGCCATGACGACATCGTGCCGTCGAGCCGCAGCGCGAGCGTGTCGCCGAACGACAGCGCGCCGGCCGCCTGAAGGCTGGGAATCACGCCCGTGCCGTACACGACCGCGCCCAATGGCACCACGCGCAGTTCGCCGCCGTGAAAACGCACCGGACCGGCGAGACCGTAGGTAAAGCCCAGATCGGTGTCGTCGTTGCGATAGCTGGCGTCGGCGCCCAGGCGCATGCCATCCAGTCCGATGCCGTCGTCGCCGTTGTGCAGGCGTCCGGACAGCCGCGTGCGCATGGGCATCGTCCACGTCTGCGACTGCACGGTGACCTGCCCGACCACGCCCAGCCCGGCGCGCGCAGCCGGACGCGTCAGCGCCGCATGCACGTCGAACGGGACGCGCACCTCGCCCGTCGCGAGACGACCGCGCAAGCGTGCACGCGCGGCGCGATCGGGGTGCAGCGAAGCCAGGTCGGCGTCGATGGCCTCCACGCGCCAGCCGTCGCCGATCACCCGACCGCGCACGATCTGCAGGCCGTCGGTCAAAGTCGGAATGCGTACTTCCTTCGTCGGCGGCCGCGTCGCCTGCCAGCGTTGCAGCGCGGCCAGGTCGAGTTCGGGTGCGTCCAGTTCGATGCGGCGCACCGTCAGGTCGGCGCCGCGCGCGCGGATCGTCGACCAGGGCAGTTCCAGTTGGATGCGTTCGGCGCGCAGCACCGGCGTCTTCGCACCGGGCTGGCGCGCGACGACATCGCGGATCGCCAGCATCGGCGTGCCACGCAGGCGGTATTCGCTGGCGCCGCTGGCGGTGATCTCCAGGCCGAGCGCGTTGCCCACCTGCGCCAGGATCAACCCGGCGACACGGCTGGGCCGCGAGACCCAGTGCAATGCGAACGCGAGCAGCGCCAGTGCGACCACCAGGGCGACCAGCGCGATGCGGCGCCGGCGCCGTGGGGGCGCGTGTGGTGAAGCTTGCGGTTCCGGCGCGGCCATGCGGTGCCGGCGCCGCGTCAGGCGCCGAGGGATTCGGGAAGCAGCGCGTCGACGAAGGCCTCGGCGTCGAACACGCGCAGGTCCTCCGGTCGCTCGCCGATGCCGGCGTAGCGGATCGGAATGCCGAACTCGCGCGCCAGTGCGAACACGACGCCGCCCTTCGCGGTGCCGTCGAGCTTGGTCACCACCAGCCCGGTCACGCCGACCGCCGCATGGAACTGGCGCAGCTGCGAGAGCGCGTTCTGGCCGGTGGTGCCGTCGATCACCATCAGCACTTCATGCGGCGCGGTGGCGTCCAGTTTCTGCAGCACGCGCTTGATCTTGCCCAGCTCCGCCATCAGGCCCTGCTGCGTATGAAGGCGGCCGGCGGTGTCGGCGATCAGGACCTGCGTGCCGCGTGCCTTGGCGGCCTGCAATGCGTCGAAGGCGACGGACGCCGCATCCGCGTTCTGTCCCTGCGCTACCACCGGCACGCCGTTGCGATCGCCCCAGGCCTGCAATTGCGCGACGGCCGCGGCGCGGAACGTGTCGCCGGCGGCGAGCATCAGCGGGCGGTTCTCGTCCTTGAAGCGTTTGGCGAGCTTGCCGATGGTCGTGGTCTTGCCGACGCCGTTGACGCCCACGGTCAGCAGCACGAAAGGTTTCGCTTCGGTGTCGATCTGCAGCGGCTGCGCGACGGGCTTGAGCATCGCCAGCAGATCGGCGCGCAGGGCGGCCAGCAGGGCATTGGCGTCGGCGAACTCGCGCGCCTTCATGCGCTTGCGCAGCGATTCGATCAGCTGCGTGGTGGCGCTCACGCCGACGTCGGCGGTGATGAGCGCGGTTTCGATCTCGTCGAGCAGGTCGTCGTCCAGGCGCGGATGGCGCGAGAACAGGCCGTTGAAACTGCGTGCGAACGTGGATCCGCGCAGGCGCTCGCGCCAGCCGGGCTTGCCGGGAGCGGCGGGGGCGACCGTCGGCGACGGCGCGAGGGGCGCGGCGGCGAGGTCGGGCGCGGCGACGGGCTCGACCTCCAGCGCGGCGGCGATCACCTCGGCTGGAACGGGTTCGACGGCGAGGGGCGTGCTTTCGACGACGGCCTCCTCGACAGCGACGGCCTCGACCGCAGCGGCTTCGACGGGGGCGGATTCCACCGGCGCCGGCACATCGGCATCGGCTTCGCGCGACGGAAATGCCGCGGCCAGTTCCTCGATGCTGTAGTGCTCCTGCGCGCTCCCGGGCTTTGCCGCGTCGGCCGGGGTCTGGGGCTTTTTACGACGGAAAAAGTCGAACATCGAGGCGGCGTGGGGGAATGCGCGAGAATGCGCACATGCTAACACCGGCCCTCGCGCAGCCCCGATGAACAAAGCGTCCCGACGTCCGCCCGCCGCGCCCTCCGGCGCGGGCAAGGTCCGCATCATCGGCGGCCGCTGGCGCAACACGCGCCTGAGCGTGCCCGACGCGGCCGGCCTGCGACCGACCTCCGACCGCGTGCGCGAAACCTTGTTCAACTGGCTCATGCCGATGCTCCCCGGCGCGCGCGTGCTGGACCTGTTCGCCGGCAGCGGCGCGCTGGGGCTGGAAGCCCTGTCGCGCGGCGCGGCCGGCGCCACCCTGGTCGAACGCGATCCGGCACTGGCGGCGGCATTGCGCGAGACCGCCGCGCGCCTTTCCGGTGGCGAGGCGGCGTCGGTGATCCAGGCCGATGCGCGGGGCTGGCTGGATTCGCAGCCGGCGGAGGGATTCGACCTGGCCTTCGTCGACCCGCCTTTCGCGGCCGGACTGTGGGAGGCCGTGCTGCCGGGCGTGGCGCGGGTCCTGCGGCCCCAGGGCTGGCTGTACGTGGAGGCCCCGCACGAGGCGGCCTTCGCGGTCCCGCCGGACTGGCGCCTGCACCGCGAAGGCAGCACCCGCGAGGTGCGCTACGCGCTCTACCGCCGGACGCCCTGATGCCGTACGGGCCGGCCGCCGGTGCGCCGCCGCCGCTGCTA
The DNA here is from genome assembly GCF_038446665.1 of Lysobacter sp. FW306-1B-D06B. Lineage (NCBI taxonomy): Bacteria > Pseudomonadati > Pseudomonadota > Gammaproteobacteria > Lysobacterales > Lysobacteraceae > Lysobacter > Lysobacter sp. FW306-1B-D06B. The sequence goes on along the minus strand of NZ_CP151802.1, from coordinate 3,704,016 downwards.
CACTGCCGGCCGCGCCGGCCAGCCCGGATTCCGGCGCCCGTGCATGACCTCCGAATGACCGTGGCCCGCAACCGAATCGCCGTCTACCCCGGCACCTTCGATCCGATTACCAACGGCCATATCGATCTGGTCGACCGCGCCGCCCCGTTGTTCGAACGCCTGATCATCGGCGTGGCCGAGAGCACGGCGAAGGGACCGGCGCTGCCGCTGGCGCTGCGCGTGGACCTGGCCCGCCAGGCCGTCGCCCATCACCCGCATGTGGAAGTTCGCGGCTTCGACTCGCTGCTGGCGCATTTCGTGGCCGAAGTCGGCGGCGGCGTGCTGCTGCGCGGCCTGCGCGCGGTGTCGGACTTCGAGTACGAATTCCAGCTGGCGAGCATGAACCGCCACCTGATCCCGGACGTGGAGACGCTGTTTCTCACCCCCGCAGAACAGTACGGCTTCATTTCCTCCTCGCTGGTGCGCGAGATCTCCCGCCTCGGCGGCGATGTCTCCGGCTTCGTGCCGCCAGCGGTCGCGACGGCGTTGCAGGCGCAATGGCAACGCAGTACACGCTGATCCGGCACCATCGGATCGAACGCTTCACCATTCCAACACCAACACTCGAAAGACGAGGGGAACCCCGATGAAGACCACCACCCGCCTGCTGCTCATCGCCTGCCTGTCGATGCCGCTGCTCACCGCGTGCAACAAGAAGGACGAGCAGACCACCGCCGTCGCCGAGACCGCGCTGGCCGCGCCGACCACCACCGACAGCACCGCGTGGGACACCTACCTGACCGAGGTCGTCAAGCGCAACATCGAAGGTGCGACCAACGTCTACCTGTACACGCTGCCGGACCCGGCCGGCGCCGACTTCCAGGGCGAGTACGACCGCCAGCTGGAGAAGGCGCAGGGCGACGTGGCCCGCGGTGGCGTCGACGGCACGCTGCTGGCCTACGGCTCGCAGAACTCCGCCAAGTCGGCCGACCTGGCCGTGGCGTCGTTCGCCCAGGCCCAGCCGGGCACGATGAAGGGCGTGCGCGTGATGTTCATCGGCGCGCAGGCCGACGCCGAGCGCGTGAAGGCGGCCGTGGAGCCGTCGGGCGCGAAGTTCGAGTTCTTCGAAGCCAAGTGACGCTCCGCCGCGTGGCCGCGCAGTGGCCACGCCTTGGCGCAACGTCATCCCGGTGAGAGCCGGGATCCGGAACGGGCCCGCATCGCGGGCCCGTTTTGTTTTTTCCAGCTCCCCGGAGAGCAGGGGAGATTGGGAGGGGCGCGAGTGCCGTGCGTTGCCGCGCCTGACTTCACCCCTCCCCAACCCTCCCCTGCAAGCAGGGGAGGGAACGGAACACAGCGTCCATTCGCGCAAGGCCCCGTCCCGCGTCCGCATGCGACAATCCCCGCATGTCCCTCAAGATCAACGAGCTCTGCGTCAATTGCGACGTCTGCGAACCGGCCTGCCCGAACCAGGCGATTTCGCAGGGCGAGACGATCTACGTGATCGACCCGGCGCGCTGCACCGAATGCGTCGGCCATTTCGACGAACCGCAGTGCGTGGTCGTCTGTCCGGTCGAATGCATCGACCCCGACCCGGACCATCCCGAATCCAACGAGCAGCTGCTGGCCAAGCTGGCGAAGCTGCAGCAGGAGAACACCTGATGCGAATGACGTTGCGTGCGCTGGCAAGCCGGACCCTTCTCACCGCCAGCCTGATGCTTCTCGCGACGTCACCGCTGACCGCGGCTCCCAAGCAAGCCGCCACGAAATCCACCGCCGCCAAGCCGCCCGGTGCGGCCATCGCCAGTGCGCACGCGCTCGCCACCGACGCCGGCATGGAGATGATCCGCCAGGGCGGCAACGCGTTCGACGCGGCGGTCGCTGTCTCGGCGATGCTGTCGGTGGTCGAGCCGATCAGCTCCGGCATCGGCGGCGGTGGTTTCTTCCTGCTGCACGATGCGAAGAGCGGAAAGGACGTGTTCGTCGACGCGCGCGAGACCGCGCCCGAATCCGCCACGCCGCAGGCATTCCTGGACGCGCAGGGGCAGCTGGACAACGATCGCGCCACCAATGGCCCGTGGTCGGCGGGTATTCCCGGCCTGCCCGCCGCACTGGTGCATGTTTCGCGGAAGTACGGCCGCCTGCCGCTGAAGACCGCGTTGGCGCCGGCGATTCGCGTGGCGCGCGAGGGCTTCGAGGTCTATCCGCGACTGGAGCGCGGTTACGCCAGCCGCCGCGCCGTGATGGAACGTTACCGCGGCACGCGTGAGGTTTTCCTCGCCGACGGCACGCCGCCGACGGCGGGCGAAATCCTCAAGCAGCCCGATCTGGCGCGCACGCTGGAGCTACTGGGCGAGAAGGGCTTCGACGGCTTCTACAAGGGTGAAGTCGCGTCCAGGCTGCTCGCATCGGTGAAGGAAGAGGGCGGCCACTGGCGGGCCGAGGAACTCAGCGGTTATCGCGTGAAGGAACGCGAGCCGCTGCACTTCAAGTATCGCGATTGGGACATCACCACTGCGCCGCCGCCGTCGTCGGGCGGCGTGGCGATCGCGCAGATGTTGCAGATGCTCTCGGGCTGGGAACTGGCCAAGCTCGATGAAGCCACGCGCACGCACCTCATCGTGGAGTCGATGCGCCGCGCGTTCCGCGACCGCACGATTTACCTGGGCGATCCGGACTTCGTGAAGATGCCGGTGGCGCGCCTCATCAGCCCGGAGTACGCGGCCGGCCAGCGCGCCAGCATCCATCCGTCGAGGGCCACGCCGAGCGACCTGCTGCCGGGCCAGCCCGCGCCGCTGGAAGACGACGAGACCACGCACTTCTCCATCATCGACGCCGACGGCAATCGCGTCTCGACCACGCAGACGGTGAACCTGCTGTACGGCTCGGGCCTCGTCGCGCCGGGCACGGGCGTGCTGCTCAACGACGAGATGGACGACTTCGCGCTGCGCCCCGGCACGCCCAACGCCTTCGGGGTGATGGGCTTCGCCGCCAACGCACCGGCGCCGGGCAAGCGCATGCTCAGTTCGATGACGCCCAGCTGGATCGAGTCGAAGGACGAACTCGCCGTGCTCGGTGCGCCGGGCGGAAGCCGCATCATCACCGAAGTGCTGATCGGCATCCTCGCCTACGACGACGGCAAGACCGCGCAGCAGGTCGCCGCGCATCCGCGCATCCATCATCAGTGGATGCCCGATGTCATCACCGCCGAGCAGGGCGCCCTGTCGCCGGAAACGGTGAAGGCGCTGGAAGCAATGGGGCACAAGGTGAACGCGGGCGAGAAGACCTGGGGCAACCTGCAGACCGTGTCGTGGAACAAGCGCACCAACACGCTGGAAGGCGGCACCGATCCGCGCAATCCGGTGGGCAAGGCGGATGTGCTGGTGAAGTGACGATCCGACGCGTCGCCGCGCAGCGGCGATGCCTTCGCCGGGATGACGGGAAAGAGGCAAATGCGACGCAGGAGGGGCCATGCGCCATCACCGCCCTCTACGTTCTATTCGAATTCAACCCCCGCAGCGCTAAAATCAACCCGTCACACGCAACGGTGCCGCCATGAAACTCTGGTCCATCCTCGGCAACAGCCAGAAGCTCGACGGCGGTGCCATGTTCGGCAACGCGCCGCGCGCGATGTGGGCCAAGTGGTCCACGCCCGACGACGAGAACCGCATCGCGCTGGCCTGTCGCGCGCTGCTTGCCTCGCCGCTCAATGGCAAGACGGTGCTGTTCGAGACCGGCATCGGTGCATTCTTCGAACCCAAGCTGCGCGAGCGTTACGGCGTGGTCGAGGATCGCCACGTCCTGGTCGAATCGCTGGCGCAGGCCGGCTTCAAGCCCGAGGACATCGACGTCGTCGTGCTTTCGCACCTGCACTTCGACCACGCCGGCGGTCTGCTTGCGCCGTGGAGCGAAGGCCAGGCGCCGACGCTGCTGTTCCCCAACGCCACCTACATCGTCGGCCGTCGCCATTATGAGCGCGCGCTGGAACCGCATCCGCGCGACCGCGCCAGCTTCATTCCCGAGCTGCCCGCGCTGCTGGAAGCCACCGGCCGACTCGAACTGGTGGACGGCGAGTATTCCGACGCGCTCGGCGACACCGTGCGCTTCCACTACAGCGACGGCCATACGCCGGGGCTGATGCTTGCGGAAATCGTCGGTCCCGATCGCGTCGACGGCGAGTCGCACGGCGGCGTGGTGTTCTGCGCCGATCTGATTCCCGGCCGTCCGTGGGTGCACGTGCCCATCACCATGGGCTACGACCGCAACGCCGAACTGCTGATCGACGAGAAGAAGGCCTTCCTCACCGACAAGCTGCGCCGCAACGTGCATCTGTTCTTCACCCACGATCCGCAGTGCGCGCTTGCTCAGGTGGTGCGCGACGAGAAGGGCAAGTTCGGCACCGCGCACGAAGTGCCGGAGTTGCAGGCGAGGGCGCTGGCCGCATGAAGTCCAGGCGCGCGGCGTTCGCGCTGTCGCTGGTCTTCGCGCTGCTGATGGGCGCGGCCTTCGCGCAGGCCGATGCCGGCGAAGAGCCGATGGATCCGCCGACGCCGGGCCAGGCGTTGCGTGATCGGGATTTCGGTGTGGTCACGCACCAGTTCGGCCTGGACCGCCAGGTCGAGATGTACCAGTGGCGCGCGCAGGCCGGCGGCTACACGCAGGTCTGGAGCGCCGGGCCGATCGACTCCTCGCGTTTCGCCCCCGGCCACCAGAATCCGGCGAAGCTTCCGCTGGAAGGCCGACGCTGGCTGGCGCAGGACGCGAGGCTGGATGGAAAGCCGATCGATCCGTCGGTGCTGCAGACGCTGGGGCAGTGGCGCGTGTTCCGACCGAACTTTTCGCGCCTGCCGGCGAACCTGGCCGCATCGTTCCAGCCGGAAGGCGACGGCCTGGGCAGCGCGGAGAATCCGCTGGAGCCCGGCATCGGCGACCTGCGCATTTTCTGGCGCGAACTCCACCTGCCGCCGCTGGATGGCAAGGTGGAGTTGCGCGGTGGCCGTTGGCAGCTGACGCCGGTCGCGGCGGCGCAGGCGCTCAGCGGCGAACGTGCGTCCACGGTGGTGGAGCTCCCCGACAACGAAGACCGCAAGCTGTTGCCCTGGTTGTTGGCCGGCGCGGTCGTACTGGCCGCCATCGGCCTGGTCTGGCGTCGACTGCGCCGTCGCAGCGCCGCACGCTGAGCGTCGGCAGGGGCGCGTTGCCGCTGCTGACATCCCCTGTCAGCACCCCGTCCGATAATGGGGCTCCCTGAAGACGGAGCTTCGACGTGACCTTTCTCGTCTCATGCCATTGCGGCGCCACGAAGATCCAGGCGGCGGACATCCCCCGCTCGGCCAAGGAATGCAATTGCAGCTTCTGCGCCCGCACGGGCGCGGTGTGGGCGTACTTCGCGCCGGGTGAACTGACCTTCCTCTCGCAGGAGGATGATCGGACCTACTCGGCCAGCGGCATGAACCGCCACCACTTCTGTGGCCGCTGCGGCATGCACACCTGGGGCGATTCGCCGGACTGGGCGTCGGCCTACAACCCCGACGGCAGCGCGAAGGAAGGCTTCACTGCCGGCACCGTGCCGGAAGCGCGCATCTACGCGGTGAATCTGCGCCTGGTGGACGATCTGGACTGGTCGCAGATCACTGTCGAGAAGATGGACGGCCGCAACAACTGGTGAGCCGCCGGACGGAGAGCGTCGAGCGTGACGCTTCCGGCGGCCATACCCCTCTCCCTGGCCGCCTTCGGCGGCCTGTCCCTCTCCCGCAAGGGGAGAGGGGAAGCGCCGGGCATTTCGTGCGAGTTGCTGGCTGTCGCCGCCGCAGCTGCTGTTGCTGCTGCCGTCTCCCCTCGCGGAAACCGACGGGGCGGAAGAGGGGCGCGCGAAGCGCGACTTCGCCAACTACCCGCTATGCCGCGTGCCGAAAATCTTGTCGCCCGCGTCGCCCAGCCCGGGCAGGATGTAGCCCACGTCGTTGAGGCGCTCGTCGATGGACGCGGTGAACACTTCCACGTCCGGGTGCTTGGCCTCCAGCACGCGCAGGCCCTCCGGTGCGGCCACCAGGAACAGTCCCTTGATGCGCCGGCACCCGGCGGCCTTGAGCATGTCCACCGTGGCGACCAGCGTGCCGCCGGTGGCGAGCATCGGATCGAGGATGATCGCCGTGCGCTCGTCCATGCGGCCGGTGAGCTTCTCGTAGTAGCCCACCGGTTGCAGGGTGCGCTCGTCGCGCTGCAGGCCGACCACGCCGACCTTCGCCGCCGGAATCAGCTCCAGCACGCCCGGCAGCATGCCCAGGCCGGCGCGCAGGATCGGCACCAGCGTGACCTTCGCGCCCTTGATGCGGCGCGTCTTCACCGGCCCGGCCCAGCCCTGCACGACCGCTTCCTCGGTTTCCAGGTCCGCGGTGGCCTCGTAAGTGAGCAGGGTGGCGACCTCGGAGGCGAGCTCGCGGAACTCCTTGGTGCTGATGTCGCCCACGCGCATCAGGCCGAGTTTGTGCTGCACCAGCGGGTGGCGGACTTCGACGATTTTCATGGCGCACAGCCTAGCGCAAAGGCGCCGTGCTTCACCCGGTCCTTCCCCCGGCGGGCGTAGGGTCCGCCCCGGTGGCGTTCGCCGCGCGCAGCGAAGGAGGGCACGATGGCCAATCCTGCCGTCACCTACGAACGCGAGATCGTGCCGGCGCTGTTCCGGCCGTGGGCCAACGTGCTGCTGGACATCGCGCATCCCGCGCCCGGGGAGCGCGCGCTCGACCTGGCCTGCGGCACCGGCATCGTCGCCCGGCTGGCGGCGGTTCGCATGGGCGGCGGCGGGCGCGTGGTCGGTTTCGATCTCAACCCGGCCATGCTCGAGGTCGCCCGCGACGCTGCGCAGCGCGAAGGCCTCGACATCCAATGGCAGCAGGGCGACATGACCGCGCTGCCGTTCGACGCCGGCAGCTTCGACCTCGCGCTGTGCCAGCACGGCCTGCAGTTCGTGCCCGATCGCGCGGCGGCGCTGGCGCAGATCCGGCGCGTGCTGCGGGCAGGCGGGCGGCTGGCGCTGACTACCTGGCAAGGGCTGGAGCACCACGCTTTCTGGTCGCACTTCAACGACGTGCTGGTGCGCCTGATCGGCATCCCCGCGATGGCCGCCCCGTTCGCGTTGAGCGACGCGCAGGTGCTGCGCTCGCTGCTGGAAGAGGCGGGGTTCTCGTCGGTGGAGATCCGTACGCACTCGATGCCGGCGACGTTTCCAGATCCAAACGATTTCGTTGCGATGGAAGTGGACGTGATCGCCGCCGCCATTCCCGCCACGCAGCACCTGGACGATCGCGCGCGCGCGGAACTCACGCGCGCGGCCGAAGCCGAAATGGCGGCGCCCATCCGCCAGCAACTGCGCGATGGGCGCCTGGTGGTCCCGATGCATGCGCTGCTCGCGCACGCCATCGCCTGAGCCGGACGCCCGCATCGTGCGGGTGTCCGGCGTGGGCGATCAGAACGAGTAACGCATGATCAGCTGGTACACCGGGCCGGAGTTTTCGGTCTCCAGCTCGAACTCGTCGTAGTCGCGGTCGAGCTGGTCGGCGGCGTTGTCGAACTTGTGGAACGCCTCGTCCTTGTGCGCGTCCAGCAGGTTGGAACCGGTCAGCCGCAGCGACATGCGATCGCCGAAGCGCTTCTCGACGAACACCTCCAGGTCGCCGTCGTAGTGCGTCGAGACTTCCTCGGCGAGCATGCGCGAATACGCATCGCCCTGGCGGCGGTAGCTGGCGCCGAAGGACATGCCCCAATCGCGCAGGTCCTGAATGAAGCCGACGTTGTAGACGTACTTGGCCTGGTTGTTGAAGCGGCGTTCGCCGAAGGCGTCGTCGACATTGCTGTCCAGCCACGAGTAGTTCACGAACAAGCCCGTGTCCGGCAGGCCCAGTGCGGTCAGCGGCGTGGACAGGTCGAACTCGATGCCGTACACGCTGCCGTCGCCGACATTGCGCGCGGTGTAGACGAAGCTGTCCGGATCGAATTGCGGATAGCCCGGCGTGGTCGGCGTGGCGCCCGGATTCTCGTCGAGGAACTCCTCGACCTCGTCCTCGAAATCATCCAGCGCGGTCGCGCTGGGCTCGCCCGTGTTGACGATCTCGATCAGGTCCTTCACGTCGCGATAGAACACGTTGACGCCGAACACGCCACGCGCGCCGAGGCGCCGCTCGTAACCGAAATCCACGCCCCAGGCGCGTTCGGGGTCGAGCGTCGGGTTGCCGGTGAAGTCGTTGTCGCCGAACTCTTCCTCCAGCGTCAGCGGCAGGATCTGGTCGAAGTTCGGACGACGCACCGTGCGGCCCAGCGAGAGCAGCAGGCGGTCGGCGCTGGTGAAGTCCCACTTCAGGTGTGCCGACGGCAGCAGGGTGCTGTAGTCGTTGGACGCGCTGTCGTCGTCGAAGGCGACGTCGACGTCGGTACTCTCGTAGCGCAGGCCGGCTTCCCAGGCCAACGCGCCGGCGGTGCCGGAGAACATCAGGTACGGATCGACGCGCGTCTCGTCGATGCGGCTGTCGTTGCGGTCGAATTCCTCGTAGGGCGGCAGCGCGTCGCCTTCCTCGTCGGTCGACACTTCGCTGACCTGCAGCGTCGTCTCGCGGCGCTTGTCCATGAAGTCCACGCCGAACTCGAACATCGCCCCGCCCACGCCGCGCCTGTGCGTCAGCTTGAACGTGCCTTCGCTGTCACGCGTGTCGGTCAGCGTGCGCGTGCCTTCGCGTTCGTCGAACTCCGGCGGCGTTTCCTCGTCGTCGAAGCTGTCCTGCTCTTCGGTCGATCGCGTGTCGTCATCGAAGCGTGCGTAGTCCAGGTCGAACTCCGTGCGTCCGCCGGCCATGTCGAACGCGTACTCCACGCCCAGCGACCAGTTGTCCTGCTTGATCTTCTTGACCTGGTCGGTGACGGAGAGCAGGTTGTTGCGGCTGGTGCTGGTGGGGTCGTTGTATTCCAGCGAATGCTCGGTCTCGGTGCGGTCGGTGCGCACGTAGAAGCCGTCGACCGACAGGCGGCCGGTGCCCACGTCGCGCGTGTACGACAGGTTGGCCGAATAGTCGTCGCCGTCGCGCGTGTCGGCCTGGTCTTCGCGGTCGACGAAGTCGCCGCCGGGTTCCTCGAAGCGGTCGCTGCGCTTGTTCTTCGGGTTGTAGCGCCCCTGCACGTTGAAACCGCCGAGCAGACGGCCTTCGCCGACCGCGCCGCTGGCCACCGCGCCGTAGGTCGGCTTCACTTCGCCGTCGTCGAAGCGCAGCGCGCCCAGGCGCACGTACTTTCCGTCGAACTCGTACGCATCGCGCAGCACGATGTTGAGCGCGCCGGCCACGGCATCGCCGGAGCGATTGGCGCTGGTGCTGCGCACGATTTCGATGCGTTCGACCAGTTCGGCCGGAATGCGGTCGACGAAGAACGAGCGGTCGTTGCCGGCGCCGGGCACCTTCTTGCCGTTGATGAGGATCTGCGTGTAGCCCGGATCCAGGCCGCGCAGTTGCGCGCCGTCGTATTCGAGCACGTCGGAGACGAACGCGACGCTCGGCACGCGCTTGAGCATGTCGCCCACCGTCAGCGGTTCGAAGCGCTGAAAATATTCCAGGTCGTACGACAGCACCGGCGCGACCGCGTCGGTGCGGTTGCGGTACGCGATGTCGGCCTGCACGACCACCGAGTCGAGTTGCTTCGGATCCGGCGAGGCATCGGCGGGCGCTTCGGCCGCGAACGCGGAAAATCCGACCGGCGCGACGAGCGCGCACCACAATGCGCGCGACATCGTCGCGGCGAGCACGTTACGTTTCATCGAGGTTGCATCCCCATGCAAGACAAGCGGCATGCTTGTGAAGCGGCGTGTTGTACGCATCTCGCGTGGCGGAAATATGACGGCGACGCCCGATCGCCATGACGCGGAAACGTCACAATCGCCGCGTACAAACTCCCGCTTTGTTCACGCGTCTTCCAGGGGAAACCATGTCGCTGCGATTGGCCACGCTCGCTCTCGTGTCATGCCTGTGCGCCTGCACCACCACGCCTGCCGTCGCACCGGGCGCGCAGGATCGCGAACCGGACGAGGCGATGGAGGTCGATCCGCTGCTCAGCCAGGCCGGCATCGCGCACAAGGTGATCGCCGAAGCGTTCCTCACGGCGGCCACGCCGCTGGACAACATCGACTCGCCCGCGAGCTGGCGCGCGCCCGACGGCAAGCGCTGGCTGATCGCCACGGGCAAGGCGAGCGATCGGCTTGTCGTGTACGACGGCGATACCGGCGTGACGCTGCGCACGGTCGGTGGCCCGGGCGCGGCGCTGGGGCAGATGCAGCGTCCCAACGGCATCGCGGTGATCGACGACTACGTGCTCGTCGTCGAACGCGACAACCAGCGCGTGCAGATGTTTCATCTGCCCGATTTCAAGCCGCTGCTCGTTTTCGGTGCTGAAGATCTGAAGCAGCCTTACGGCCTGTGGGTACGTGCGCAGAAGGACAGCCTGGAAGTCATCGTCAGCGACAACTACATGTCGCCGCAGAACGAAGACCTCCCGCCGCCGCTGGCCGAACTCGACCGGCGCTACAAGCGCTATCAGCTGCGCCGCGTGCCGGGGGGCTGGGATGCACGCCTGATGGGAACCTTCGGCGACACGACGCAGGCCGGCGCGATCCGCATCGCCGAGTCGGTTTTCGGCGACGTCGAGCACGACCGCCTGCTGCTGGCCGAGGAAGACGTCGCCACCGGCACGCGCCTGCGCGAGTACGGGTTGGACGGCAGCTACCGCGGCCGCGACATCGGCGCGGAGCTGTTCAAGGCGCAGGCCGAAGGCATGGCGCTGATGCGCTGCGCGGGCGGCACGGGGTTCTGGATCGCGACGGACCAGTTCAAGGACCGCAGCCTGTTCCATGTGTTCGACCGCGTGACGCTGGCGCACCTGGGCGCCTTCGCCGGCAAGAAGACGGCGAACACCGACGGCGTGTGGCTGGATCAGTCGGGCGACGCGCGTTTCCCGCAGGGCGTGTTCTACGCGGTGGACGACGACCAGGCGGTGGCGGCGTTCGATTGGCGCGACATCGCCAAGGCGCTGTCGTTGCCGGCGTGCAGGACGAAGTGAGCGGCGTGCGGCCCGACACGCGTTGTGCCGTTGCAGGCATGGCCTTCGCGGCCGCAGTGAGCACGGCGTTCGCCGCGCAGTCGAGCAGGTACGAACGCTATGTGCAGTCCGGCACCGGCAACGCGGCATGCGTACCGAAGCAGGCAGCGCCGCAACGGGTCAAGGCGAGCGGTGTGGCGGCCGGGACGGCCGAAGACTGAAAAAGCAGGCGAAGGCGGCGGGCGTGGGGGCGCCCGCCGCCTTCGCGGCGGCGTCGGGGGAGGATCAGGCCGCCGCGGCCTGCTGCGCGCGCGGGCCTTCCCGCAATGCGCGCGCGACCATGGACACCAGCAGGTCGATCTCGTCGCTGGTGATGGTGAAGGTGGGAGTGAAGCGCAGCGAGTTCACGCCGCCGTGGATCACGCCGATGCCCTGCTCGCGCAGCCACTCTTCGGTGGAACCGGCGCCGTAGCACTTGAACTGCGGCGACAGCTCGCACGAGAACAGCAGGCCCGTGCCCTGCACCTTGGTGATCAGGCCGCCGAGCTCGGCCTTGAGCTTCTCGAACTTCTGCAAGGCTTCGGCGCCGCGCACGCGGATGTTCTCGCGCAGTTGCGGCGTGACCTGCGCCAGCACCGCGCAGGCGACATCGAGCGCGCGCGGGTTGGTGGTCATCGTGTTGCCGTACAGGCCCTTCTTGTAGAGCTGCGCGGCCTGGCGGCCCACGGCGAGCACCGACAGCGGGTACTGGCCGGCGTTGAGCGCCTTGGAGTAGGTCTCCATGTCCGGCGGATCGAGCTGTTCGAAGCCGGGGTAGTCGATGATCGACAGCACGCCGTGCGCGCGCAGGCCGGCCTGGATCGAATCCACGAGCAGCAGCGCGCCGTGCCCGCGGGTGAGCGCACGCGCGGCGGCGTAGAACGCCGGCGGCACGCTGCGGCCCGGGTCGCCTTCGCCCATCACCGGCTCCAGGAACATCGCTTCGATGAACCAGCCGTTGGCGTCGGCGTCGTCGAACACCTTCTTGAGTGCGTCGACGTCGTAAGGCTCCACCGTGATCAGCGAATCCTCGCCGCGGAAGCTGGCCAGGTGCTGCAGGTAGGTCTTGCGCGAGGAATCCGAATACAGTGCCGGGCGCTCGGTGCGGCCGTGGAAGCTGCCCTTCACGACGACGCGCTTGATCGTGCGGCCCGCATGGCGGCCGCCGGCATCGGTCATCAGCTTGGTGTTGGCGTCGGCAATGCGCGCGGCGAGCGACACGGACTCCGAACCGGAATTCAGGCAGAAGAACTTCTCGTACGGACAGCCGCCGCGCTGCGCACCGATGGCGGCGCGCAGGGCGCGATCGAAGCGCAGCTGCGACAGCGAGGGCGTCATGATGTTGGCCATCGCCTGCGGCTTGGCCATCGCGGCGATGACGTTCTTCGGCGCATGGCCGAAACCGAGCATGCCGTACCCGCCGGAGTCGTGCAGGACCGCGCCCTTCAGCGTGACCACCCACGGGCCGCGCGCGGCGAGGGCGATGTACGGGTTCACCGCATCGTCCGGATAGAAGTTGACGTAGCCGCCTTGCACGGACTGCACCTGGGCGTCCTCGTCCAGGTCGAGCAGGTCGGCGAATTCGTCCTTCACGCGCTGGTATTCCTGCTCGGCGGCCTCGATGGCCTCGATCAGTTCGGCATGCGTGGCGGCGAAGCGGGCGATGGTGGCGTCGTCCAGGCCGTGGGTACGGTGGCGGCCCGCGTGGGCGCGCAGGGGAGCGAGACGGTCGATGACGGCCATGGGGTCCTCCAGGGGCGAATCAGGCGGCAAGTTGTCCATTATCTGGATTAAATCGTCGATCGACAGTACCGATTTGTACGAAATAAGGGATAATTTCGTCGTTTCGACGACGGGAGGGGCCGAATCGTGAAGATCACCGATGCCGACCAGCAGGTCCTCTCGGTCCTGCGCGAAAACGCACGCGCCTCCACGGCCGATATCGCGCGCCGGTTGAAGCTCTCCCGCACCACGGTGCACAGCCGGATCGAGCGGCTGGAGCGCGAGGGCGTCATCCAGGGTTACACCGTGCGCGTGCACGACGCCGCCGAACGCGGCCACATCCGCGCCCACATCATGATCACCGTGCTGCCCAAGCAGGCGCCGTCCGTCGCCGCGTCCCTACACGCGATGCCCGAGGTGCGCTCGCTGCATTCGGTGAGCGGGCCGTTCGACCTGGTCGCCCTGGGCGTGGCGCCGTCGGTGGAGGCGATGGACGAGCTGACCGACCGGATCGGCGCGATCGACGGGGTCGAGCGGACGACCTCGGCGATCATTCTTTCGGCGAAGTTCGAGCGGTGATTCTGAGCGTGAGCCTGGAGGGCGAGGTGCCACCACCCCTCCAGCCGTCGTTCCCGCGAAGGCGGGAACCCAAGCGCGCACGTCACGCCCTCCGTCAGCGTGATGCCCGCCAGCGTGGATCCCCGCCTTCGCGGGGATGACGGCATGGGCAGAGATGCCGGCACGAGCGGAGATGCAGGGGCGGCAGGGGGCAGTGATGAGGCACGGGCGGGGATACCGCCGCCACGCCTTCCACGGAAACGGCCGCCCGATCCGGAACACTTACAATGGCCGGTCCCGCAGCCCCGGCGGCTGCACGTTCCACCGGCCCCGCCTTGAAGAAATCCGATTTCCACTACGACCTGCCGCCCGAGCTGATCGCCCAGGCGCCGTTGCCCGAGCGTTCGGCCAGCCGTTTGCTGGTGGTCCCGCCGGCCGTCGGCGATGCCTACGACCGCGGCTTCCAGGACCGCGTCTTCCGCGACCTGACCGACCTTCTGCAGCCGGGCGACCTGCTGGTGTTCAACGACACCCGCGTGATCCCGGCGCGGTTGTTCGGGCAGAAGACCACCGGCGGGCGGGTCGAGATCCTCATCGAGCGCATGCTCGGCGGCTTCGAAGCGCGCGCGCAGCTGGGCGTGAGCAAGTCGCCCAAGGCCGGTGCGCGGATCGTGCTGGATGCCGGCGGCGAGGCCGAAGTGCTCGGCCGCGACGGCGAGTTCTACCGCCTGCGCTTCGACATCCCCGAATCGCTGGAGAAGTACCTGCTGCATGCCGGCCGCCTGCCGCTGCCTCCGTACATCGAGCGCGACGCGGACGTGGACGACGACACGCGTTACCAGACCGTGTTCGCGCGCGAGGTCGGCGCCGTCGCGGCGCCCACGGCGGGCCTGCATTTCGACGAGGAACTGCTGGAGGCACTGAAAGCGCGCGGCGTGCAGTTCGGTCACGTCACCCTGCATGTGGGCGCGGGCACGTTCCAGCCCGTGCGCGTGGACGAACTCGACCAGCACATCATGCACAGCGAATGGCTCAATGTCGGGCCGGCGCTGATCGAGCAGATCAAGCGCACGCGCGCGGCGGGCGGTCGCGTGATCGCCGTGGGCACCACGGTGGTGCGCGCGCTGGAAAGCGCGATGCGCAGCAACGACGACGGCAGTGGCGAGTTGCAGCCGTACGCCGGCGAGACGCGCTTGTTCATCCTGCCCGGTTACCGCATCCGCTCGGTGGACGCGCTGATCACCAACTTCCACCTTCCCGAGAGCACCTTGCTGATGCTTGTTTCCGCCTTCGCCGGCAAGGCGCGCGTGTTCGCCGCGTACGACCACGCCATCGCCCAGCGTTACCGGTTCTTCTCCTACGGCGACGCGATGCTGCTGTTCCCGGCGGAGCAGGGGGGCGAGGCATGAGCCGCATGTCGTTCGAACTGCTGCGCACCGACGGCGCCGCGCGCCGCGGACGCATCACCTTCCCGCGCGGGACGGTGGAAACGCCGACCTTCATGCCGGTGGGCACCTACGGCTCGGTCAAGGGCGTCATGCCGGAGCAGGTGCGCGACCTGGGCGCGCAGATGATCCTGGGCAACACCTTCCACCTGTACCTGCGGCCGGGCCTGGATGTCATCGGCGACCACGGCGGCCTGCACGGCTTTACCCGCTGGAACGGACCGATCCTGACCGACTCGGGCGGTTTCCAGGTCTTCTCGCTGGCGCACAAGCGCAAGATCACCGAGCAGGGCGTGACCTTCGCCGCGCCCACCGACGGCAGCAAGGTCTTCCTCGGCCCCGAAGAAAGCATGCGCATCCAGAAGGTGCTGGATTCGGACGTCGTCATGATCTTCGACGAATGCACGCCGTACCCGGCGACCGAGGACGTCGCACGCCGTTCGATGGAACTGAGCCTGCGCTGGGCGGAGCGCAGCAAGCGCGCGCACGAGGGCAACGACGCGGCGCTGTTCGGCATCGTCCAGGGCGGGGTGCACGAGGAGCTGCGCACGCGATCGGCGGCGGCGCTGATGGACATCGGTTTCGACGGCTACGCCATCGGCGGCCTGGCCGTGGGCGAGCCGGAGGCCGAACGCAACCACATGCTCGAGCACACCTGCCCGCAGCTGCCCGCCGATCGCCCGCGTTACCTGATGGGCGTGGGCCGGCCGGAAGACCTGGTCGAGGGCGTGACGCGCGGCATCGACATGTTCGACTGCGTGATGCCCACCCGCAACGCGCGCAACGGGCACTACTTCACCTCCTTCGGCACGGTCCGCGTGCGCAACGCCAAGTACGAGCGCGACCTGCGTCCGATCGAGGAGGGCTGCGACTGCTACGCCTGCAGCAACGGTTTCACCCGCAGCTACCTGCGCCACCTGGACCGCTGCAACGAGATGCTGGCCCCCATGCTGGGCACCCTGCACAACCTGCGCTACTACCAGCGCCTGATGGCGCAGATGCGCGAGGCCATCGCGCAGGGAACCTTTGCCGCCTTCCGTGAGTCCTTCTACGCCGCCCGGACCGGAGAGGGATGACCCCGCCGGCGCCCGGGTCCCCCGCCAAGCCTGGGCGGGACGGGCCCGTGGCATAATCCCCCGCTATTTTTCGATTCCAGGACGAACGTCATGAATCTGCTCGACCTCATCATCTCGCCCGCCTACGCCCAGACTGCCCCGCAGGGCGGTGCCGGTGGCCTCGGCATGTCGCTGCTGTTCCCGATCCTGCTGATCGGCGTCATGTACTTCCTCATGATCCGCCCGCAGATGAAGCGCCAGAAGGAGCATCGCGCGATGCTCGAGAAGCTCTCCAAGGGCGATGAAGTGATCACCAACGGCGGCATCGCCGGCACGGTCAACGACATCGGTGAGAACTTCATCACGGTCGAGATCGCGGACAACGTCCGCATCCGCGTGCAGAAGGGCGCCATCGCCAACGTTCTGCCCAAGGGCACCTTGAAGTCGGCCTGATCGGCCGCCAGAAGAAATCGACGCAACGGCGGCCAGAAAGCCGCCGCAGGGGCTCTTAGATGCTGACTTACGCGCGCTGGAAATACTTCGTCATCCTGGTGGTTCTGATGTTGAGCGCGGTGTACGCGCTGCCCAACGTCTTTCCGCAGGACCCGTCGGTGCAGGTCACCGCAAACCGCGGGAGCCAGGTCGACGACGCCCTGCGCGCGCGCGTCACCGACATGCTGGCCAAGGCCGGCGTGACGCCGAAGACGGTCGAGATCGACAACGGCAACCTGCTGGTCCGCC
This sequence comes from Lysobacter sp. FW306-1B-D06B, assembly GCF_038446665.1. NCBI lineage: Bacteria > Pseudomonadati > Pseudomonadota > Gammaproteobacteria > Lysobacterales > Lysobacteraceae > Lysobacter > Lysobacter sp. FW306-1B-D06B. Next base: position 3,687,407 of record NZ_CP151802.1, on the reverse strand, counting down.
TCAACGATCCCGACCAGCAGGTCAAGGCCAACGACACCCTGCGCGCCGCGCTGGGCAGCGATTACGTGGTGGCGCTCAACCTGGCCTCCACGGTGCCGGCCTGGCTCGAAAAGATCGGCGCCCGGCCGATGTACCTGGGCCTGGATCTCCAGGGTGGCGTGCACTTCCTGATGCAGGTCGACCAGAAGGCCGCCCTCGACAAGCGCCTGGACGCCACCGCCGAAGACGTGCGCGTGGTCCTGCGCGATGCCAAGGTGCGCTACGAATCGGTCGAGCGTCGCGCCAACAACACCATCGTCGCCACGCTCACCAGCGCGGCCGAGGTCGAGAAGGCCCGCCAGGCGATCGGTCGCGGCCAGCCCAACCTGGTGCTCGACGCCGAAGGCAACACCCTGAGCGTGCAGATCAGCGAGGCCGAACTGCAGCGCATGGCGGTGGAGGCGATCGAACAGAACGTCGGCACGCTGCGCAACCGCATCAACGCGCTCGGCGTGTCCGAGCCGATCATCCAGCGCCAGGGCAGCGACCGCATCGTCGTGCAGCTGCCGGGCGTGCAGGACACCGCGCAGGCCAAGCGCATCCTCGGCGCGACCGCGACGCTGGAGTACCGCGGCGTGGTCGAGAACGTGAACCCCATCGACGCCGTTGCCACCGGCAACGTGCCGCCGGAAGGCCGCATCTACTACCGCAAGCAGCTGGGCCCGGACGGCAAGCGCATCCCGATCATCCTCAACAAGCGCGTGATCGCTTCCGGCGACCAGCTGGTCGGGGCCACCTCGATGATGGATCCGCAGACCGGCACGCCGGGCGTGTCGATCCGCCTCAACGGCGTCGGCGGCCAGCGCATGTTCGACTACACCACCGAGCACGTCGGCAAGCCGATGGCGGTGGTCTACATCGAGCGCATTCCGGAAGTGCGCACGGTGGACGGCAAGGAAGTGCGCAGCACCCGCGTCAACGAGGAAGTGATCTCGGTGGCGACCATCAACGGCGTGTTCGGCAAGGAATTCCAGACCACCGGCCTGGAGAGCCCGAAGGAAGCGGCCGACCTCGCGCTGCTGCTGCGCTCGGGTTCGCTGGCCGCGCCGATGGACTTCGTCGAAGAGCGCATCGTCGGCCCGAGCCTGGGTCGCGAGAACATCCAGCGCGGCCTGACGGCGGTGCTGTACTCGCTGGCCTTCGCGATGGTGTTCTTCCTGTTCTATTACCGCGTGTTCGGCCTCATCACCTGCCTGGCGCTGGGCCTGAACCTGCTCATGCTGGTGGCGGTGATGTCGATCTTCGGCGCCACGATGACGCTGCCCGGCCTGGCCGGCATCGCGCTCACCGTGGGCATGTCGGTGGACGCGAACGTGCTGATCAACGAACGCATCCGCGAAGAGTTGCGACTCGGGCTGCCGCCGCAGACCGCCATCGCAGAAGGCTACACGCGCGCGTCGGGCACCATCGCCGACGCCAACGTCACCGCCATCCTGGCCGGCGTCGCGCTGTTCGCCTTCGGCACCGGCCCGATCAAGGGCTTCGCCGTGTCGCTGATCGTGGGCATCGTCACCTCCATGTACACCGCGGTGAGCGTGTCGCGCGCCATCGCCACGCTGATCTACGGCGGTCGCCGCAAGATCAAGACCATCTGGATCTGACGGGAAAGACACCATGAAGCCGTTCAACATTTTCCCGTACGACAGCAACATCAACTTCATCCGGCTGCGCTGGATCTCGCTGAGCATCGCCATGCTGATGCTCGTCGTCGCCATCGGCGCGATGGTGTTCAAGGGCTTCAACTTCGCCCTGGACTTCACCGGCGGCACCGTGGCGGAGCTGCGCTTCGAAAAGCCGGTGGACGTGGACGACGTGCGCCAGCGCCTGGAGCAGGCCGGTTACGACAACGCCCAGGTGCAGACCTTCGGCAGCGGCAACGACCTGCTGATCCGCCTGCAGCCCAAGGAGAACGCAGCGCCGGCGGGCGAGGGTGCCGAGGCCGGTGCCGCGATCAACCAGGTCGCCAGCGACATCCAGAGCGCGCTGGCCTTCCCCGACAACCCGGGCCGCGTGCTGCGCAACGAGTTCGTCGGTCCGCAGGTCGGCAAGGACCTGGCGACCAACGGCATCTGGGCGCTGATCTTCGTGATCGTCGGCTTCCTGATCTACATCTCGTTCCGCTTCGAACGCAAGTTCGCCATCGCCGCGGTGTTGGCGACGCTGCACGACGTGCTCGTGGTGGCTGGCTGGTTCGCGCTGACCGGGCACGAGTTCGACCTGATCGTGCTGGCCGGCGTGCTGTCGGTGATGGGTTACTCGATCAACGACACCATCGTGGTGTTCGACCGCGTCCGCGAGAACTTCCGCTCCATGCGCGGCACGCCGGAGGAGATCCTCAACAAGTCGGTCAACCAGACGCTCTCGCGTACGGTCATCACCTCGTTCGTGGCCTTCCTCACCGTGCTGGCGCTGTACCTGTACGGCGGCGGTTCGCTGCAGGGCATGGCCGAGTCGCAGATGATCGGCATCGTGATCGGCACGCTGTCCTCGATCTTCATCGCCTGCCCGCTGCTGACCATCGGCTTCCTGAAGGTCACCAAGCAGGACCTGATGCCGAAGGCCAAGGACGAAGCCGCCCTGGCGCGTCGCCCGTAACGGGCCGCGCCGGAGGTTCGAAAAGGCCGCGCATTGCGCGGCCTTTTTCGTTGGCGCGCGGGTGTCCGACATCGGGGGCAGCCCGTGAGGCGCGGGCCTCGGCGGGGCGGCATGTGCCGCACCGGGCGGTGTCACAAAACTGCGACTCAAGTCACACCGGCCCCGGTCGTTAACGAGTCGAACCCCACACCCGACCCGCGCCCCATGACTCCGTCCGAAGTGCCCCGCACCGCGCCCGTCGCGGTGGCTCCGCGACGATCCACCGCCGCGCCGTCGCGCGCGAGCTGGGTGCGCGCCTCGCTCGGCCGCCAGATCGGCGTGGTGCTCGTCGTCACGATGGTGGTGATGATGGCCGGCCTCACCGTCATGGTGAGCCGCCAGGCCTCGCAGGCCATCGAAGAACGCGCCGGCCACGACCTGCGCTCGGCGGCGCGCATCCTGCGCGACAACGTCGCCACCTATGAGGCCAGCCTGACCGACGCCACGAAGACGCTCGGCGGCGCGTTGCAGGCGACCTTGCTCGGTGGGCCGGTGGCACTGACCGCGAACAAGGACGGCACGCCGAAGCTCTCGCTGGACGGGCAGACGGTCGACGCATCGTTCGCTCCGGTCGATCGCTTCACCCAGGACACCGGCGCCGTCGCCACGGTGTTCGCCCGCGAAGGAGGCGACTTCGTCCGCGTCGCCACTTCGCTGCGCAACGAGAAGGGCGAGCGCGTCATCGGCACGCGCCTGGCGCACGATTCGCCGGCCTATGCGCGCCTTCTGAAGAACCAGGCGTATACCGGCAAGGCCACGCTGTTCGGCCGCGCCTACATGACGCACTACCGCCCGTTGCACGACGATGCGGGCGCGCTGGTCGGTGTGCTGTTCGTCGGCAAGGACTACGGCAGCGAGCTGGCTGCGCTGAAGGAACGCACCCGCGCCATGCGCATCGGCGAGCGCGGGCATTTCCTGGTGATCGACACCGCGCGCGAGGGCGAGGAGTCGCTGGTCATCCATCCGACCGACGAAGGCACGCCGCTGCGCGGAATCCTCGACACGGCCGGCCAGCAGGCGCTGCGTACTGCGGTGGCCGCGGGCGGCGGGCTCGTCGAAGTGGATCTGGCGGGCGCGACGAAGTCCGCCGCCGAGCCCACGCTCGTCGCCGTGGAAAGCTTCCCCGCCTGGAACTGGGCGGTCGTCGCGGCCGAGCCGAAGGCGCAGATCGTCGCTGCCTCGCATGCGTTGGTCGTGCTGATCGCGGTCGCATCGCTGGTCACGCTGATGCTGATCCTGGGCGTGTCGTGGTGGTGCGTGCGTCGCACGGTGACCCAGCCTCTGGCCGAAGTCGCCCGTCTTGCCGATGACGTGGCCCAGGGGCGTCTGGACAGCGCGATGCCGCGCGCGCGCCACGACGAACTCGGCCGCCTGCAGCAATCGATGGCGCGCATGCGCGAGCGCGTGCAGTCGGTGATCGCGGCACAACGCGAGATGGCGCGACGGCACGAAGCCGGCGAGATCAGCCATCGCATGGACGCCGACACCTTCCCCGGCCAGTACGGCGAGATGGTGCGCGACACCAACGCACTGGTCGCCGCGCACATCGAGGTGAAGATGCAGCTGGCCGACGTGATGCGCCGCTACGCGGTCGGCGACCTGTCGATCGACATGGAACGCCTGCCCGGCGAGAAGGCCGTGCTCACGCAAACCATGGACACCGTCAAGGCGAACCTGTCGGCGATCAACCACGAGATCAAGCGCCTGTCCGCGGCCGCCGCTGCCGGCGATTTCAGCGTGCGCGGCGACGCGGCGCGGTTCCAGCACGACTTCCGCGCGATGGTCGACGGCCTCAACGCGATGATGTCGGTGAGCGACCACAACCTGGGCGAAGCCTCGCGCCTGCTGCGGGCCATCGCGCGCGGCGACCTCACCGAACGCATGCACGGCGACTTCCACGGCGTGTTCGCGCGCATGCGCGACGATGCCGACGCCACGATCGCGCAGCTCACCGGCATCGTCGGCCGCATCCAGGAAGCCTCCGGCGCGATCGACGGCGCCGCCGCGGAGATCGCCGCCGGCAACGCCGATCTTTCGCGCCGCACCGAACAGCAGGCCGCGAGCCTGGAGGAAACCGCCGCGTCGATGGAGGAACTCACCTCCACCGTGCGCCAGAACGCCGAGTCCGCACGCCAGGCCAACCAGTTCGCGATCGAGGCGGCCAACGTCGCCTCGCAGGGCGGCGAAGTGGTGGGCAGTGCCGTGGCGACGATGCGCGAGATCGAAGCGTCCTCGCACCGCATCGCCGAGATCATCGGCACCATCGACGGCATCGCGTTCCAGACCAACATCCTGGCGCTCAACGCCGCCGTCGAGGCGGCGCGCGCGGGCGAGAGCGGACGCGGTTTCGCGGTCGTCGCCGCGGAAGTGCGCGCGCTGGCGCTGCGTTCGGCCAACGCGGCCAAGGAAATCAAGTCGCTGATCGAAACCTCGGTGGCCAAGGTCAACGACGGTTCGGCGCTGGTGGATCGCGCCGGTACGACGATGACCGAGATCGTCGCGTCGGTGCGTCGCGTCACCGACATCATGGCCGACATCTCCACCGCCTCGCAGGAGCAGAGCGCCGGGATCGAACTGGTGAGCAATGCGATCGCCAACATGGACGAAGGCACGCAGCAGAACGCGGCGCTGGTGGAGGAAGCGTCGGCGTCCGCGCACAGCATGGAAGAGCAGGCGCGCGCGCTCTCCGGCGCGGTGCGTCAGTTCGTCATCGGCGAGCGCCGCGCAGCGGCCACGCGCGCTGCGGCGTAACACGCCGCGACAGTGCCTTCGGGCACGCATCGCTGGAGCGCGCTTGCGGTGGGGGATCGCAGGCGCGCTCGCGATGCGGGTTCGGCGGGGTGGCGACGGTGCGCGCGGATGCGGGAGAATCCGCGCGTGCGCAGACGTCGCGCCCCGACAGGAGAAGTGGATGGCCAACGACGAACTCGTTTTCTACGTGAAGCTGCATGTCAGGCCCGAGCGCGTGGAGGACTGGAAACGCGAGTTCCACGCCATCGCGCAGGCCATGTCGCGCGAGCCCGAGTTCATCGCCTGCTACGCGCACCAGGACGCGGGCGATCCGAACCAGTTCACGTTGTACGAACGCTGGGCCGAGCCTGACGTCGAATCCTTCCTGCGCAACCAGATGAAGCCATACCGCATGGAGTACGACGCCCGCATCGAGCCGATGCTGCAGCGACCGCGCGAACCGCAGGTGCTGCTGCCTCTGGGCGAATGGCACGGCGCACGCGTCTGAGGCGCCGCCTCGTACCGCATCGCGAACAGGCCGGTCGCGTGCTCGACCGGGTAGGGCGCCGGTTGGGTCTACAGCGCGTGACGCACCCGCAGGCATCGGCCATGCGATAGCATCGGCACGGGGCGGCGGCCGACGTGCATTCCGGTCGCCTGACAAAGGAATGGTCCGAGGGGAAGGAATGAGCCCGTTCGTGTTCTGGCCGGCGCTGGTCTTGTCGCTGGTCCTGTCGGTGTTTCTGGCGACGACGCCGCAACGTGAAGTGATGTGGGCCGCCGCGACGGTGCTGGCGTGGACGGTGCCGGTCGCGCTGGCGTGGAAGCGCTGGGTGCAGCGTCCGGCGGTGTGGATCGCGCGCGTGGCCACGGGCGCGATCTTCGCGATGCTGGTCGGCGTCGTGCAGGCATGGTGGCCGCGCACGGACGTCTTCATCCACTACAGCAACTGCGCCGCACCGCGCGCGGAAACGTTCTGGCCGCTGGCGTTCACGTGGGCGTGCGGGCTGGGCCTGATGACGTTCACCTTGTGGGGCAGTGCGTTCCAATGGCGGCAGACGTTGCTTCCCCGCGTGCGCACGATCGCGTGGTGGCTGGTCGGTCTCGCGTGGACGGCCGCCTGTGCGTTCGTCCTGTCGCGCAACCTGGCGCCGGGTGTGCTTGGCACATCGCTGCTCGCGTTGGCGAAGCTCGGCGCTGCGGCGCTGGCCGTGGCCGCGTTGATCGGCCTGCCGTTGTGGTGGGGCACGCGCGGCGGACGCAAGGCCGAAGCGCAGACGCGTGAGGATTTCGCGAAACTCGCTCCGGACGAGCGCGAGCGCCTGATCGACCTGATCGATACGACCGCACGCCGTGGCGAGTACCGGCTGATGTACCGGCCGGTCGCAGAAGGCGCGGCGGGCGATCCGATCGCGCGTGTCGGCGGCGACCCGTTGTCCGCGCCGGGCGAGACGTGGCCCGTGGACGCGGCAGGTCACCCGGCGCTGTTCCTGTTGCAGGTGCCGCTGGAAGGCACCGCGCATCCGGTATGGCGCGATCGCGTGTTGAGCGTGTACCTGGACGAGCACGAACATGCGCTGGTGGTGCGTTGCCATGCCCGTTCCGACGAGCTGCAGCCGATGCCTGCGCCGCCGGGTCCGAAACTCGCGCCATGCGCCGTCATGCCGCTGGCGATTCCGCCGAACGAGGTGCCCGCCGGCGACGACGAAGGCGACGGCGAATGGCCCGATGCCGACTGGTTCTTCGAGCGCATGCCGGAGCTGAAAGCGGCCCTTGGGTCCGCGACCGCGCATCCCGATCGTCTGCTCGGCATGCTGATCACCGGCGATACGCGGGGCCATGCGTACATCGCCAGCGACCTGATCATCGTGGGCGGATACCCCGCGCTGATCCAGGGCGTGCACGGCGCGACCTGCCCGGATTGTGGCCAGCCGATGCGTTTCCTGATGCAGTTCGGCGATGTCACCGAAGACTTCGCGCTGGGCGATGCGGGCGCGGGCTACGTCTACGGGTGCGATGCGCATCCGCAGCGGCTGGAGGCGTTCTCGGATTGCTATTGAAGTCCGCGTGCAGGCCGGAACCGGGATGACGGCAGGGCGAACGTCGACGTCACGGTCCACAAAAAAGCCGCGCAGTGCGCGGCTTTTTTGCGATGCGCAATGGGGCGGGTCGCTCAGTCGAACGCCGCCGCATAGCCCGTGTTGACGATCTTCTGCTGCAAGGCGTCGCAGATCTTGAGGTTGCCGGCGACGAGCTGGCGGCCGGCCAGGCCGCGGTTGTCCATCGGGCCCGTGCTGCGGCCGCGGAAATCGCAGACCTTGCCGCCGGCCTCGCGCACCAGCAGCACGCCGGCGGCGATGTCCCACGGCTTCACGCCGGCTTCGAAGTAGGCGTCGGCACGGCCGCAGGCGACCCAGGCCAGGTCCAGCGCGGCCGAACCGGTGCGGCGGATGTCCTCGGCCTCCACCAGCAGCGAGTCCACGCACTTGAGCTGCGCGCTGGCGCGCTCGCGTTCGCGCGGCGGGAAGCCGGTGATGATCATCGCGCCGGACAGGTCCTTGCGGTCGGCGATGCGGATCTTGCGCTCGTTGAGCGTCGCGCCGCTGCCGCGGCTGGCGGTGAACAGGTCGTTGCGCAGCGGATCGAAGATCACGCCATGGATCGGCTCGCCGTTTTCCACCAGCGCGATCGACACGCAGAAATGCGGAATGCCGTGCAGGTAGTTGCTGGTGCCGTCGAGCGGGTCGATCACCCAGGTGAAGCGGTGGTGGCCGGTGGAGCCGGTTTCTTCGCCGAGGATGGCGTAGTCGGGCGTGGCGCGGCGGAATTCCTTGATGATCTCCTTCTCCGCCAGGCCGTCGACTTCGCTGGCGTAGTCCATACGGTCCTTCTCGACCACGTTGAGGGCGTCGAGCTTGTTCATGTGGCGCAACAGGACGTTGCCGGCGGCGCGGGCGGCCTTGACCATGAGGGTTACGGCGGGTTTCTGCATGGGCGAGCGGCCTCGTTCGGGGGACGGGGTGGGGATGGACTGGCGGCGGTGAAAGAGCGGGCCGGCATATCACGACGGGGTCGCGGCCGGGGCGCGGAGTTTACCATTGCGCGCCATGAGTTCCGAATCCCATTCCATGAACAACCCGCCCGCCGCGGCTCCGCGCCTGCGCATCGTCCTCGTCGGCACCCAACACCCCGGCAACATGGGCTCGGCCGCGCGCGCAATGAAGACCATGGGCCTGTCGCGGCTGGTCCTCGTGGCCCCCGAGAAGGCCGTCAGCGCCGAGTCCTACGCCCTGGCCGCCGGGGCCGACGACGTCCTGGCCGAGGCCGTCGTCTGCCAGACCCTGGCCGAGGCCGTGGCCGACTGCCGCCTCGTGCTGGGTTGCACCGCCCGTAGCCGCCGCGTCCAGCTGGAGGAACTGCTGCCGCGTGAAGCGGCCGCGCGCTGCGTAGCGCAAGCCGCCGACGGCGCCGAAGTGGCGCTGGTCTTCGGCCGCGAACGCACGGGCCTGAGCAACGACGAGCTCCAGCTCTGCCACGCCTCGGTGCACATTCCGGCCAACCCGGAGTACAGCTCGCTCAACCTGGCCGCGGCGGTGCAGGTGCTCAGCTACGAGCTGCGCCTGGCCCTGCTGGAGACCCAGGCCGGGCAGGGCGACGCCGACACCGCCGAACCGCGCGATCCCCCCGCCTCGCATGCGCAGATGGAGGGCTTCTTCGCCCAGCTCGCCGAAACCCTGGACGCCATCGACTTCCACAAGGGCCGCGCCCCCGAATCGGCCATGCGCAAGCTGCGGCGCCTGTACCTGCGCGCGGGGCTGGACGAGCGCGAGGTGCGGATCCTGCGCGGCATCCTGGCCGACGCCCAGCGCATGGCCATGCTCGCCGGGCCAAAACGCTGATCTGCGGGCGGCCCGACGGTTTGCCGTATCGGGCCGCCCGCCTTTTCGATTACGCTGCCCGACGGCATCCCGAGGGGTCGTCGTACTTGATCGCCAGCCTGCGCCGCATCGCCCAGCCGAGACTGTTCGCACTCGCACTCATCGCGCTGGCTTCGGCGGCTACTCCGCTGGCGGCATGGGCGGGCAACGACTCCGGCGTGCTGGTACTGGGCCGCATCAGCGACGATCCCAAGAAGCACTACGAGCAGCTCAAGCCGCTGCTGGATTACGTGGTCCCGCGCCTGGCCGACGTCGGCATCCGCGAAGGCCGCATCCTGATGGCCAAGGACACCCAGCAGATGGCCAGCTACCTGCGCCGGGGCCGGGTGGACTGGGTCACCGAGACCACCGGCACCGCGATGCTGCTGCGCCAGCGCGCCGGCGCACACCCGTTGCTGCTGACCGAGCGCGACGGCGTCAGTCATTACCACAGCCTGTTCTTCGCTCGCCGCGACAGCGGCCTGAGCTCGCTGGCCGACCTGCGCGGCCACAGCATTGCTTTCCAGCGGCCGAATTCGACCAGCGCCTACTTCGTGCCCGCCGCCGAACTGCTGCGTCGCGGCCTGTCGCTGGAAATCCTGCTCTCGCCCGAGGACCGCATCGACAGCGGCGCGGTCGGTTACCTGTTCGCCTGGTCGGAGCTGAACATCTCGACCTGGGTGCACAAGGGTCTGGCCGATGTCGGGGTGATGAGCAACCTGGACTGGCAGAACCCGGACCGCATGCCGCCGTCGTTCCGCAACGACCTGGTGGTGATCGGCCAGACCGTGGATTACCCGCGCGCGGTGGAAATGGTGCGCGGCGACCTCGATCCGCGCGTGGAAGCGCGCCTGCGTGAAGTGCTCACGGATGCCGCCGGCGATCCCGATGCCGGCGACGCGTTGCTGCGCTTTTTCAACACGACCCGCTTCATGCCGGTCGACCCCGCATCGCAGAAGGCGCTGGACCGCATCTCCGACGGCGTCGCCCGGGTCCGCTCGGAGGTCGAATGAGGCTGCGGATGGGGCTGCAGGCCCGCTTCCTCGTCCTCATGGGCGTGGCGATGCTGGTCGTGCTGGCGCTGGTGGCGCTGCTGCTGAACCGGCAGGAGCAGATGCGCCGCGAAGTCGAAGGCGTCAGCCGCCAGGCCATGCGCACGATGATCGGCCAGAGCCTGCGTCGCCAGGGCGAGGCCACCGCGACGCAACTGGCCGCGACGCTGACCAACCCGCTGTACTACTCCGACCTGGACGCCGTCGGTGCGCTCGCGCGCGGCACGCTGCGCATGCCCGACGTGCGTTACGTGATCGTGTTCGACGAGGAAGGCAAGGTCGTCCACGACGGCAGCGAAGACATTGCCACCTACGGCAAGCGCATGGACGACGCGATGGCCGCGGGCGTCATCGCCGCCAACGGCCTGCACACCCAGTTCGACGACCGCGTCATGGACGTGTCGATGCCGATCCTGATCGGCCAGCAGCGCGTGGGTGGCGTGCGCGTGGGTTACGACATGCAGGCGATGCGCCGCTTCCAGGAACAGGCCGTCGACAAGCTGCGCGCGCGACTGGACACGCTCGGCCAGCGCCACGTGATCTGGGTCAGCCTGCTCGGTGCGGGGCTGCTGGTGTTCGGCGCGCTCTCGCTGTGGTTGATCCAGCGCCTGCTGGTGCGTCCGATCCGCCGGCTCGCCGAGTCGGCGCAGGAGATCGAGGCCGGCCACTTCGACACCACCACGTCCGCCGACGGACGCAATGACGAAGTGGGCGACCTCATGCGCGCGTTCGACCGCATGAGCCACAGCCTGGCGCGCCACGATCGCGAGATCCGGCGCATGGCCTACACCGATGCGCTCACGGGCCTGGCGAACCGGCTCGCGTTCCGTGAAGCGCTGGACGAACGTCTGGACCAGATGCACGGCGCCGGTCGCCAGCTTGCCTTGCTGTTCGCCGACATCGACGACTTCAAGCGCGTCAACGACACGCTCGGCCACGACGCGGGCGACGAAGTGCTGCTGCAGTGCGCGCGCCGGATCGAAGGCGCGGTGGCGCGCGTGGGCGGCGAGGACGCGCTGCTGGCGCGTTTCGGCGGCGACGAGTTCGTGATCCTCGTACAGGGGCGCGACGACCCCGCGGAAGACGTGCGCGCGCTGGCGACCAAGCTCGCCGAAACGCTGGTGGTCGACCTGGGCGTGCCGGTGGAAGTGCAGGGGCGACAGGTGTTCCTGGGCACGTCGATCGGCATCACGTTGTTCCCGGAGGACGCCGCTGGCGGCACCAGTCTGATGAAGAACGGCGACATCGCGATGTACCAGGCGAAGGTTGCCGGCAAAAACTGCTTCCGTTTCTACAGCCGCGCGATGAACCAGGCCGTGGAGCGCCGCGTGCATCTGGAACACGAACTGCGCGGCGCGTGGGATCGCGGCGAGCTGAGCCTGGTGTACCAGCCGGTGTTCCGTCTGGTCGACGGCGCGATGATCGGCGCCGAGGCGCTGCTGCGCTGGCGTCATCCGGAGCTTGGCTTCGTCGCGCCGTCGGTGTTCATCGACGTGGCCGAGCAGAGCGGCCTGATCGAAGTGCTGGGCCCGCAGGTGCTGCACGCGGCGTGTTCGGACGCGGTGGCGTGGCAGAAGGCACGCAAGGATCCGGAGCCGTTGTTCGTCGCGGTGAACGTCTCGCCGCGTCAGTTGCGCAGCGGCGATCTGCCGGAGGTCGTATCGGCCTGTTTGCGCGACACCGGCCTTTCCGCCGACATGCTGCATCTGGAACTGACCGAGACGGCGGTGATCGGCGACGAGCTGCATGCCAGCGCGCTGCTGTCGGAACTGCGCGGCATGGGCGTGCGCGTGTGGCTGGACGATTTCGGCACCGGCTTCTCGGGCCTGAGCCATCTGCGCCGCGTGCCGGTGGACGGGGTGAAGATCGACCGCAGTTTCGTGGCCGATGTGCTGCGCGATCCGGACGATCTGGCGCTGACCACGGCGATCATCGCGATGGCGCATTCGCTGGGCATCCTGGTGGTGGCCGAGGGTGTGGAGAAGGAAGGCCAGTATTCGATCCTGCGCGAGCGGGGGTGCGATTTCGCGCAGGGTTATTGGCTGGGGCATCCGGTGACGGCGGAAGAGTTCTTGCAGTTGCGGCGCTGAATTACCGTCGTTTCGGCGGGGCTGGGGTGCGGGACCGCAGCGCACGGGCACTCCGACAACGGCAACCCACCTCACCGTCATCCCGGCGAAGGCCGGGATCCAGGCCCGCAGTACGTGGGCACTCCGATAGCGGCAAACCTTGTCACCGTCATTCCAGCGAAAGCTGGAATCCATTTTGATTTGGCTTTCTTAGGCTTCTCAATGAAGGAGCAATAGCAAAGCTTCCGATCGGCTGCGCCGCTCGGGTCACTTTTCTTTGCTTGCCCAAAGAAAAGTAACCAAAAGAAAGGGCAGTGGGCCCAGATCAATCCCACGACCGGACGGAGCAAGGGCGCGTTCGCGATTCGCCATCCATGGCTCAGCGCTCACCGCCGCACATCCATGTGCGGCGCCCTTCGGGGCTAGTAACCTGAAAGGCTGTTCGACAGCAACAGCAACAGCAACAGCAACAGCAATATCAGCAGCAACCGCCACCGCAACCTACCCTCACCGTCATCCCGGCGGAGGCCGGGACCCAGGCCCCGCAGCATCCGGGCACTCCCTCTTCGGCGAACCACCTCACCGTCATTCCCGCGAAGGCGGGGCTTTTGGGCCGCCGCACGGCGGCACTCTCCAGGGACTTTGCACGCTTGCCCCGTTGACTATCAACAGCAAAATGGATTCCAGCTTTCGCTGGAATGACGTGACGAAGCGGACAGCGTGACAGCCTGGCCCCCGGCCTTCGCCGGGATGACGGCATCCACCCCCTCACCCCTTCCGCCGCCGCACCCTCCCACCCTTCGACACATGCGGCTCCTCCGCCACATGCCAACGCCAGGCGTGCTCCATCGCCTTGCTGATGCCGATGCGCGGTGAGGTGACCGCTTCATGCGGCGGTGGCGTTCCGTCGTCGCCGAACCACACCGACGATGCGGGATCGGTGATGTCCACGCCGTTGTGCGCGCCGTTGATTCCCAGCGCCTGCGCCAGGCGCCCGGGGCCGCTGGTGAGCAGGCGCACGTCTTCGACACCGCGCGCCGCGTGCATGCGCTCGATCCCGTGCAACGGGGCGAGCGCACGGATCAGCACCGCGTGCCCGGCCGGTCCGCCGCATACGGCGTTGATCGCCCAGTGCATGCCGTAGATGAAATACACGTACAGATGCCCGGGTGGGCCGAACATCACCTGCGTGCGCTTCGTCGGGCCGCGGAAGGAATGTGCGGCCGGATCCTCGCCGCCGCGGTACGCCTCCACTTCGACGATGCGCCCGGCGCGGCCGTCGGCGGTGAGGATCACCTTGTTCAGCAGCAGGGGCGCCACGTCGCGCGAGTCGTGTGCGTAGAAGCTGCGGGGCAGGGCAGTGATGGGCATGTGGGCATGCTAGTGCAGGTGGGCCGCTCACGACGCAGACACCACACCGCACGCATCCGGATTTCACGCGCTTCGCGCTATTCCTGCGGGCGATGCCACGTCCAGACCCCGAAAAGCCCGCCGTCGCGAAGGCCGCCGAGAAGCTCGACCCCACCGCGCCGCGCCGCACGCAGGCCGATCGCGGCCATTCCTTCCGCCGCCCCGCCATGAAGGCGCTCGTGCGTCGCGCGCAGGGCAGCCTGCCGGCCGACCTGCTGCGCCGCTTCGTCGATACCGAACTGATGGCGCAGTCGGCCGCGCTGGCGCTGTACGCGATGCTCTCGCTCGCGCCGCTGCTGCTCATCCTCGTCTGGCTCACCAGCGCGCTCGTGCCCGGCGCGCAGGATGCGCTGATGCAGCAGATCGGCCTGCTCGCAGGGGGCGAAGCCGAGCGCGTCGCGCGTACTGTGGTCGACAACGCCCGCGATCGACCCGACACGGGATCAGTCGCCGGATGGTGGAGCGTGGCGCTGCTGTTCGTCGGTGCGACGGCGGTGTTCGCGCAGTTGCAGGACGTGCTCAACAAGATCTTCCGCACCGATGCCACGCGACTGGCCGGCGCGATGGCGTGGTTGCGCAAGCGGGTGTTCTCGCTCGGCCTGGTGTTGGCGATGGGATTCCTGCTGCTGGTGTCCATGACCGTGAGCACGGCCGTGCAGCTTGCGTTCGCGCGGGTGGAGTGGGCCTTGCCGATCGTGATGAACCTGACGACGTGGGCCGTGTACGCACTCAGCTTCGCGCTGATGTACCACTACCTGCCGGACCGTTCGGTGGGGTGGAAACGCGCGCTCGGCGGCGGCGCGATCACGGCGCTGCTGTTCGTGCTGGGGCGCTGGCTGATCGGCTGGTATCTGCGCGAGGCCAATCCGGGTTCCGCCTACGGGTCGATGGGCGCGCTGGTGCTGGCCCTGGTGTGGATGTACTACGCGGCGCTGATCGTGTTCGTCGGCGCGTTGATCACGGCGGTGATCGACGAGCGACGCCGGCGCGGCCTGGAAGGCGCGCGCGAGCCCCCGCACGACGGCCCGGACGCCGCGCCGCAGGCATGAACGCGCGGTGGCGACCGGCCGCGCGGCGAAGCGTGGCCCGTGGCCGACGAACCGTTTCCGCCCAGCCCCGTGAACGGGCTAGGATCGGCCCACCGCGTCCTCGCTTCCTGCGGCACTCATGGCCATTACCGCGACTCACCCGCTGGACCTGCCCCGCCAGCACTTCTTCTGGATCCTGCACACCGGCGGTTGGCTGGGCTATTTCGGCCTGGGCTACCTGGCCGCGATCGCCTACGGCAAGCCATCGGGCTACTGGATCGTGCCGTTCACCGCCGCCTGCACGGGCTTCATCGTCACCTTGGGCCTGCGCTACCTGCTGCGCGCGTGCTGGGGGCTGCCGCCGCGCAAGCTGCTGCTCACGATGATCGTGCCGATCCTCGCCAGCTCCGCGGTGATGGACCTGACCACGCGCACGATGCTGGTGCGCTTTTGCGATACCTGCGCGCCGACCAGCCGCGTGGCGTACATCGCCTACTCGCTGACTTACATCTACGTGGTGCTGGCGTGGGTCGGCCTGTACCTGGGCATCAAGTACTACCGCCAGCTGCAGGACGAGACGCAACGTGCACTGGCCGCGCGGACCATGGCCCACCAGGCGCAGCTGAAGATGCTGCGCTACCAGCTCAACCCGCACTTCCTGTTCAACACGCTCAACGCGATTTCCACGCTCGTTCTCGATCGCGACAACGCCACCGCCAACCGCATGGTGCAGGGGTTGTCGGCGTTCCTGCGGCATTCGCTGGACAACGATCCGATGCAGCGTGTCACGCTGCGGCAGGAACTGGACGCGCTCACGCTCTACCTGGACATCGAGAAGATCCGCTTCGCCGAACGCCTGCGCATCGAGACCGCCATCGACGAAGACTGCTGGCGCGCGCTGTTGCCCAGCCTGCTGTTGCAGCCGCTGGTGGAGAACGCGATCAAGTTCGCCGTCGCCAAGCAGGTCGCCGGCGGCATGCTGCGCATCGAGGCCGAGCGCGACGGCGACCAGCTGGTGCTGCGCGTGATCGACGATGGCCCGGGCTGCGCCAGCATGGAAGGCGGGCAACTTCCGCCGGGCAAGGGCGTGGGCCTGCGCAACACGCGTGAACGCCTGAACGTGCTTTACGGCGAAGACAGCAGCTTCTGCGTGCGCAACCACGAGCGCGGCATCGAGGTGGAGCTGCGCCTTCCGTTCGAAACGAAGCAACTGGGCGGGGAGTGAACATGGACCGTGTCGTCGATCGCGAACGCCTGCACGACGCGGCCGCACAGCATGTCCCGTTGCGCGCACTGATCGTCGACGACGAACCGCTGGCGCGACGCGGGCTGGAAATCCGCCTGCAGGCGCATCCGGACGTGGAGATCGTCGGCGAGTACGGCGACGGGTTGTCGGCCATCGGCGGCCTGCGCGAGCACCGTCCGGACCTGATGTTCCTGGACGTGCAGATGCCGGGGATGGACGGCTTCGAGACGCTGCGCAGCATTCCCGCGCACGAGATGCCGCTGGTGGTGTTCGTCACCGCCTACGATCATTACGCGATCCGCGCCTTCGAAGCCTCCGCCACCGACTACCTGCTCAAACCGGTGGACGAAGCCCGGCTTGCGCAGGCGCTGGCGCGCGTGCAGCAGGCGCGTTCGCAGCGCAAGGCGAGCGGTCATTGCGCGCATCTGCTCGGGTTGCTGGGCGAACTGAGCGGGCGACCGCTGCTGGACCTGGACGAGGCGCTCAAGCCCGATGCGCTGGAGCAGCTGCGCCGCGACGACAAGCTGGCCGTGCGCGACGGCGGGCGGACCGTACGCGTGGACTTGTCGAGCATCCGCTGGATCGACGCGGCCGGCGACTACATGTGCATCCACACCGACGGCCCCACACCACAGGGCGAGACGCTGGTGCTGCGCGCGACTATGCGCGACCTGGAGAAGCAGCTGGATCCGCAGCGCTTCCCGCGCATCCATCGTTCGACGATCGTGAACGCGCGGCGCGTGGTGGAGATGCGCCCGCACACGAACGGAGAAGGGTTCCTGCGGCTGGATTGCGGGCAGGAGCTGAAGCTGTCGCGTACGCATCGGGACAAGCTGGCGTTGTTGATCTGAGGCGTAGCAGCGCCTCGCGACTGCTTCAATCTACCTGTGCCTGCCACCGTTCGTCCTGAGCGTAGCGAAGCGAAGTCGAAGGACGAGCGGGTTGGGAGGCTCCCGCCCGCTCATCCTTCGACTCCGGCCTGCGGCCTACGCTCAGGACGAACGGTGGTGCGTTGGACGAACAATGGTGCGTTCTCGACCGTGCCATAAGTTGGGTCCCTTCACGCATTTCGTTGCGCGGAAGAAACGCATCGCCGTCGCCACGAACGCTTCACCGCGACGAATCCACCGCTGAGCGCAATCGCCGCATCGGCGTGACTTCCGGGCCATCTTGGCAAACTCTCGCGGGCGCATCGTGCGGCGGCATTCGTCCCCCGCGGAGCCGCACGATGAAACTCACCGAAGCCTCGCTCCGCAATCCCGCGGCCGTCGCGGTCGCCGTCGCGATGGTCTGCGCGTTCGGCCTGATGAGCCTGCTGAAGCTGCCGTTGCAGCTGTTCCCCGATATCGAACGTCCGCAGATGTCGGTGCAGACCAGCTGGCGTGCGGCCTCGCCGCAGGAGATGGAATCGGAGATCGTCGAGCCCATCGAAGCGGTGATGCAGGGCTTGCCGGGCCTGGAGGAGATCGAGTCCAACATCAACGCCGGCAACAGCTTCATCAACCTCACCTTCGCCGTCGGCAGCGACATGGACGCGATGCTGGTGGAAGTGCTCTCGCGCATGAACCGCCTGCAGCCGCTGCCGCGCGACGCCACGCCGCCGGTCGTGCAAGCCGGTGCGGACAACGCCAACAACTCGCTCACCTATTTCTTCGTACAGAAGTTGCCGGACACGCCCGGCGACATCCTCGATCGCCGGCAGATGATCGAAGACCGCATCGTGCCGCGCCTGTCGGCCGTGGAAGGCGTGGCGGGCGTGGAGATCAACGGCGGCGCGCCCGAGGAACTCACCATCACCCTGAACCTGGAGCGCGCGGCCGCGCTGGGCATCCAGATTCCGCAGGTGGCCGACGTCGCGGCGCGCGCGACGGATGTCTCCGGCGGCGTGGTCGAGGCCGGTCGTCGCGAATACGTGCTGAGGTTCGCCGGGCGCTACTCCCCCGAAGCGCTGGGCAATCTGATCCTCGCATGGCGCGACGGCCGGCCGGTGCGCCTGGGCGATGTGGCCACGGTGGAAGTGAAGCGTCCCGAGCAGCGCTTCTTCGCTTACCAGAACGGCAATCCCGCCATCGGCCTGCGCATCCTGCGCGAGAGCGGCGCGAACGTGCTCGACACACTCGACCGCGTGAAAGCGGTGGTCGAGGAAATCCGCGTGAAGGATCTCAAGCCGCAGGGGCTCGACATCCGCCAGAGCTTCGACGCCTCGGTTTTCATCAATCGCGCGATCGGTTTGCTGTCGGGCAGCCTCGGCGCGGGCGTGCTGCTGGCGGTGGGCTGCCTGTGGTGGTTCCTGCGCGACGTACGCGCCACCGCATTGATTGCCTGCGCGATTCCGATCTCGCTGCTGGCGACCTTCATCGTGCTGCAGCTCACCGGGCGCAGCCTCAATGTGATCTCGCTGGCGGGCCTCGCCTTCGCGGTGGGCATGGTGATGGACGCGGCCGTGGTGGTCGCCGAAAACATCGTGCGGCTGCGCGAAGAGGGCATGCCCGGCAGGCAGGCCGCACTGGAAGGCTCGCGCCAGGTCGGCGGCGCGCTGGTGGCGTCCACGCTGACGACCATCGCCGTGTTCGTGCCGGTGATCTTCATGGACGACGTGGAAGGGCAGTTGTTCGCCGATCTCGCGTTGACCATTTCCATCGCGGTCGGCATCTCGTTGCTGATCGCCGTGACCGTGCTTCCTGCCGCCGCGAGCAGCTGGTTGCGTGAACGCGAGGGCGACCGCGAGACGCATCGCTTCTGGAACGGCGTCAGCGACTGGGCGATGCGCGTCACCCGCGGCCGCCGCAATCAGCTGGCGTGGGTGGGCGGTCTGGTCGTCGCGCCGATCGTGCTGACTTTCGTGCTGATGCCGAAGATCGACTACCTGCCGCCGGTGAAGCGTGCGGCCGTGGACGCGTTCTTCAACTTTCCGCCCGGCATGAGCCCGGAGCGCGTGAACGCCGAGATCGCGCCGACGTTGCTCGCGCGCATGAAGCCTTACATGGACGGCGAGAAAGGGCCGCAGCTGAGCAACTGGTACCTCAACCTGTGGCCGGGCGGGGGCACGCTCGGTGCGCGCGTGGTGGACCCGGACGACATCGGCGAGTTGGAGCGCATCGTGCGCGACGAAGTGGTCGTCGGCTTCCCCGACACGCGTGCCTTCGCCAGCGAAGGCGAGCTGTTCGGCAGCTTCGGCGGTTCCGCGCGCGCGATCGCGATCCACCTGCAGCACGCCGACGGCGACGCGCTCACGCGTGCGGCGGAAGCGGGCCGCAAGCTGCTCTCCGAACGTTTCCCCGGCGCCAACGTGCAGGCGTGGCCCAATGCCGACGCCGGCACGCCGGAGCTGCGCATCAATCCCGACGACCGTCGTCTGGCCGAAGTGGGCTGGCGTCGTCCGGACCTGGGCACGGTCGTGCGCGCGCTCGGCGACGGTCAGTGGCTGGGCGAGCATTTCGACGGCGACCGTCGCCTGGCGATCATCCTGCGCAGCGATCGCGAGGACGATGTCGAGCGCTTGGGCGCCGCGCCGCTCGCCACGCCCAACGGTGGCGTGCTGAGCCTGGCCGAACTCGCGCAGGTGGACACGGTGCTCGCGCCCAACCAGGTGCGCCGCGTCGATCGCCGCCGCACCGTCACGCTCACCGTCGACCCGCCGGCGGCGATGTCGCTGGAAGAAGCGCTGGGCATCGTCGACAACGACGTCGTGCCGGTGCTGCGTGAGGCGCTGCCCGAGGACGCCGCGATCCGCGTCTCCGGCAGCGCCGATCGCCTGGGCGAAGTCGTGCGCAGCATGGGCATGAACTTCGCGATGGCGCTGGTGGTGCTGTTCCTGTTGATGGCGGCGATGTTCAAGTCGCTGTGCGACAGCGCCTACGTGATGGCGACGCTGCCGATGGCGGTGCTGGGCGGCGTGATCGGATTGCGCGTGCTCGACCTCATCGCCGGGCAGACGCTGGACCTGCTGTCGATGATCGGTTTCATCATGCTGCTGGGCATGGTGATCAACAACGCGATCCTGCTCGTCGCGCAGGCGCGCGAGGCGCAGGCCGAAGGCGTGTCGCTGGACGATGCGCTGAAGCAGGCGCTGGACCAGCGACTGCGGCCGATCCTGATCGCCGCGCTCACCGGCGTGCTCGGTGCGCTGCCCATGGCGATCAACCCCGGCCCGGGTGCCGTCATCTACCGCGGACTGGCCGCGGTGTCGGTGGGCGGCGTTGCGTTGAGCCTGGTCTTCACCGTCGTGCTCGTGCCCGCGCTGCTGCGGCTGTTCGATTCGCGCCGCGAGCGTGAGCCCGCGTTCGAGGCCGCCGCGTTGCGTGCCTCGCCCTGATCCTTTCGATTCCTCCTCCCCCAGGAGCTCCTGCCATGCGCCCGCTGCCCAAGTTTCCGCGCCTCACCCTGAAGAGCGTCATCGCCGTCGCGATCGTGCCCGTGCTGATCGTTCCGCTGATCAAGTGGGACGTGGATGCGACGACGCCCGACAAACCCGAAGCGCCGCCCGCCGTGGTCGGCGTGGCGAACGCGGTGACCACCGAGCTCGCACCCGTGCACTGGGCGCCGGGCAGCGTCATCAGCCGCCAGGACGCGAAGGTGGCCAGCGAGCAGGACGGACGCGTGGTGCGCGTGGTCGAAGTGGGCCAGGCGGTGCGCGCGGGCGAGGCGCTGGCAGTGCTCGACGACACCACGCTCAAGCTGCAGGAGCAGCAGGGCGCGGCGGATCTGGCGCGCATCCAGGCGCAGCTCGACATGGCCGCGCGGCAGGAACAGCGTTACGCGCAGCTGGCCGCGCAGCAGAACATCGCACGCGCGCAGTACGAACAGCTGCGCGCCGACCGCGACATGCTGGCGCAGGAACGCGCCCGCGCGCAGGCGATGCTCGCGCAGACGCGCCACCAGCGCACGCAGATGGTGGTGCGCGCGCCGTTCGACGGCGTGGTCGCCGAACGCTCGGTGCAGCTGGGCGAATACGTCAACACCGGCGATGCCGTCGCGCGGCTCGTGGACACCGGCGCGCAGGAAGTGCGCGTGCGTGCGCCGGTCGACCTGGCCGAGCATCTGGCGGTGGGCATGCCGGTCAAGGTGCGCGTGGGCAAGCAGGGCAATGGCGCGAAGGAGCGCACGCATCCGGTAAGCGCGCTGGTGCCTGTCGGCGATGAAGCATCGCGCCAGTTGGAACTGCGCATCGCGATGGACGTGGGCGAGCTGCCCGTGGGCACCGCGGTGGATGTCGGCATGCCGAGCGCGCGCAAGCGGGCGGTGGTCGCGGTGCCGCGCGATGCGGTGATCCTGCGGCGCGAGGGCGATTTCGTCCTGCGCGTGGCGGCGGACAGCAAGGCCGAACGGTTGCCGGTGAAGACCGGCACCGAGGTCGATGGTCTGGTTGAAGTCGAGGGCGCGGTGAAGCCGGGCGACCGGTTGATCGTGCGCGGTGGTGAGCGGATCGAAGCCGGGCAGGCGGTGACGATCCAGGACCTTTCGCGCGCGACAGCCTCGCGCTGAACCGGCGCAACGGCGTCGCGTCCTCGTCCCCGGCCCCGGCCCCGGCCCCGGCCCCTCCGCTGGCAACAGCGGAGGGTGAGGCAGGTCGCTTACGCGGCATGCCGCGTGACCTGGCGAACACCCGGCCATGGAAGGCCGGGCTGGGCGTTCCATCGAGCATTGCGTCGCGCCATGGAAGGCATCCCAGCGGCAAGCGAAGCAGCCGTCGCGGACAGCCCGGCGTTGGCGCGCCGCAAGCAATTCAACGCCGCTGCCTGCCCCTCAATCGTCGTTATCGAACTCCACCAGCACGTCCAGATCGAACGCGAGCGCTTCCACCGCATCGCGCACGCGATTGGCGCTGGCCAGGTTCGGCGCTTCGATCTCCAGCGAATGCTGGCCCGGGCCCTGGTCGTCGGGCAGTCCTGCGGAGCTGGAATCGTCGTCGTCCATGTGCGGCATCAGGTCGTCGACTTCCTCGATGTGTTCGATGCCATCGAGGCTGGTGAGCAGGTTGCTGATGGCGCGGACGTCGTCGTCGCTGCCGGTCACGCGCAGGCGCAGCAGGGGCATGGCAGGAACCTTCGTCGGGGTGAGCGATGAAGGCAGGCTATTGAGCGCGCGGGCAAGGCCGCGTGATGGCGCGGAGTGCGCCTGTAACGCGGCTGGAGTAGGGTGGCGGCATGAATGCGCAGACCGTTCCCGGCGTCACCCTGCGGCCGCTAGAACGCGGCGACCTGCACTTCGTGCACGTGCTCAACAACAACCGCAGCGTGATGGGCTACTGGTTCGAGGAACCGTACGAATCCTTCGTCGAGCTGGAGGAGCTGTACCGCAAGCACATCCACGATCAGTCCGAGCGGCGCTTCATCGTCGAGGACAGCGCGCATGAACGCGTGGGCCTGGTGGAGCTGGTGGAAATCGACCACCTGCACCGGCGCGCGGAGTTCCTGATCATGATTTCGCCCGACCAGCAGGGACGCGGTTATGCACGCGCGGCAACGCAGCTGGCGATCAACTACGCCTTCCGCGTGCTCAACCTCTACAAGCTGTACCTGCTGGTGGACGTGGACAACGTGCGCGCGATCCGGATCTACGAGGACGCGGGATTCCGTCGCGAGGGCGTGCTGGTGGAGGAGTTCTTCAGCGACGGGCGCTACCACGACGTAGTGCGGATGTGCCTGTTCCAGCGCGAGGCGTTGCAGCGCGAACCCGGCGAGACGGCCGTGGGCGTGGAGGAGCGGACGGCGCCGCCGTGAGGCGGGCGCGGTCCATCACGTCGTTCCCGCGAAGGCGGGAGCCCAACCGTTCGTATGTCACGTCCGCCGGCGAGCTTGATGCGCCTGACGCATGGATCCCCGCCTGCGCGGGGATGACGGCACTGCGCTGTTCCCGTGTTCCGCCCGAGGGGCTTTACGTGATTGGCGCGGGAGCGTTGCTCAGCGACTCGTGGTGGTCGCGCGCGCAGCACCGCCACGCGTGGCCTTGGCTTTAGGCTTCGCCTTCGCCTTCGCCTTCGCCTTCGCCTTCGCTTTCGGCTTGGGCTTGGCCTTCTCCACGACCGGCTTCGGCGGCGGCGCGCGCGTGGGCAGCGGCACGTTGCACAGGTCGATGTGGCCGGCCATGTGCTTGTACCACTCGTCGCGACGGTTGCGGCGCGCCTCGACCAGTTCGGTGAACAGCGGCGTGTCGGTGCGCAACACCTCGATCCCCACGCGCTCCTTCTTCGGCACTTCCGAGGCCAGGCGGATCGACTTGATCGGCGTGCGCTGCGCGGGTTGCTCGTAGAAACCCAGCGGCCCGGTGCCGCGCGGCAGCACCGACAGCAGTTCCATGCCCTGCAGCACGCGGCCGACCACGGTGATGTTGCGGTCGAGCTGGCGCGGCGACTGGCCGATCACGACGTAGAGTTCGGTGCCGTTGCTGGAATCGGCGGCGACGTCGCGACCCGCGCCCACCGCGCCGTAGCAGTGCGCCATCCAGGCGGCGTCGGCGCCGGGATCGCGGCCGGCCGGGAAGCCGGTGGAAAAGCCCACTTCCGGTGCCCAGCCGTCGACGTCGGACAGGCGATCGAACGCCAGCCCCTTGGCCTTGCGCGCGAATTCCGCCGGCAGCTTGGGCTTGGTGCCCCGGCCCAACGGCTTGCGATCCTTCTCGTCCTGCGCGGGATCGCCCCACTGCACGACGAAGTTGTCTTGCGAACGGTTGATGCTCATGCCGTTCCAGTAGCCGTTCTTGGCCAGGGCGCGGATGTTGCCGACGTGCGCGGGCGCGAAGGCCGGCGCCAGTTCGATCAGCACGCGCCCGGAGTCCAGGTCCAGGTAAAGCAGGTTCTTGTTGTCGGGCGTGCGCCAGTCCGATGGCTGCGACGCGTCGAGGATTTCCTGCATCGAGCGCGGCTTGGCCGCGGGCGCGTTGTCCTCGCCGGCGGCGTGCGCGGCGGTCGCGGCGGCCAGCAGGGCGGCGCAGAGCAGAGCAGGCGACCACCTGCGCGACATGGATGCAGTCGGTTTCGACACGGCGGACTTCCCCTTGGATCCGGTTCGCTGAACGGGGAGATTCTGGCGCACCGTGTGCTGCCGCGACCAGCCCTCCACCATGGGAACGTGACGGCGGTCAGTCGACCGGACACGGCGGCCGACCGTCCGCCCGCGTACGGCTCAGGCCGAGGCGCCGTTGCGGCCCGAACGACGGGTGCGGGCGCCCTTCTTCGCCGCGGCGCTGCGCGAGGCGGTGGTGCGGGTCGACTTGCGGGTCGCCTTCTTGGCCGCCTTCTTCGTCGTCTTGCGGGCGGTCGCTTTGCGGGCCGTCTTCTTCGTCGCCTTTTTCGCGGTCTTGCGCGCGGACGTCTTCTTTGTCGCTTTCTTCGCGGTCTTGCGTGCTGGCGTCTTCTTCGCCGCCTTCTTCGCGGTCTTGCGTGCCGACGTCTTCTTCGCCGCCTTCTTCGTGGTCTTGCGTGCCGACGTCTTCTTCGCCGCCTTCTTCGTGGTCTTGCGCGCCGATGCCTTCTTGGTCGCCTTCTTCGTAGCCTTCTTGAGCTTGCCGCCGCCGTCTTGCTTGTTCACCGTGGCCCAGGCGATGCGTTCGGCGTCTTCTTCGGAGCGGCCCTGCTCGCGCTCGCTGTCCTCGATGTGTTCGGCCTGGCGCTTCTGCTTGTCGGTGTACGCGGATTTGTCGCCCCGGGGCATGGTGGGCTCCTCGCCGCGGAACGGATCGCGGCCAGTCCCCCTGATAGCAGCCGGCCGGTGCACGACACGGCAAGGCGCGTGACTAATGGCAGGTTTGCTATATCGAAGTCCGCAGTAGTGTGGAGTCCAGCCTACCGGTCTCCCCCTGCCATGAGCGATCTCGACACCCAGCTGCGGAAATTCCAGAAGGAGCTCAGCGCCGGCACTGTCTCGCTGGCCCTGCTGGCCGTGCTGGGATCGACCGGGGAGCCGCTGTACGGCTACCAGATCGCCAAGCAGCTGGAGCGCATCGGCGGCGGTGTGCTGGCCGGCAAGCAGAGTGCGCTGTACCCGGTGCTGCGCAACCTCGAAGGGGCGGGGTTGCTGGACAGCCATATCGAGCCGTCGATTTCCGGCCCGCCCCGACGCTATTACCGCATCACCGAGGCCGGTCGCACGGTGCTGCACGAATGGGCCGCCGCCTGGCGTGCGACCCGAGATTCCGTCGATTCCGTCCTGGAAGGACTGCTGCCATGAACGCGTTTTCCTCGAGCAACGACTCCCGTCCCGGCGGCCTGCCGACGACGATCCCCGATTACCTCGAGCACCTGCGCCGTTCGCTGGCCGGTGCCGATCCGGCCCTGGTGCAGGACGCGCTGTACGACGCCGAGGAATACCTGCGTTCCGAGCTCGCCGAGAATCCCGGCAAGAGCGAGGCGGAGGTGATCGTCGCCGTCGCCGGCAGCTACGGCGCGCCGGACGAGGTCGCGGACATCTACCGCGACACCGAAGTGAAGGTGCAGACCGCGTTGCGGGCGCCACCGCCCAAGCCCAGGCAGTCGGTGCTGGGGCAGTTCTTCGGCGTCATCGCCGACACGCGCACCTATGGCGCGTTGTTCTACATGCTGCTGTCGCTGGCCACGGGCATCTTCTATTTCACCTGGGTGGTGACCGGGCTGTCGTTGTCGGCGGGTTTGGCGGTGCTGATCATCGGCGTGCCGTTCGTGATCCTGTACTTCGGCTCGATCCGCCTCCTGTCGCTGGTGGAGGGGCGCATCGTCGAGGTGATGCTGGGCGAGCGCATGCCACGCCGTCCGCTGTACAGCAGCCGCGGGCAGCCGCTGCTCAAGCGCATCGGCGAGTTGTTCACCGACCCGCGCATCTGGGCCACGCAGCTGTACTTCCTCTTCATGCTGCCGTTGGGCATCGCGTACTTCACGATCGTCGTGACGGGACTGAGCGTGTCGCTGTCGTTGATCGCGGTGCCGGTGGCGCTGGTGCTGGGCCTGGGCGGGAACCTGTCGGTCGACAACTGGAACCTGTTCATCGATGGCGAGCCGTGGATGTGGCCGATCGCAGTCCTGGTGGGCGTGGTGCTGCTGTTCGCGACGCTGCATGCGGCGCGCGGCATCGGTCGCCTGCACGGCCTGCTCGCCAAGCACATGCTGGTGAAGACGGCGCAGTACAGCTGAGCACGCCGCCTCGCGTGTGAACGCCGCGTTCACGCGCGCAGTGCGGACTGGTTAACAGAACACGCGACTCCCATCGCCTACGGTGCGCGGGCGGAACCTTGCCGCAACCTCAAAGGAGATGAGCATGCGTCGTTTCAGGATCTTCGCCCTGGCCGCCGTGATGGGCCTGATGTCGTTCACCGCCGGCGCGAGCTGGCAGGGCACGTGGCTGTACTACGACGACGAAGGCGCCCTCGTCGGTTCGTGGACCGCGGGCTGCCGCGAACTGGACGGTCGCTGGGGCGTGGCGACCGAGAACAAGGTGTTCGTGCAGGGTTGCCGCGCGTCGAGTTGAGCGGGCTCACTGTTGCTTGAAAAACGAAGCCCCGCGCGTGCGGGGCTTCATTTGTGCGGGAACGCCCGGGCACTCACTCATGTTGCCGTCATTCCCGCCTTAGCGGGAATGACGGTGTTCAAAGACTCAGAAATCGAACAGCTCCCCCAGCAGGTTCTTTTTCTTCTTGTACTTGTAGTGATCGGACTTGTACTGATCGCCATGGCCGTACGCGCGCGGGTCGTGCGTCGGCGGGGGCGGCGGGGCGGCGGGACGTGACGACGCGCGCGGCGCGCTGTCGTCCGATGCGCGCTCGATCAGCTTGTCGAGTTCGCCGCGGTCGAGCCAGACGCCGCGGCACTGCGGGCAGTAGTCGATCTCGATGCCCTGGCGATCGGTCATCGCCAGTTTCACGTCACGGCAGACGGGACAGTCCATGCGCGGTTCCTCGTGTAGGGGGAACCGATGATCTCAGGGCATGCGCCGTCCGAGTCAAGCCGGAGTCGAAACGCCTCGTTCAGCATGGCGGGCGATGAAATCGCGCACCTGCGGATACACCTGCGTGCGCCAGCGGCGGCCGCTGAAGATGCCGTAGTGGCCGGCGCCCTGCACGGTCAGGTGCTCGCGGTTCTCCTGCGCGATGCCGGTGCACAGCGTGTGCGCGGCGCGCGTCTGGCCCTGGCCGGAAATGTCGTCCAGTTCGCCTTCGATGGTGAGCAGCGCGGTGTCGTGGATCTTCGCCGGCTCCACGCGCTCGCCGCGCACGTCCCACAATCCGCGCGGCAGCAGGTGCTCCTGGAACACGATGCGCACGGTCTGCAGGTAGTACTCGGCCGGCATGTCGAGAACGGCGTTGTATTCGTCGTAGAAGCGGCGGTGTGCGGCGGCGTCGTCCAGGTCGCCCTTCACCAGATCCGTGTAGAAATCCCAGTGCGACTGGAAGTGCCGCTCGGGATTCATCGCGACGAAACCGCTGTGCTGGAGGAAGCCCGGGTACACCGCGCGCCCGTGGCCGGGGTAGTTCGGCGGGACGTGGTGGATCAGATTGTCCTGGAACCACGACAGCGGCTTGTGCGTGGCGAGATCGTTGACCTTGGTCGGGTTCTCGCGCGTGTCGATCGGGCCGCCCATCATCACCATCGAACGCGGCGTCGCTTCGCCGCGCGCGGCCATCAGCGAGATCGCACCGAGCACCGGCACGGTCGGCTGGCACACGCTGATCACGTGCAGCGATTCCGCGCCGATGTGGCGGATGAACTCCTGCACGTAGTCGACGTAATCGTCGAGCGAGAACGCGCCTTCGCCCGTAGGCACCATGCGCGCGTCGACCCAGTCGGTGATGTAGACCTTGTGGTCGCGCAGCAGCGTGCGCACGGTGTCGCGCAGCAGCGTGGCGTGGTGGCCCGAGAGCGGGGCGACGACCAGCACCGGCGGATCGTCCTTGAGGTCGCGCAGGTTGCCGGCGTCGTCGGCGTAACGCTTGAAGCGCAGCAGCCGGCAGAACGGCTTGCGCAGCATCTCGCGCTCGATCACCGGGTAGACGGTGCCGTCGATGTCGATGGAGTGGATGCCGAACTCGGGCTTTTCGTAGTCCTTGCCGATCCGGTACAGCAGTTCGTAACCGGCCGCGGCCTGCGCGGCGCCGGGCATGGACGACAGCCAGCCGCCGTTCTGCTGGCCGAACATCTTGGCGCAGGCTTCGGCCCAGTACGTCATCGGGGCCATCCAGGCGCGGCCCAACTCGTGCATCTGATAGAGCATCGAATGAATCCGGTTGCGGCCCGGGGTGGGCATGCTGCGTCGCAGCATAGCGGATCGTCTGCGGCGCTGGATGAATCGGGGCGAGGTCAGGCCGGGCGTTCGAGGGCGACCAGGCGGTCTTCCAGCGCCGGGGAGAGCCACAGGTGCGAGCCCAGCGGCACGAAACCGGCCTTGCCGAAGCGCTGGCGGTAGAAGCGCGCCGGCCGTGGCTGGAAGCCGACGTTGTCGCCGTCGGTTTCGTCCTCGGCCGTGAAGGTTTCCAGGAAGGCGACGCCGCCGCAGAGTTCGGCCAGGCCGGGCAGGCCGCGATCGAGTTCGCGCGTGTCCAGGTAGTGCATGACGTCGCTGCACACCAGCAGGTCGACCGGCGGGCAGGGGCGCAGCTGCGCGAAGTCGGCGAAGCGCGCGAAGTGGAGGTTGCGGCGCGCGCCGAAACGGCGCACCGCGTATTCGCTGCTGTCGAAACCCAGGTAGGACGCTTTCGGCCGCAGCTTCAGCAGCGGTGCGCGCCAGGGGCCTTCGCCGCAGCCGATGTCGAGCACGGTGCGGATGGGGCGTTCCAGGTGGTACTCGGCGGTGGCCACGGCGAGCGCGACCTTGCGCGCGAGTCGTGCGGTGCTGCCGACGGCGTGGTCCTTCTTCGAGGGATCGCGGTACCAGCGTTCGAAGTAGGCCTGGTCGTAGTGTTTGGTCATGGGGCGGGATTGTATGGGCGCGCGCTGTCGGACAGGGAATCGACCCGGAGGCGACCCATCGCGGTGTGCAATCCTATGCGCCGACTTTCGGAGGATCCCCATGGCCTACTTCTGGACCAAGACCGCTCATCTGGTGTTCGTCATGGCGTGGATGGGCGGCGTGTTCTACCTGCCGCGGATCCTGGTGAACATCGCCGAGGCCGGCAATGAACCGGCAGTGCGCGCGCGCCTGGTGCTGATGGGCCGCCGGCTGTATCGCTTCGGGCACATGATGTTCGGCCTCGCCTTCGTGTTCGGGCTGGTGCTGTGGCTGTACTTCAAGGTCAGCGGCGGTTGGCTGCACGCGAAGCTGGCGCTGGTGGTGCTGATGCTCGTGCACTACACGCTGGCAGGGCGCTGGCTCAAGGGCGTGGACGCCGGGCGCGCGCTGCCTTCGTCGACGGCGCTGCGCTGGTTCAACGAAGTGCCGGTGCTGTTGCTGGTGGCGATCGTGTTCCTGGTGTTGGCCAAGCCGTTCTGATCGGTTTGGCAGTGCGTGGCGTAGCGTGCACGCAGCTTCTAGCCCCTCGCCCGTTTACGGGAGAGGGGTTGGGGTGAGGGCAAACGGCGCATGCGCCTCACGGCGCCGGCACGTCCAGATCCACCCACACCAGATGGTGATCGCTGCCGTCCGCGATCGCCGCCTCCGGCGATGACGATGCCGGCCAGAACACGCCGCTGTCCTTGAGTGCAAAACCCACCGACGGCAGCACGTAATCCAATCGCATCGTGCCCGCCTTCGGGCCGAAGTCGCCGGTCGCGTGCGCGGGCGCGCCGCGATGCACGATGCCGGAGGCCGCGTACTTCGCCGTCACCTCCGCCGCGCCTTCGCTGCGCGGGGTGGCGTAACGCAGCACGCGCGGGTGTTCGAGCAGTTCGACGATGGCTTCGTGGCGACCGTCGCCGTCGACGGGATCGTTGTTGAGATCGCCCGCGATCACGAAGCGCGCACCTTCAGGCAGTCCGCCGCAGCGGCCGCGGTCGTCGCACAGCCAGGGCTTGTCGCCGGGCGAGAGGTATTCGCTCCACAAACGCAGCTCGTCCGCATTGCGCGCGCCGTTGCGATCCTCGGGACCGTCGAACACCGGCGGCGTCGGATGCGAGACGAGGAAGTGCAGCGTGCCCGATGGCGTGCGCACCGGCACGTCCCAGTGCGACTTGGACGACAGCCGCAATTGCGACCAGACGTTCGCCGGGTACCACGGCTCGCCCGTCTTCGGGTCCTTCGGCTGGCGCGCGCCGGGCAGGGCGCTCCACTTCAGCAACTGGAACGTGCGCACCTGTTCGGCATCGATCGGGAACTTCGACAGCACCAGCATCCCGTACTGGCCCGGGTGAAGGCCGTAGCCCCAAGCGTCGTTGCCGCGATTGCGGCCTTCACCGCCCGCGCTGCCGTTGCGGTCCAGGTCCAGTCCGCTGGGCACGCCGGTGTTCACGGGCGCGAGGTAGCGGTAGGGATAGCGCAGCGGATCGCCGCCGCCGGGCTGCGCGACTTCGAGGTAGTGACGCTGGAACAGGTCGGCCGCGCGGCCGTCGGTGTCGTAGTCGAATTCGTTGAGCAGCACCACGTCCGGACGCACGCGCTGCAGGACCGAGGCGATCTTGCGCGCGCCGGCGTCGGCGCCTTCGAGGCGGCGGATCAGACCGCCCGTGTCGTCCTCGTACAGCGAGGTGTTGTAGGTCGCCACGCGCAGCGTCGCGTCGTCGCTCATCGAGCGCATCCAGGCGTCGGGATCGCCCTTGACGTTGACCTGCGTGCAGGCGGCGAGAAGCAGCGCCAGCGGCGCAACAAGAAGGAGAGGGAATCGGGCCATCGCGCGATTCTGTCACGCGGCCGCGCAGGGCGGATGACAGCGCTTGGCGGTGTGGCGTCGACGCTCAGGGCAGGTCGTGCCATTGCCGGCCGTCGAAGGCTTCCAGCGGACGGAAGCGCCGCTTGTAGTCCATCTTCGGATGACCTTCGATCCAGTAGCCCAGGTACAGATGGCGGCGGCGTTCGCGACGTGCCCATTCCAGCTGCCGGAGGATCGCCAGCGTGCCCAGGCCGCGATCGGCTTCGTCCGGGTCGTAGAAGGTGTAGACGGCCGACAGCGAGACTTCCGTGCAGTCGGTGACGGCCACGGCGAGCAGCTTGCCGGGACCTTGCGGCGAAGGCTCGCGCAGTTCGAGGAAGCGGCCTTCACTCCAGCTGCCGATCAGGAACTGGTCGAACTCCGACGCGCCGTGTCCGTCCATGCCGCCGCCGGCATGGCGCGAGGCGAGGTAGCGGCGATAGAGCGCCAGTTGTTCGGCCGTGCGCTGCGCGGGCAGCACGCGCATCTCCACGCGCGCATTGCGCGCCAGGCAGCGCCGCTGGCTGCGGTCGGGCTCGAAGCGGTCCACCGGGATGCGCACCGCCACGCAGGCGCGGCAGCCGGCGCAATGCGGGCGGTAGACGATGTCCCCGGAGCGGCGGAAGCCCCAGCCCAGCGCGTGCGGGTACCAGTCGCGCAGGCGCGGGTCGCGCGGGTCGAGCACCAGGTCGCGCGCCATGCGCTCCGGCCAGTAGCCGCAGGCGTGCTCGCCCGTGTGAAACAGGCGCAGGTCGTCGCTGTCCTGCGGTTCGGTGCCCATGGCCCCAGCATAGCGCCGCCGGACGTGAGGGGAACGCTGTCGCTCGACTGAACGCGGCCGGCTCGGCGTCAACCACCCGACGCGGCGCGCGTTGACTGGAACATCGGCGCCATCCGGCGCTGCCCGCAGGAGCAGTCCCCATGACCCGCACCACCGCTTCCGTTCTCCTCGCCACCGCTGTCGCTGCGCTTGTCGCCGGTGCCGCCATCGCCGCGCCGCAGGGCGACGCCCCGGCGCGTCCGAAGCTCGACGCGAACAACGACGGCGCCATCGACCGCACCGAGGCCGCCGCGCACCCGCGCCTGGCCGCGAACTTCGACCAGCTCGACAAGAACCGCGACGGCAAGCTCGACGCATCCGAGCGTCCGCACCGCCAGGGCGGTCATCACGGCCGCGGCCGTCATGGCGGCACCGAGCGCATCGTGAAGGCCGATGCCGACGGCGACGGCCGCATCAGCAAGACCGAGGCCGCCACGCTGCCGTGGATCGAAGGGAAGTTCGCCGACATCGACGCCAACCGTGACGGCTACATCGTCCGCAGCGAGCTGACCAAGTACCACGAGCGCATGCGCCCGCAGCGCGAGGCCGAACGCGCCAGGCGTGCCGAAGAGCGCTTCGCCGCCGCCGACCTGAACAAGGACGGCAAGCTCAGTCGCGTGGAGGTCAGTGAAAAGATGCCGCGCCTGGCGCAGTCGTTCGCTTTCATGGACGAGGATCGCGACGGCTTCCTCACCCGCGCCGACCTGGCGCCGCACAAGCGCTGACCGCGGCGGAACTTCCGCCGTCGCGCCCGGTCGATGACCGGGCGTGCTGATGGTTCAACCCTCTTGCCCGTGCCGGGGTCTCGCGGCACGGGCTTTTCTTTTTTGGGGTGCCGGACGTTGGTCCATCCACCTCTGGGGCACACCGCTTCATCCTTCGACTTCGGCCTACGCTCAGGACGAACGGTGGAGAGATTACGAAGTCGGTCCGACGAAGGGCGAACGCATGGCGCGACTCACATCGCCACGTGCTTCAACGTCCGCACGACCTGCCATCCGGCCTCGGTCTGCTGCACTTCCAGCGTCTTGTACGAACCCGACAGGCGATGGTGGTACGCGGTGTATTCGATCACGCCGGTGACCCGGTCCTCATCGTCGCGCGACTTCGGACGGAACGCGTGCACGTCCACCAGCAGCGCCGGCTTGCCGGTGCCGCGCTGCTGGCTGCCGACTTCGTCGTTCGCGGTGCGCACGCATTGCGACGCAGGCACCACCTCACGGCGTCGCGGTTTCATCACCAGCGGCTGCATCGCCTGGATCAGTTCCGGCGAGGCGTCCTGTCCGTCGATCGACAGGCACAGCACGTCAATGTGCGTCTTCGGCAGCTCCTGCGTGAAGATCGCCGCCGCCAGCGGTTGCGGGATCTGCGCGAGCGAACCGTCGAGCGGGTGCGTCTTCAGCGCTTCGGTCGGGATGTCGGTCTTCACCACGTGCATGATCGCCAGCCAGCCGACGAGGACGATGCCCGCCAGCAGCACCAGCTTGATGCGCAGCATGCGCGTCTGCGCCTTCTTGGCCGGGCCGCTGTCCTGCGAATTCAACCGGAAGCTCGGACCGGAGAAGCTCTCGCGCGTGGTTTCAAGAAGCCCGGCGCCGCGCAGAATCTCGCGCGCGCGAACGGTATCGTCCGAACGCACGACCCACACGGCCGGCTTCGGGCCGCCGGCTTCCTCGCTGTAACTGAACGTGCCGCGACGGCCGCCCTTGTAGGAACGTCCGTTGGTGATGCGCACCTCGATGTCGGCATCGCGCAGCATCTGCGCGACGCTCTCGACGTTCTCAAGGCGCTGGCTGCTGAAGACTTGTCTCATTGCATTGGGATTCGGGATTCGGGAGTGGGGATTCGCAAGAGCAGGATTGGAGACGGCGAAGCGCTTGGAGTGTCGGGGCGGAGCGGGCTCTTGCGAATCCCGAATCCCGGCCTCACTCCCTCGCCGGCACATGCGCCGCCGCAGCGGCGTCCTTCACCACGCGGATCAGTCCTTCCTGCGCGGTGCTGGCGATGAGGTGGCCGTTGCGGTCGAAGATCTGCCCGCGCGCCAGGCCCCGGCTGCTCTGCACGGTGGGGCTGTCCATCGAATAGAGCAGCCAGTCGTCGGCGCGGAACGGGCGGTGGAACCACAGTGCGTGATCGAGCGAGGCCATCTGCACGTTGGGCTGGTAATAGCTCACGCCATGCGGGAACGTCGCGGTGCCGAGCAGGTGGAAGTCGGAGGCATAGGCGAGCAGTGCGCGATGCAACTCCGGCGCATCGCCGACGCGTTCGGTCAGGCGGAACCAGAACTGCTGGAACGGCGGGCGCTTGGGCGGGTTGAGCTCGTCGCGCGGATAGACGTGGCGCAGCTCGAACGGCCCCTTGCGCGAAAGCCAGCGCTGCACCTTGATCGGCAGCGTCGCCATGACGTGCTCGGGCACCGCCGGCGCGGGATCGATGTCCTCGGGCTTGGGCACCTCGGGCATCGAGAGCTGGTGCTCGGCGCCGTCCTCGTCCTGCTGGAACGAGGCGGCCATGAAGAAGATCACTTCGCCGTGCTGGATCGCGGTGACGCGGCGCACGGAGAAGCTGCCGCCGTCGCGGGTGCGGTCGATCTGGTAGACGATCGGCGCGGCGATGTCGCCGGCGCGCAGGAAGTACGCGTGCAGCGAGTGCGCGCCACGCGGCGCCTCCATGGTCGCCTGCGCGGCCGACAGCGCCTGGCCGAGCACCTGCCCACCGAACACGTACTTGGTGCCGATGTCGCGACTCTGGCCGCGGAACAGGTTGTCCTCCAGCCGTTCCAGCGAGAGCAGCTCGACCAGTTCGGGAACGACTTGCTCGTGGGCGGTCATGCGGGGACTCGTGCGTGGAATGAGGAAAAGTATAACCGGCGGGGTTCGGAGGCCCTGGCGGGAGGAGGCCGGGAATGGGGAATGGGGAATGGGGATTCGCAAGATCGAACCCGATGGCCTCGCGTACGGGCCTCCGCCTTCCATGCCGTCATCCCCGCGAAGGCGGGGATCCAACTCGCAGCGTTCATCCCGTCCTCCGCAGAGCGTGATGGGTCGGGCACTTGCATTCCCGCCTTCGCGGGAACGACAGCTTCAATGGGCCCGAATGGGCCCCGGCCCCGCTCGCCAGCCGGTTTACACCAGCCGCTGCAACCCCACGCCCGCCATCACGCGATCCCACGGAAACATCGGCCCCGGATCGCGCTTGCGCGGCACGAGCACGTCCGGGTCGTCCGTCGCCGGCACTTGCGTGGTGTCCAGGTCCTCGTGGCCGGCGATGAAGCGCAGCGACGGCAGTTCCGATTCCAGCCAGCGCAGCAGCGCGATCAGTGCCTCGATCTGCGCCGCCGTGTACGCCTCGTCCATCGCCTGGTGCGAGGCCGCCAGCCAGTCGGGATAGCGGCCGCGGTTCACCAGTTCGATGCCGATCGAGCGCGGATTGTGGCCACGCACGTGGTGCGCCACGCGCTCCGGCGCGACGTACCGGTGCAGGCTGCCGTCGCGGTCGATGTAGTAGTGGCCGCTGTTGCCGGTCAGCGAACCTTCGTACAGCACTTCCTCGCCGAAGCGCCGCGCCATCGTCAGGTCCGGAAGCTCCGTGCAGTGGATGACGACGAGGTCGATCTGCGCACGCGGCCGCGCGTCGAGGCGGTCCTCGTAGGGCAGCGGTTCCAGGGCGATGGGCGGAGCCGGAGGGGCGGGCGACATGGGGCCGGATGCTACCATTCGCCTCCCGCGCGGCGTCCCGTTGCCGCCCGGCGTCGATTCCCCGCCTGCGACCGTCGCGGCCGACCCCGAACCCAGCCGCCCATGAAGCTCCCGCCCGCCGACTCCGAGCTCGGCAAACTGATGGCCATGCTCCCGCGCGCCGGCCAGGTCGAATGGATCGGCCTGCGTCGCGAGCGCGACGTGCCCATGGTCGAGGTCGACCAGGTCCAGGCGCAAACCGGCGCCGGCCTGGCGGGCGACCGTTACACGGGCGGCAGCGGCAAGCGCGGCATCACCCTGATCCAGGCCGAACACCTGCCGGTGATCGCCGCACTCGCAGGCCACGACGCCGTGCAGCCGGCCACGCTGCGCCGCAACCTCGTCGTCTCCGGGCTGCCGCTGGTGGCGCTGAAGGGTCGGCGGTTCCGCATCGGCGAGGTCGTGCTGGAAGGCACCGACAGCTGCGATCCGTGCTCGCGCATGGAAGCCGCGCTCGGGCCCGGCGGTTTCAACGCGATGCGCGGCCACGGCGGCCTGTGCGCTCGCATCCTCGAAGGCGGAATCATCCGCCGCGGCGACACGGTCGTCGCCCTCACGGACATCGACACCAACGCATGAGCACGCGCGGACACTGCATTCTTTCCCACGGCTTCGAAAGCGGCCCCGACGCGACCAAGGTCACCGCGCTGGCGGATGCCGCGCAGCGCCTGGGCTGGAGCCACGAGCGCCCCGACTACACCGACCTGGACGCCAGGCGCGATGTCAGCGAAGTGGGCGACGTCTACGCACGCATGGAGCGCCTGCTCGGCCTGGCGCGCGATGCCGCCGCGCGGGGTCCCGTAGTGCTGGCCGGGTCGAGCCTGGGTGCGTACATCTCCGGCTTCGTCTCGCTGAAGGTCCAGCCGCTGGGCCTGTTCCTGATGGCGCCGCCGGTGCGCATGGGCGAGGCGCCGCGACTGGACGCCGCGCGCGTGCCCACGTCCGTCATCCACGGCTGGAACGACGAACTGATTCCCGCCGCCGAAGTCGTCGCCTGGTCGTACGCGCGCAGTGCGCGCCTGCTGCTGGTCGACGACAGCCATCGTCTTTCCAATCACGTCGAGACGAGCGCGGAAGCGTTCGCCTCGCTGCTCGCTTCGCTCTGAGACTTCAATGAAATTCTTCGCCAGCTGCGGCAAAGGCCTCGAATACCTGCTCGCCGACGAGCTGGCCGCATTGGGCTGCACGCGCGCGACGGCCGCCATGGCCGGCGTCAACGTCGAAGGCACGCTGCACGATGCGCAGCGCGCCGTGCTGTGGTCGCGCCTGGCCAGCCGCGTGCTGTGGCCCATCGCCGAATTCGATTGCCCCGACGAACACGCGCTGTACGCCGGTGTCGCCGCGATCGACTGGACGGCGCACCTCGCGCAGGGCGACACGCTCGCCGTGGACGCGCACGTGTCCGGCGAGGCGATCACGCACGCGCGCTACGCCGCGCAACGCGTGAAGGACGCGGTCGTCGACGTGATGCGCGGCAAGACCGGTACGCGCCCGGACGTCGATGTCGAATCGCCGGACCTGCGCTTGAGCCTGGTGCTGCGAAAGGGCCGCGCGATCGTTTCGATCGACCTGTCGGGCGGCCCGATGCACCGCCGCGGCTGGCGCACCAAGCAGGGCGAGGCGCCGTTGAAGGAAAACCTCGCCGCGGCCGTGCTGATGCGCGGGCACTGGACGAAGGTGTACGCCGAAGGCGGCGCGCTGCTCGATCCGATGTGCGGCAGCGGCACGCTGTTGATCGAAGGCGCATTGATGGCCGCCGACGTCGCGCCGGGCCTGCAGCGCCACGGCAACGAACTGCCCACGCGCTGGCGCGGCCTGGATGCGGCGGCGTGGCATGCGCTCGTCGACGATGCGCGCAAGCGCGAAGCGTCCGGCATGAACGCGCTGCGCCCGGCGTTCTTCGGTCGCGATACCGACCCGCACGCGATCCGCGCCGCGCAGGACAACGCCGTGCTGGCCGGGCTGGCGGGATTGATCGAGTTCAAGGTGGGGGACATCCGCTCGCTCGACGCGCCGGTCCATCCTTCCACAGCGCACGATGCGGACGGCGATGGCGAACCGCGCGCCGGTGACGGACAGCAGGGCCTGGTCGTCTGCAACCCGCCGTATGACGCGCGCCTGCATGCCGACCCCGCGCTGTACCGCGCGCTCGGCGATGCGCTCAAGCGCGCCGTGCCGCAGTGGCGGGCCAGCCTGCTGTGCGGCGACGCCGAACTCGCGTTCGCGACGGGCTTGCGCGCGTCGAAGAAGTACCAGCTGTTCAACGGCGCGATCGAATGCACGCTGATCGTCTGCGATCCGGTCGCACCGGTGCAGCGCCGCCGCACCGACGAAGCCGGCGTCGAAGTGGCGCCGACGCTGTCGGAAGGCGCGCAGATGGTCGCCAACCGCCTGCGCAAGAACCTGCGCAAGCTCAAGCACTGGCGCGAGAGCGAAGGCATCACCTGTTATCGCGCCTACGACGCGGACATTCCCGAGTACGCCGCGGCCATCGACCTGTACACCACCGACGAAGCCACGCCGCGCACCTTCGCGCACGTGCAGGAATACGCCGCGCCTGCGGAGATCCCCGAGAACGTGCAGCGTCGCCGGCTCAACGAACTGCTTGCCGCCGTGCGCGAGGTCTTCGCGGTGCCGCGCGAGAACGTGGCGTTGAAGACGCGCTCCCGCGGCAAGGGCGGCAGCAAGTACGGGCAGATGGATTCGCGCGGCGAGTTCGTGCCCGTGCGCGAAGGCCGCGCGCGGTTGCTGGTGAACCTGTTCGACTACCTCGACACGGGCCTGTTCCTGGACCATCGCCCGATGCGCCTGCACATCGCCGATGAAGCGCAGGACGTGCGCTTCCTCAACCTGTTCGGCTACACGGGCGCGGCGACCGTGCAGGCCGCCGTCGGCGGCGCACGCCTGACGACCACCGTGGATCTGTCCGCGACGTACCTGGAGTGGTGCGCCGACAACCTGCGCGAGAACAACATGGGCGGCACGCGCCATCGCCTCGTGCAGGCCGATGCGCTGAGCTGGCTGGAAGCCGACACGCAGCAGTACGACATGATCTTCTGCGACCCGCCGACGTTCTCCAATTCCAAGCGTGCGCAGGATTTCGACGTGCAGGCGCAGCACGTGCGCCTGCTGCGCGCGGCGGTGGCGCGACTGGCCGACGGCGGCGTGCTGTATTTCTCCAACAACTTCCGGCGCTTCCGCCTGGATGAAACGGCCCTCGCCGAGTTTGCGCACGTCGAGGACATTTCCGCGCGCACGATTCCGCCGGACTTCGAGCGCGACGCGCGCATTCACCGCTGCTGGCGGATCACGCGCCGCGCCTGAGGCGCGGCCGCATAGCACTTCACGTCTGGCGACCTTCGCCCCTCCAGGGGCGGGGCGCGCGCGTGAATGCACGGTTTTCGCAAATTCTTCATTCGGTCTCCACGCGCGGCCGGGTAATCCACCGATGGGCCGTGACTCCGCCTAGACGAAGGTGAAGCCCACCCAACGCATGCATCGGTCAGCCGGACGTGCCGATGCGCACCGCCCCAGGGTGCCTGCCACCGTTGTCGCCCGTTCCCGGCACCCGCTCATCGATTCCGCCGACGACGGGAGATGGTCATGGCCGCCAAGCAACAGTCGCCGCGCGCGCGCATCGCGCCGCAGCATGAACCCCTTCAGCAAGCACGGCCGCCGCGCCTGAGATCGGCGGCGTGGGTGATGGCGCTGCTCGGCGCAGGCGTTTGTTCGCAGGCGTGGTCGCAGGCCACGTGCACCGGTCCGGGCGGGCAGGTGGTGCTCGGTGCGGGCTCCTTCGTCTGCGGCAGCAGCGCCACTGCGTCCAACGCGACCGGCAATGCGTCGGCTTTCGGCAACCAGGCCAGTGCGACGGGCTTCGGCGCGGTTGCGCTGGGGGCCGGCGCGGTCACCAACGGTCTGCAGGCCACGGCGGTCGGCACGCAGGTGCAGGCCAATGCGGAAGGTGCGATCGCGGTGGGTGGGCAGTCGCGCGCAAACGCGGAAGGCGCTGCGGCGTTCGGCGGTTTCGTCGACCTCAACAACGACAACCTCGCCGACGCCGCCGAGGCGACGACGGCCAACTTCGTCAACGCCACCGCGATCGGCAACAACGCGCAGGTGAGTGCCGCGAACGGTTCGGCCTTCGGCAACCAGAGCCGCGCGGCGGCCAACGCGGTGGCGGTGGGACAGGCGGCGCAGGCCACCGGCGCGCAGGCCACGGCGCTGGGGCAGGGCGCCAGCGTCTCGGTGACCGGCGCGGTGGCGCTCGGCGCCGGGTCGGTGGCCGATCGCGCCAACACGGTTTCGGTGGGCACGGCCAGCGCGCAGCGGCAGATCGTCAACGTCGCCGCCGGCACCGCGCCGACGGATGCGGTCAACCTGAGCCAGCTCAACGCCGTGCAGATCCAGGTGGCCGACGGCATCCGCTACTTCCAGGCCGACGGCCTGGGCGACGGCACCGACGATGCCTCCACCACCGGCCAGTTCAGCATCGCCGCCGGCAGCACGGCGGTGGCGAACGGGCCCGGCACGACGGCGCTGGGCTCCAACAGCACTGCGACAGGCGAAGCGGCGATCGCGGTGGGCGCGTTCGCCCGCGCGACGGCCGAGCAGACGCTGGCCATCGGCACCGGCGCGCAGGCGACGGTGATCGGCGCGCAGGCGTTCGGCATCGGCGCCAATGCGACCGCCGATCGCGCGCTCGCCGTCGGCGGCGGTTCGCAGGCCACCGGCGCGACCAGCATGGCCGCGGGCAACGAGGTCGTCGCCAGCGGGCAGAGCAGCCTGGCGCTGGGGTATCGCAGTTCGGCGACGAACACGCTGACCACCGCCATCGGCGGCTGGAACGACAGCAACGCCAACGGCGTGGTGGACGCGAACGAAGTGACGCTGGCGTCCGGGCAAGGCGCCATCGCGTTCGGTCCGGCCGCGCAGGCCACCGACACCGGCACCGTTTCCATCGGCTCCGACAGCACCGCCACCGCGCAGGCGAGCACGGCGGTCGGCACGATCTCGCACGCGACCGCGCTGGGCAGCGCGGCGTTCGGCTTCGATGCCAGCGCCACGCAGCAGGCGGCGCTGGCGCTGGGCGGCGGCTCGCGCGCGACGGCGACCAACAGCACCGCCGTGGGCACGCTCGCGCAGGCGCAGGCGGGCAACACCATCGCCATCGGTTTCCGTTCCAGCGCCGCAGCCACCGACAGCGTGGTGATGGGCACCAACGCGCAGATCGCCGCCGTGGCTGCCAACGGCATTTCCATCGGCAACAACAGCCAGGTGAACTCGCTCAACGGCCTGGCCGTGGGCACCGGCGCGATAGTGGCGGCGCTCGATCCCAGCGGCACGGCGATCGACAACGGCATCGCCATCGGCAACAACAGCCGTTCCAACAACAAGGACGCCACCGCGGTCGGCGCGAACGCCGTCGCCAACGGCCAGAACAGCGTCGCCTTCGGCACCGCCGCGCTCGCGCAGGGGCCGCAGGCCAGCGCCATCGGCCAGAACGCGCGCGCGACCGGCAGCAACTCGGTCGCGCTGGGTACCTCGGCGCTGGCGCAGGGCAACGTGAGCACGGCGCTGGGGCAGAACTCCACCGCGACCGGCTCGCTCAGCGTCGCGCTCGGCCAGTCCGCCGATGCCACCGCGAGCGAAGCGCTGGCGGTGGGCAACAACGCGCAGGCGACGGCGGCCAATGCGACTTCGCTCGGCCGCTCCGCCAATGCATCGCAGACCGGTGCGTTGGCGCTGGGCGCGGACTCGGTCGCCTCGCAGGTGGATGCCTTCGCCGCCGGACGCGGCAGTGCGGCGGCGGGCGCGGGCAGCGTCGCGCTGGGCGCGGCGAGTTTCGCCGCCGGCCCGGGCGACACCGCCATCGGCCGCAACGCGCGCGTCAACGCCGACCAGAGCACGGCCGTCGGCGAGAACGCGACGATCGCCGTGGGCGCATTGCAGGCGTCGGCGTTCGGCGCCAACACCAGCGTGACCGCGTCGCAGGGCACGGCGCTGGGCTTCGGCAGCAGCGTCTCGGCGGTGAACGCCGTCGCGTTAGGCGCGGGCAGCGTCGCCAATCTGGCCAACACGGTGTCCTTCGGCACCGTCGGTGCGGAACGCCGGCTGGTGAACGTGGCGCCCGGCGTGGCGCCGACCGATGGCGTGAACGTCAGCCAGCTCGGCATCGTCGTCGGCGCGAGCACGCGCTACTTCAAGGCGGACGGATTGAACGACGGCAGCGACGACGCGGTCGCCAGCGGACTGACCTCCGTCGCCGCAGGCGCGGGCGCGCAGGCCCTGGGCGCGAACAGCGTCGCGGTCGGTGCCGCCAGCCGCGCCGCCGGGCCGTCCGATACGGCGGTCGGCCGCAACGCACAGGTGCTCGCCGACCAGAGCACGGCGGTGGGCGCCGACAGCGTCATCGCCGTCGGTGCGTTGCAGTCATCGGCTTTCGGCGCGAACACGAACGTCGGCGCGACGCAGGGCACGGCGCTCGGCTTCGGCGCGAGCACGACCGTGGACGGCGGCGTGGCGCTGGGCGCGGGCTCCGTGTCCGGCCGCGCCATCGCGCCGGCCGTCGGGGTGATCCCGGCGGGCATCCACGTCATTCCGTTCAACACGACGGACCGCACGTTGCTGGGTGCCATCTCGGTCGGCACCGATACCGCCTACCGGCAGATCATCAACGTCGCCGACGGCACGGAAGGCAGCGATGCCGTGACCGTGCGGCAGTTGCAGAGCGCGATCGGCGGCGTGTCGAGTGCGGGTTCGATGTACTTCCACGCCAATTCGACGCAGGCCGACTCGCTGGCGGTCGGCGCCGAGTCCATCGCGGTCGGTCCGTTGGCGGTGGTGAATGCCGACAGCGGCATCGGCATCGGCAACGGAGCGACGATCGAAACGGCCGCGAGCGACGGCATCGCCATCGGTCGCAACACGCTCGTCGGAGGCACGTCCGGCGTGGCCGTGGGCGTGCAGGCGGAATCCTTCGGTGCGGGCAGCGTTGCGCTCGGCGGCAGTGCGCTCGCATTGCAGCCGCTGTCGGTCGCACTGGGCACCGGCGCGGTCAGTTCGCATCTGCTGTCGGTCGCCATCGGCGCCGAATCGGTCACCACGGTCGGCCCGCAGACGGGCTACACGGCCTTCGGACTGGCGGCACCGCAGAACTCCATCGGCGAGGTGTCCTTCGGCAGGGCATCGGCGGCACGCAAGTTGACGCACGTCGCGGCGGGCAGCGACGACACCGACGCGGTCAACGTCGCGCAGCTGCGCGCGGTGCAGGTGGCGGCGGGTGACGCGTTGCTGTGGGACGCGGGCGCCAATGCCTTCAGTGCGAACCATCTGGGCGCCGGGCCCAACAAGATCGTGAACCTCGGCGACGGTGCGGTTGGCGCGGGCAGCACCGAGGCCATCAACGGCGGCCAGTTGTACGGCAGCTTGCAGAGCATGAGCAACGCGCTGACGGGCAGCGGCGCGCTGGTCAACGGCAACGTGTTGCAGGCGCCGCAGTTCGTGCTCGACGGCAACGTCTTCAACGACGTGGCTTCGGCGCTGCAGTTCCTCCAGTCGCAGGGCGGTGGAGGCGGCGGCAGCGATGCACGCTTCACCGCGCAGGACGCGGGGCCGGCGACCGCGACCGGCACCAATGCGGTCGCCGCCGGCAGCAACGCGCAGGCCAGCGCGGACAACAGCGTTGCGCTCGGTGCCAACTCGGTGGCCGATCGTGCCAATACGGTGTCGGTCGGTTCGGCCGGCGCGGAACGCCAGGTCGCCAACGTCGCCGCCGGCAGCGCGCCGACGGACGCGGTGAACGTGCAGCAGATGCAGGCGCAATCGGTCACCACGCTGACGCAGGCGAACGCGTACACGGACGCGCGCGTGCAGGAGATCGTCGCCGTGCCGATGCAGGCCATCGAAGACCTGCGCGGCGAGGTGGAGGACGAGTTCCGCCACACGGATCGCCGCATCAACCGCCAGGGCGCGATGAACGCCGCGATGATCCACATGGCCTCCAGTGCGGCGAACATCCAGACAGACAACCGCGTGTCAGTCGGCGCCGGTTACTCGGAAGGCGAGGAAGCGGTGTCGATCGGCTACCAGCGCCGGCTGAAGCCGAACGTGTCGTTCTCCATGGGCGCGGCCTTCAGCGGCAGCGAGCAGAGCGCGGGTGCGGGTATTGGCATCGGGTGGTGATGGTGGGAGGCGCGCCGACGCCCATGGATGGGCGCGCAGCCATCGGGCGCGGCCCGATGGCGTTCGTCGGGAAGCGCGCCTGTGGCGCGCAAGCATCCCTCCTCACCCCCTGCAAGCAGGGGGAGGGGCAGAAGAAGGAGCCGTCACGGGAGCCCGGAACATGGACCGTTCCACCCACGGCACTGGCCGGGCGGCGCGGTCGGCCCGACATTGACGGGCAGGCAACAGGAGACTCCCATGAGCAACGCCCACGACTTCGCCCGCATCGGCCGCACCCTGCGCGGCATGCCCGCTTCCGACGGCGCCGGCGTGCGCCTGACGCGCGTGATCGGCACGCCGCAGCTGGAAATGCTCGACCCGTTCCTGATGCTGGACGAGTTCGGCACCGACAAGCCCGAGGATTACCTCGCCGGCTTCCCCGAGCATCCGCACCGTGGCTTCGAGACCGTCACCTACATGCTCGACGGCCGCATGCGCCACAAGGACAACCACGGCAACGAAGGCGTGCTCGTGCCCGGCAGCGTGCAGTGGATGACCGCCGGCCGCGGCCTGGTGCATTCGGAAATGCCCGAGCAGCAGGAAGGCCGCATGCGCGGCTTCCAGCTGTGGGTGAACCTGCCGGCCGCGGAGAAGATGGCGGAGCCGCAGTACCAGGAGTTCGCGCCCGACCGCATTCCGCTGCTGCAACCGGCGCAAGGCGTGCGCGTGAAGGTCATCGCGGGGCGCGTCGGCGACGTCGCCGGTCCCATTCGCCAGCCGGCGACCGATCCGGTCTACCTGGACATCGAACTCGCCCCCGGCGCGCGCTGGGAATATGACTTGCCCGAAGGCCACAACGCGTTCGCCTATGTATTCGAAGGCGCCGGTTCCCTCGGTGAGGGACGCGATGCGCGGCCGCTGTCGACGCAGGAAATCGCCGTGCTCATCGGCGGTCGTACCGTGCGCCTGGAAGCCGGCGACGGCGGCCTGCGCGCGATCCTCGTCGCCGGCCGTCCGCTGCGCGAGCCGGTCGCGCGCTACGGCCCGTTCGTGATGAACACCAAGGAGCAGATCATGCAGGCGTTCGTCGATTACCAGGAAGGGCGTTTTTAGCCCGTTGTAGCCCGGGTACGCGCAGCGCACCCGGGGAGGTGTGTCCGGCGCCGGGCCCCGGGTGCGGCCTTCGGCCTTACCCGGGCTACAGAAGCAATGCCGTTTCGGCGAGTCATCAAAAAAAAGGCCACGCTCGCGCGTGGCCTTTCTTCATTGCATCGAAGACGCAGCGATC
Organism: Lysobacter sp. FW306-1B-D06B; assembly: GCF_038446665.1. Classification (NCBI taxonomy): domain Bacteria; kingdom Pseudomonadati; phylum Pseudomonadota; class Gammaproteobacteria; order Lysobacterales; family Lysobacteraceae; genus Lysobacter; species Lysobacter sp. FW306-1B-D06B. The sequence continues at coordinate 3,642,532 of NZ_CP151802.1, read as the reverse complement.
AGCGACGCGTGCCCGCGACCTCCGGACCGTACTGACCGAGCCAGCGATAGACCACGCCGCCGAGCAGGCCGCCGGCGATCGGCGCGACCCAGAACAGCCACAGCTGCGACATCGCCACCGGGCCGCCGAACACCGCCACGGCGGTGGAACGCGCCGGGTTCACCGACGTATTGGTGACCGGGATGGAGATCAGGTGGATCAGCGTCAGCGCAAGACCAATCGCGATGGGCGCGAAGCCCGCCGGCGCGCGCGTGTGCGTGGCGCCGAGGATCACGATCAGGAACATCGCCGTCATCACCAGCTCGCACAGGAACGCCGCACCGATGCCGTACCCGCCGGGCGAGTGCGAGCCGAAGCCGTTGGTGGCGAACGTGCCGGCGGCATTGGGATCGATGGTGAAGCCCGGCGCCCCACCGGCGATATGCAACAGGACGAACGCGGCGAGGATGCCGCCCAGCACCTGGGCGAAGATGTAAGGCACCAGTTCGCCGGTCGGGAAACGGCCGCCGGCCCACAGGCCGAAACTCACGGCAGGATTGAAATGGCCGCCCGAGATATGACCCAGCGCGTACGCGCCGGTGAGGACCGTGAGGCCGAAGGCGAGCGAGACGCCGACCAGGCCGATGCCGATCTCGACACCGCCCGAATTGAACTTCGCCGCGAGCACTGCACTTCCGCAACCGCCAAGCACCAACCAGAACGTGCCGATGAACTCGGCCGCAAGCTTCCTGATCATGTTGTTTCTCCTGCCCATGGAACCGATGGAATCGAACCGATACGCGCCGGGATGTGTTCCGCGCGCGAAAGCGGCCGATCTTAGGAGCGGCGAGGAGGACGGTAACTGCGAAAGAAGCTGATTGCACGCCCGGGCCGATTGACGGCTTTCCGCCCGCGGCTGGCGGGCGGAAGGGCCGTCACGGCAAGGCTCAGTTGCTGCTCAGACGCGTGGCCGGGAAACGCAGCGACTGCGCCTGGCTGATCGCCGGTGCCAGTTGCGGTTGCTCGGCCTGCAGCCAGATGTGCGCGACGCGGCCGTCGGGCAATTCGACCAGCGTTTCGCGGACTTCCACGTTCGGACGCGTCGCCACTTCGCCGCGATACCAGTGGATGCTCTGGCCGTCGATCACGCCCGGCTCGGCGCGATTGCCGCGCTTGGGCTCGAAGTTCGCCTTGCGCGAAATGTAGAGACCGAACGCTTCGGAGCCATCGGCGCGCAGTGCACGACAGAAGTCGGCGCCGCCCGTGGCCTTGTATTCCCAGACCAGACCCGCCTCGGCGGGCAGCTGGGGACAGTTACCTTCCTGCGTGCTCTGCGCGTGCGCACTCGCCATGCCCACACCGGCGAGCACGAGCAGGGCCGACATACGCCATGCCGTCGTCTTCACGACAAACCCCCTGTAGTCGTTACAACCCCTTGCAACGAAACAGCCCATGAGGCGGGCTGCGCTGACCGGCGAACCGTGACCGCTTCGGCCGATCTGGGTCGAACATAGTCCAGAAAACGGCACTTGACAAATAACCAGACTTAATAGGCAAACAGCCAGGCTTATGAGTCGGGGCCGATCATCCGCAAAGCCAATGGGTCGGGCCGGTCAGCGCTCGGGCAGGGGGATGAACTCGTCGTCGCCGGGCACCTTGCCGAAGCGTCCCTCCAGCCAGTCCTGCTTGGCCTGCTCGATCCGCTCCTTCGAGCTGGACACGAAGTTCCACCACAGGTGGCGCGGGCCGTCGAGCGGCTCGCCGCCCAGCAGCATCGCCTTCACGGGCGTGCGGGCGCGCAGTGTCGGCCGGGTGCCGGGGTCGAGCACGATCAGGTGCATGGCCGGGATGTCGGCGCCGTCGAGCTGGGCGTCGCCTTCCAGCACGTAGAGGGCGCGCTCGGGGTGGCTGTCGTCCAGGGCGAGTTCGGCGTCGGCGTCCAGGTCGATGGCGACATAGAGCGTGTCGGCGTACACGCGCACGGGCGATTCCTCGCCGTAGCCGCGCCCGGCCACCACGCGCAGCCAGCTGCCGTCGCGGCGTTGCTGCGGCAGGGTCGCGGCGGGGTGGTGGAAGAAGCCCGGGTCGGCTTCTTCGCTGCCGCGCGGCAGCGCGACCCAGGTCTGCATGCCGTGCAGCGGATGCTGGTGCTCGCGCAGCGTGCCCGGCGTGCGTTCGGAATGGGCGATGCCGCGGCCGGCGGTCATCCAGTTCACGTCGCCCGGGTTGATGTCCTGCAGGCTGCCGAGCGTGTCGCGGTGGGTGATCGTGCCCGACCACAGGAAGGTCACCGTCGCCAGCCCGATGTGCGGGTGCGGACGCACGTCGATGCCGCGCCCGACTTCGAACACCGCCGGCCCCATGTGATCGACGAACACGAACGGCCCGACCGATCGCGCCTGGATGCTCGGCACGGCGCGACGCACCTGGAACCCGCCGAGGTCGTGCACACGGGGGGAAACGATGAGGGTCATGGCGGGATCTCCGGAAGCGAGCGTGCGGTGAGGGTGTCACATCCCCGCGCGTCGTCGCATGTACCGCCGTGCGTCGCGCTCAGCGGGCGGCGTCGTTCACGCGCAGCGTCGCGGCCGGACGCGGACCCGGCGACAGCGCGAGCAGGGTCACGCGCCAGGCGCCGATGGCGCGCGGCTGTCCCAGTTCGGAGGCCTTGAGCACCACGTCGAGCACGGTGTCGGGCTTCTGGAAGCGCAGGCGCACGTCGGCGTCGCCGGCGTGCACGCACGTCACGTCCGGCGGGCAGCGCGAGTCGTTGACGGTGCCGATGTAGGTGATGCGTGCGTTCTCCGGAAGCGCCATGCGCTGGCCGGGGTGCAGGCGCGCCTCCACCGGAAGCGCGACCTTCGGAGCGCTGGCGCAGGCAGAGACGAGCAGGGCAATCAGGACGGGCGCGATGCGACGGGTCATCTGGAACGGGCAGGCAGGGAAGCTCGCGGGAGTCTAGCGGGTGCCCCGCATGGCGTCGTGATGCCATCGCGTGAAAACTTCGTTGCAGGTGCGTGGCTAGAATCGGACGCCATGGCCCATGCGGGATGCACATGACCCGGAAGCTGCGGTGGATCGGCATCGTCGTGCTGGTGCTGGTGGCGGCTTCGCTGCTGTCGGTCTACAGCTACGGCCGCTTCGCGCAACGCGCACGCGGCGCGCCCGTGCAGTCGATTCCCGCCGACCGCGTGGAGACCGCGCTGGATCGCGCCATCGCGCCGCTGGAGCAGGCGCATCCCGGGCAGGCCGGGCTGTCGCTGATCGCCGACAACCTGGACGCCTTCACCGTCCGCGCGGTCACTGCGCGCACCGCCGGGCGCAGCCTGGATCTGCAGTACTACATCTGGAAGCCGGACCTGACCGGCAATCTGATCGTGCACGAGGTCCTTGCCGCTGCCGACCGCGGCGTGCGCGTGCGGCTGCTGCTGGACGACCTGAATTCGCACGCGAAGGATTCCGTGCTGGCCGCGCTGGACCGCCACCCGAACATCGAGGTGCGCATGTTCAATCCATCGCGCGCCCGGCAGTCGTACTTCCTGCGCGGCGTGGAGATGCTGCTGCGGGTCTTCAGCCTCAACCGGCGCATGCACAACAAGGCATGGATCGCCGACGGCCGCGTCGCCGTGGTCGGCGGGCGCAACATCGGCGACGAGTATTTCGGCGCGGCCGAGGAATCCAACTTCCTTGATGCGGACCTTGCGGTGGTCGGTGAGCCCGTGCGCGAAACCGCGCGCATCTTCGACGCCTACTGGAACAGTGGGGCGGCGATTCCGCTGGCGCAGCTGGTGGATGCGGACGAGCTTTCGCTGCAGCGGCTGCGTCGCGTGGGAGCGCTGGAGTACCGCAACAAGGACGCCGAGCCCTACCTGGAGCAACTGGCGCGTTCGCCAAGCGTGCAGGCGTTGCTGCGCGGCAGTCGCGCGCCGCGCTGGACGCGCGAGGCGCACGTGGTGTCGGACCCTCCGGAAAAAGCCGAAGGCGCGCCGCGCAAGGGCGACTGGCTGATCGACGCGATCACCCCGACCGTGGCCGGGGCGAAGCGCGAGCTGTTCATCAGCTCGCCGTACTTCGTGCCCGGCGACGAAGGCGTGGCGTGGATGCTGCGCATGCGCGATCGCGGCGTGCGCGTGAGCGTGCTGACCAACTCGCTCGCGGCGACGGACGTCGCGGCGGTGCACGGCGGCTACGCGCCGTACCGCGCGCCGCTGCTGCGCGGCGGCGTCGAGCTGTACGAGCTGATGGCGCGCGGCCCCGGCGGCGGCGGGGGCAGCGGCCTGCTGGGCTCCTCGTCGAGCGAGGCCAGCCTGCATACCAAAGCTTTCATGGTGGACGGCGACGTGGGCTTCGTCGGCTCGGTGAATTTCGATCCGCGTTCGATCAACCTCAATACCGAGATGGGCATCGCGTTCACCGATCGCGAACTCACGCGCGAACTGCTGCGCATCTATGAGTGGAAGGTGAGCGCGAAGAACAGCTACCGCGTGTATCTGGAAAACGACGCGCTGCGCTGGGAGGACGGTTCGAAAGAGCCCCCGCGCGTGTGGACGCAGGAACCGGAGGCGGACTGGAAGCGGCGCACGATGGCCGCGGTGGTGCGGTGGTTGCCGGTGGAGTCGCAGTTGTAAGTGAGGTCACCGGACCAAGCGCAGCACCCATGCCCCTCTCCCCTCGGGAGAGGGGTTGGGGTGAGGGGTAACGGAGCATCAACGTGCGGAGCGCCGGTGCATCACCGCGCCGCGGGTTGTGCCTTGATGCTCCGTTACCCCTCATCCGCCCTCCGGGCACCTTCTCCCGAGGGGAGAAGGGAAACGCCGCGCTACTGGCGCCCGACTTCCAACACCGCGCGTCCCGACGCATCCACCCGCACCGTCGTCAGCCGGTCGTACTCCGCCTCGCTCATCGGCGCGACCTGGCAGGCGCACAGCGCGGCGGCGCTGTCCGGCACCGTGTTGCTGTGGCCGACGACCAGCACCGTCTGCCCCGCATGACGCTCGCGCAGCAGCGCGGCGAATTCGGTGGCCGGCTGCTTCGCGTCGTAGGTGATCAGCGGCAAGCCGTGCTCCTGCGCGGTCGGCGTCGCGGTCTGGCGCGTGCGCTGGAACGCGGTGGTGTACACCGCGATCACCGGCACCGGCGACAACCGCTGCGCGAGCGCCTGCGCGCGGGCGCGGCCGGCGTCGGTGAGCGGCGGGTCGTTGCTGCCGTCGGCCGCCTTCTCCGCATGGCGCACGAGGATGAAGGTCATCGCGGCGCCGGTTTCGACACGGGCAACGGAATCGGCGACGCGCGGCGAAGAAGCGCAGGCCGAAAGGAACAGCAGGCAGGAAAGGGCGGTGAGCGGCAGTTTCATGCCGCCCACCTTAGCCGACCTCACGCGGCCGGCTGAAGTGCCGTGAGGATGCCGCGCGCGGCCAGCACGCGCGACTGCGCATCGGGCAGTTCCAGCGCCATGCGCAACTTGTCCGGGCCTTCCATCCGGTAGAGCTTGGGCTGGCCCTGGATCAGCTTGATGATCGCCATCGGGTCGACGTTGGGTTTCTCGACGAAGTGCACGCGTCCACCCTTGTCGCCCAGGTCGAGTTTGCGGATGCCCAGCTGCGTCGCGCGAAGTTTCAGTTCGGCGATGGCGAACAGGTGCTTGGCGGCGTCGGGCAGAAGGCCGAAGCGGTCGATCATCTCCACCTGCAACTCGCGCAGTTCCTCCGTGTCGCGTGCGCCGCTGATGCGCTTGTACAGCGTCAGGCGCGTGTGCACGTCGGGCAGGTAGTCGTCGGGGATCAGCGAGGGCACGCGCAGTTCGACTTCGGCGCCGCGAACCTCGTGGCCGTCCACGTCGGGCAGCTTGCCCTGGCGGATCGAACGCACCGCGCGCTCCAGCAGTTCGGTGTAGAGGCTGAAGCCGACCTCGGCCATCTGTCCGCTTTGTTCCTCGCCGAGCAGTTCGCCGGCGCCGCGGATTTCCAGGTCGTGCGTGGCGAGCGTGAAGCCGGCGCCGAGTTCGTCCATCGCCGCGATCGCGTCCAACCGCTTGCGTGCGTCCTCGGTGATCGCCTTGCGATCGGGCACGACGAGGTAGGCGTAGGCACGGTGGTGCGAACGGCCGACGCGCCCGCGCAGCTGGTGCAGCTGCGCCAGGCCGAACTTGTCGGCACGGTTCATGATGATGGTGTTGGCGTTGGGGATGTCGATGCCCGACTCGATGATCGTCGTCGACAGCAGCACGTTGAAGCGCTGCTTGTGGAAGTCGAGCATCACCCGTTCCAGCTCGCGCTCGGGCATCTGGCCGTGGGCGATGCCGATGCGCGCCTCCGGCACCAGCTCCTGAAGCTGGCGCTGCATGCGCCCGATGCTTTCCACGTCGTTGTGCAGGAAGTACACCTGGCCGCCGCGCGAAAGCTCGCGCTGGAACGCCTCGCGCAGCTGCATGTCGTCCCACGGCACGACGAAGGTCTGCACCGCCAGGCGGTGCGCGGGCGGCGTGGCGATGATCGACAGGTCGCGCAGTCCGGCCATCGCCATGTTGAGCGTGCGCGGGATCGGCGTGGCGGTGAGCGTGAGCAGGTGGACGTTCGCGCGCAACGCCTTCAGTGCTTCCTTTTGGCGCACGCCGAAACGCTGTTCTTCGTCGACGATCACCGCGCCCAGGTCCTTGAAGCGCACGTCCGGCTGCAACAGGCGGTGCGTGCCGACGATCACGTCGATGCTGCCGTCGGCGACCTTGGTCAGTTCGGTCTCGATTTCCTTCTTGGTCTTGAAGCGCGAGAGCACTTCCACGCGGATCGGCCAGTCGGCGAAGCGGTCGCGGAAATTGCGGTAATGCTGTTCGGCCAGCAGCGTGGTCGGCACCAGTACGGCAACCTGCTTGCCGCTCATCGCGCTGACGAAGGCCGCGCGTACCGCGACCTCGGTCTTGCCGAAGCCAACGTCGCCGCAGACCACGCGGTCCATCGGCTGGCTCGAGGCGAGGTCGCGGATCACCGCTTCGATCGCCGAGTGCTGGTCCGGCGTCTCCTCGAACGGGAACGCCGCCGCGAACGGTTCGTACGCCGCGCGGTCCACGTCGATCGCCAGTCCCGCACGCGCCTGCCGCTTGGCCTGGATTTCCAGCAGTTCGGCGGCGACGTCGCGGACTTTCTCGGCGGCCTTGCGCTTGGCCTTCGCCCACTGCTCACCGCCGAGCGAATGCAGCGGCGCGGTTTCCTCAGATGCACCGGAATAGCGGTTGATCAGGTGCAGCTGCGCGACCGGCACGTACAGGCGGTCGCCCTTGGCGTACTCGATCTCCAGGTATTCGGCGGGCATGCCGCCGGCGTCGAGCGTGACCAGTCCGCGATAGCGGCCGACACCGTGGTCCTCGTGGACGATCGGTGCGCCTTCGGTGAGCTCGCCCAGGTCCTTGATGATCGCTTCCGGCTCGCGGCCGACGCGGCGGCGCCGGCGCGGCTGGCTGGCGCGCTCGGGGAAGAGCTGGCGTTCGGTGAGGACGGCCAGCGCGGGTTCGGTGATGGCGAAACCGTCTTCGAACGGCGCGACCGCGATCGCGAACCTGGGAAGCGCCTGCGCGGCCTGCGAGGGAAGAAAAGCATTCCAGTCGGCCAGTACATCGGGCTTCAGCGCCGCCGCCTGCAACAACTCCAGCAACGCCTCGCGACGCCCCGGCGAATCCGCCGCGATCAGCACGCGGCCCGGATAGCTCGACAGAAACGACTTCAAGGCATCGGCCGGCGCGTGGTCGCGCGCGGCGATCGGCAAGGCCGGCGCGGGTTGGTCGCCCAGTGCGCTCGCGCGTTTGCGCTGCGCATGGCCTTCGCCGCAGATCTCCACGCGCGTGGTCTCGTTGAGGCGCGCGCGCAGCGCATCGGGCGACAGGTACAGCGCGTCGGGCGGCAGCAGCGGGCGTTCGAGATCGTGGCGGCGTTGTTCGTAGCGCTCGCCGGTGTGGCTCCAGAATTGTTCGGCGGCCTCCATCGCGCCATCGGCGATGACGGGGAGCGTGTCCTTGGCGAGGTAGTCGAACAGCGTGGAGGTCGTGTCGAAGAACAGCGGCAGGTAGTACTCGATGCCGGGCGGCGCCAACCCCGCCTTGAGGTCCTGGTAGAGCGCGCTGCGGCGCGTGTCCAGATCGAAGCGGTCGCGCAGGGCATCGAGCGCGCGCTTGAGCGCGGCATCGCCCAGCGGCACTTCGCGGCCGGGCAACAGGTGGACGGCGTCGATCTTCTCCAGCGAACGCTGCGACTCGGGTTCGAACGCGCGGATCGTCTCGATCTCGTCGTCGAGCAGTTCGACGCGGAACGGCTGGTCGGCGCCCATCGGGTAGACATCCAACAGCCCGCCGCGCACCGCGAAGTCGCCCGGATCGAGCACCTGCGGCACGTGGCGATAACCGGCCGATTCCAGGCGCCGCTTTTCCGCATCCAGGTCCAGGCGCTGGCCGGTCTTCACATCGAAGCTGCCGCCGACCACGTGCTTGAGCGGCGCCAGCCGCTGCAGCAGCGTCTGCACCGGAACGATCACGATGCCGCGCTTGAGCGTGGGCAGGCGGTGCAGCGCGGCCAGGCGCTGGCTGACGATGTCCGGGTGCGGGCTGAAGAGGTCGTAGGGCAGCGTTTCCCAGTCGGGGAAGGTGACCACGGGCAGATCAGCCTGCGCACCGAGCAGGGTGTGCAGGTCCGATTCGAGCTGGTGCGCGCCGTGGTTGTCGCGCGCGACCACCAGCAGCGGCGCGTCGTGCGCGGCCGCGGCCGTGGCGATGTGGAACGCCAGCGCGGAGGGCGAGGCCGGAGCGCGCCACCAGGCGCGCTGGTGTCCGGACCGGGGCAGGGGAGGCGTCGGAATTGCGGACTTCGGCATCGGATCGGGATGGGGGCGGGGACGTGAAAAACGAGGGCAGCGCCGGAGGGCCGTGACCCCCCAGCGCAAAGAGGCCCGCATTTTACGGGACCGGCGGATGAAGACCCGGTTCCTGCATGACCTGCCTGAATCGGCGCGGCCGGATCGCATCGTTCCAGTGGCCGCGCTATTGATCGCTTGCAATTGAATAGCGCGCTATGTAAATTTTCGACCCATGAAGACCGCGACCGCCAAGGCCCCCAAAGCGAAGAACCTGCTGCATCTGGACGAGCAGCTGTGCTTCGCGCTGTATTCCACCGGGCTGGCGCTCAACAAGGTCTATCGCAAGCTGCTCTCGCCGCTGGGCCTGACCTACCCGCAATACCTGGTGATGCTGGTGCTGTGGGAGCGCGACGGCCTGAGCGTGTCGGAGATCGGCGAGAAGCTGTTCCTCGACTCGGCGACGTTGACGCCGCTGCTCAAGCGCCTGGAGGCGTCGGGTCTGGTGACGCGCACGCGCGCCAGCCGTGACGAGCGGCAGGTGATCGTCGAACTGAGCGAGGAGGGCCGGGCGTTGAAGGCGAAAGCCCGCGCGGTTCCGTCGGAACTGCTGTGCGCCTCGGAATGCACGCAGGACGAGATCGTCGCGATGAAGCACCAGCTCGAATCGCTGCGCGAGGCACTCGGCCGGAACGGCTGAGGCGGCGCGCGGCAAGGCAATCGCACCGTACAAGCGGCGCGCCGTTCGAGGGCGCGCCATGAGACCCGGCCGCAAGGCCACCCCGTCGTTGTCCCCCCAACCAGGAGTCTTCCCATGTCCCTCGATCAGGTCCTCTACACCGCCCACGCCACCTCCACCGGCGGCCGCGACGGCCGTTCCGTCTCGTCCGACAACGCGCTCGACGTCAAGCTCACCACGCCGCGCGAACTCGGCGGCGCCGGCGGCGAAGGCACCAATCCGGAGCAGCTGTTCGCGGCCGGCTACTCGGCCTGCTTCATCGGCGCGCTGAAGTTCGTCGCCGGCAAGGAGAAGATCGCGTTCCCGAACGACGCCAAGATCGACGCCGCCGTCGGCATCGGTCCGCTGCCGACCGGTTTCGGCATCCAGGCCGAGCTGAAGATCTCGCTGCCGGGCCTGCCGCGCGAGCAGGCCGAAGCGCTGGTGCAGAAGGCGCACCAGGTGTGCCCGTACTCCAACGCGACGCGCGGCAATATCGACGTCACCCTGACCGTCGTCTGATCGGTCGCGAGCGAAACGGCGAAGAAGCGCGGCGCGGGCGTCCTGCCCGCGCCACGCGTGCCCCCTCGCTACCCTGGGCGCGACATGCGTGCCCTTATTGCTGAGCGCGCGCCGTCAGGGCCGCGCTTCGAACACCAGATTGAACGGCGTCTGCGTCGCGCGGCGGAAACGCGTGAAGCCGGCGTCGGTCATCACCTGGCGCAGCCGCGCCTCGCCGGCCTGTGCGCCCAGTGCCGGCCCGTTGCGCGCCAGCGACACCGGCACGCAGATCTGCGACGACGCGCCGTAGTACACGCGTCCGACCGGATTGAGGTTCTCCGCCACGCTGTCGCCGGCGAACGGCTCCACCAGCATGCATGAGCCGTCGGACTTCAGCGCCTGCAGCGCATGGCGCGCGGCGCCGACCGGATCGCCCATGTCGTGCAGGCAATCGAAGAAGCAGATCAGGTCGAAGTCCTTTTCGGCGTAGCCCGTCGCGTCGGCGGTCTCGAACTTCGCGTTGCCCGCGCCGGCTTTGCGCGCACGTTCGCGCGCCACCTCGATCGACGGGGCGTGATAGTCGTAGCCGATGAAGGTCGATTCGGGGAACGCCTGCGCCATCAGCGTGGTGCTTGCGCCGTGTCCGCAGCCGACGTCGGCCGCCTTCGCCCCGGCACGCAGTTTGTCGACGACGCCGTCCAGCGCCGGTAACCATTCCATGATGAGGTGCGCGTTGTAGCCGGCGCGAAAGAAGCGCTCGGTGCCATGGAACAGGCAGGCGTGGTGCTCGCCCCATTCCATGCCCTTGCCGGTGCGGAAGTTTTCCTTCGTCCTCTCCAGCGCGTGGAACGTCGCTTCCACGATCGAATAGGCACCGGGCAGGTCGACCGGCCCGCCCGGGTCGGCCAGGCACAGCGCCTGCTCTGCGCTGAGCGAATAGGTGTCGCTGTCGCGGTCGTAGTCGACGTAGCCGCCCGCCGCCTGGTTGCCGAGCCACTCGCGGATGTAGCGCTCGTTCGTGCCGGTGCGTGTTGCCAGTTCGGCGGCGCTCATCGGCGAGGTGGCCAGCGCCCGATACAGGCCGAGCTGGTCGCCGACCAGCATGAGGGTCGCGCTGATCGCGGCGCCCAGGTCGCCTACCGCATGGCCCAGGAACTGATTCAGGCGCTCTTCGTTGATGCTCATGTGGAGCCCCCCGGCGGTGCTCGCCGTGGACGCGCGGTTCTGCCTGCCGCAAGGCCCCCCGGAGTCACCCCTTCGAACGGGCCGGCCCGTGCGCGCCCGCCAGGTTCAGGCCGCCTTGCTGCCCTTCAGGTCCAGGCGCACGCGGATGAGCCCGTTGGGCTCCTGCTGCACGCTGCGTTCGAAGCCCAGCGATTCGGCCAGCGAGAGCATGGCCTGGTTGTGTTCGAACACGTCGCCGTAGACGCAGTCCAGCTTCTTGCCGCGCGCCCATTTCACCAGCCGCGTCATCAGGTAGCGGCCCAGGCCCATGTTGGCGACGTAGTGGCTGACCAGGATGGCGAATTCCGCCTCCCGGCCGTTGTCGTCCACGGCAATGCGCGCCACCGCCCCGACCAGCGCCTCGCCGGGCGGCAGCGGCTCGGCCGCGACCAGGGCGAATTCGTTCTTCGGGTTGATGCGGGTCATTCGATCCGCCATTTCAGGCGACATCTCGTTCAGCGCGTACAGGAAGCGCTGGCGCACTTCCTCCGGCTGGAGCAGTGAGAAGCTGGCGCGAATCGGTTCTGCGTCTTCGGGGCGGATCGGACGTATCAGTACTTCGCGCCCGTTGGGAAGACGCATCCGTTCATGCCAGGGCGGGAGTCGTTCGCGCGCGGCCATGGATGGATATTGGCACACTTCCCGTATTCACATTCTTCACGGGGCGGGCGGGGCGATGGACGGAAGCAGACTGCAGGACTGGGTGGGGGGCTGGCCGGGGGTGGAGTCCTCGATCAAGTGGGAAAACGACCTGGTCTTCACCGTCGCGGGGAAGATGTTCTGCGTCGTCTG